>JAFVRA010000151.1 GCA_017504545.1 Clostridia bacterium | reverse complement strand
GTAGGGGAGGATATTATCCTCCCGTTTTTGTTTCTGCAAAAAGAAGCCTTCTCACGAGGAGAAGGCTTCTTTTTATTAATATCTTTATTAACATTATTCAAGCTCGAATGCGCCTGTATAAAGCTGATAATATTTACCCTTCTGGGCGATAAGATCGTCGTGGCTTCCGCGCTCGATGATCCTTCCCTGCTCCAGCACCATAATAACGTCGGAGTTGCGGACTGTCGAGAGGCGATGCGCGATAACGAATACCGTTCTGCCGTGCATAAGAGCATCCATACCTCTCTGCACTATCGCTTCGGTTCTCGTATCGATAGACGAGGTCGCCTCGTCGAGAATCATTACGGGCGGATCTGCCACAGCCGCGCGGGCTATCGAGATGAGCTGTCTCTGTCCTTGAGAGAGATTTGCACCGTTTGCCGTGAGCATAGTGTTATACCCCTCGGGGAGTCTCGTGATAAAGTCGTCGGCGTTCGCAAGCTTTGCGGCGGCGATGCACTCCTCGTCGGTAGCGTCAAGCTTTCCGTATCTGATGTTCTCCATTACCGTTCCCGTAAAGAGATTGGTATCCTGCAGAACTATGCCGAGCGAGCGGCGCAGGTCTGCCTTCTTGATCTTATTGATATTGATGCCGTCGTATCTTATCTTGCCGTCGTCAATATCGTAGAAGCGGTTGATAAGGTTGGTTATCGTGGTCTTTCCCGCACCGGTAGCGCCAACGAAGGCGACCTTCTGTCCGGGCTTTGCATAGAGCGTAATATCGCGAAGAACCATCTTTTCGGGCACGTATCCGAAATCCATATCGACCATACGGACGTCGCCCTCAAGCTTCGTGTAGGTAACGCTTCCGTCGCCGTGGGGATGCTTCCACGCCCACATACCCGTGCGCGTCTCGCTCTCAACTATCTCGCCATTCTCTTCTCTCGCGTTTACGAGCGTTACGTAGCCGTCGTCTATCTCGGGTTCGTTGTCGAGAAGCTCAAACACACGTCCCGCGCCTGCCATCGCCATTACTATGGCGTTTATCTGCTGAGACACCTGGCTTACGTTGTTTGTGAACTGCTTGGAGGCGTTAAGGAAAGGAACTACAACGCTGATATTTACGAGCGCAGACACCGTCTCATCTCCCGTCAGCTTGGCAAAGAGAAGCTGAAGAGACGCGTTGGGAACCGAGTTGATTATGAGAATACCGCCGACGAACGCGACAAGCACGTAGAGGATATTACCGATATTACCCATAATAGGCATAAGGATATTCGCAAAGCGGTTTGCGGCAGTAGCGTTCTTGCAAAGCTCGTCGTTGACCTTGTCGAAGTCCTTGCCGCTCTGCTCCTCGTGGCAGAATACCTTTACTACCTTCTGACCGTTCATCATCTCCTCAACGAAGCCCTCGGTCTTAGCGATCGATCTCTGCATAGCCATAAAGTTCTTCGCGCTTCTGCCGCCGATCTTCTTTGCGACCACTATCATCGCGATGCTCGCAAAGCCGACTACAAGCGCCATCCACGCGCTGAGGTAGAACATATTGAACACAAGGAAGCCTACGATAAGCGCAGACTGCATCAGATGAGGCAGAGTTGAGGAAACGAGCTCTCGGATAGCGTCGATATCGTTGGTGTAATGCGACATTATGTCGCCGTGAGCGTTGCTGTCAAAGTAGCGCAAGGGGAAGCTCTGCATCTTATCGAACATCTTCTTTCGCATACTGTGCAAAAAGCTCTGAGTAACCACCGCCATTATGCGAGTATAGGCAAAGGATGCAAGCCAGCCGAGCGCGTATATGCAGAGCATGGAGATAACGGCTACCGTTATCTTTGAGCTGACGCTGTCAAGGCCGTTTTCAAGTCCCTCTCCGATATAGTTGATAAACTTGTTCATAAAGAGGCTCGCGATAGTAGATGCGAGCGAGACCATCACGATACACGCCGCTACTGCTATCATCTGAAGCTTATACTCTTTAAAGAGTATCTTCATTATCCTCTTGAGCACGCCCTTTTTCATGGGAGGTCTTTTATTATTCTTCATCTTCCTGCGCCCCCTTGTTCTGAGATTCGTATATCTCCCTGTAGATAGGGCTTCGGAGCATAAGCTCGGAGTGCTTGCCGACACTCTCGATGCTACCGCCGTCAAGGACGATGATCTTGTCAGCGTGCTCGACGGACGACACGCGCTGAGCTATGATTATCTTTGTAGTATTGGGGATCTCCTCGGCAAACGCCTTGCGGATAAGCGCGTCGGTCTTGGTATCGACCGCGCTCGTGGAGTCGTCGAGAATGAGTATCTTAGGCTTTTTAAGCAGAGCGCGAGCGATACAAAGCCTCTGCTTCTGACCGCCCGAGACGTTGGTACCGCCCTGAGTTATGTGGGTGTCGTAGCCGTCGGGGAAGCTCTTGATAAACTCGTGAGCCTGAGCGAGCTTACATATACGCTCCATCTCCTCGTCGGTGGCGTCTGGGTCACCCCAGCGCAGATTTTCCTTAATTGTGCCCGTAAAGAGTAGATTTTTCTGAAGAACAACAGAGACCTGATCGCGCAGAGTCTCGATATCGTAGTCGCGGACGTCTATCCCGCCGACCTTGACCGCACCCTCGCTTACGTCGTAAAGTCTTGAGATAAGCTGAATAAGCGTGGTCTTTCCGCTTCCCGTGCCGCCGATGATACCGACCGTCTCGCCCGAGGCGATAAAGAGGTTTATATCCTTGAGCGCTCTCTTCTCAGCGTTTGCCTTATAAGAAAAGCTTACCTTGTCAAAGAGGATGCTTCCGTCGGGAACGTCGGTGATGGGACATTCGGGATTGACTATCTCGCTCTTCTCGCGAAGCACCTCGGCGATACGGCTTGCCGACTCCATCGACATCGAGAGCATAACGATTATCATAGAAACCATCATCAGACTCATAAGTATCTGAGCGCCGTATGTGAGAAGCGCGGAAAATCCGGGGATATCAAGATCAGCGCCGCTCGTGCTGATTATCAGGCGCGAGCCGAAGAAGCAGACCATAAGCATAAGCGCGTTGAAGCAGAACTGCATAAGCGGACTGTTGAGCGCGAGTATCTTCTCTGCCTTGGTAAATCCGTCCTTAACGTCCCCGGAGGCTTTCGAGAACTTTGCTCTCTCGTAGTCCTCGCGCACGTATGCCTTGACTACTCGCATTCCCGAGACGTTTTCCTGAACAGAGTTATTCAGCGCGTCGTATTTCTTGAACACCGTCTTGAATATCGGGTGCGCGTTCTTGATTATGAAGAAAAGTCCTATCGCAAGCACGGGGATTATCACCGCGAAGGCAAGCGACATCTTTGGGCTGACTCCAATAGCCATTACAAGCGCAAAGATAAGCATCAACGGGCAGCGCACCGCCGTTCTGATTATCATCATAAACGCCATCTGCACGTTGCTGACGTCGGTGGTAAGTCTGGTCACGAGACCTGCCGTTGAGAATTTATCCACGTTGGCAAACGAATAGCCCTGAATTGCATAGTAAATATCGTGGCGCAGATTTTTTGCAAATCCGCATCCCGCAGTTGCGGCAAAATATCCCGCAAGCGCGCCGCAGGTAAGCGACAGAGCCGCAAGCCCGAGCAATATCAGGCCGTATTTGACTATCTCATCCATTCCGCTGTTCTCTTCTATCCTTCGCACGAGCTCGGCGGTAACGAAGGGAATGATACATTCCACGACCACCTCTCCTGCGATGATAAGCGGAGCAAGCACCGAGTATAGCTTATACTCTCTGATGCTCTTCATCAAGGTCTTTATCATCCTGAAAAACTCCTCTCATTATACGTATCCTTCATATTATAATCCATAAAAATTTCCTAAAATTCAACGCAGTGTAAACTTTAAATGAACGAAAAGAGGCTGTCTTTAAAAGACAGCCTCTTGAATGATCATTTGCTTTTAATTATGCGGGAACTACCTCGGTTACGCCTGCATCGGTTACCTCAACTACCATATTCATCATAGCCGCGATAGCAACTATCTGTCTCTTGGTAGTCTCGTCCTTAGGAGAAGCCGCCCACTTGGAGTTCAGAGACTCAAGAAGCTCTGTTCTCTCGTTGCTTCCGAGATTTCTGTTCGAGTTCATCGGGTCTACCTTAGGCTCGTCGCCCTCTCCGTAAACGGTATCTACGAGAGTCTTTGACATAGCCTTGGAGTCCATAACGTTAGTTACGTACTCGTCTGCCGAGAGCTGAGTATCACTATCCTCGCCACCGAAGGTGCTGCTCGAGTTGTTATTACCCATCGCCATCATAACGTTCATCATATCCGCAACCGCAGCTGCCTCCTTGTCGTACTCCTCTGCGGGTACGTCCTGAAGGTTGCCGAAGGTGTCGGAGATCATGTTAGCTACGGGCTCTGCGTTGTTCTCGGGAACACCGTAGTTCTTTACGACGTTGGGAGTTGCCATAGTCTGCATTACGTTTGCTGCCTCGGGAGTGAGGTTGTCAAGCATCTTGTCAACCGCTTCCTTGGTGCTCGTGCCCTTATCGGACGCCGCCTCGAGAACCTCAATGATTCCCGTAAGCGACTGCATTACCGTCGCATAGTCCTTCTTGCCCGAGTTCTCAACGATGGAATTCGCGGTGTTGGTAGCCTCTATAACGCTCATACCGAGCTGATCGTGTACAGTCTTGGACTGAAGAACAGCCGTAAGCACAAGACCTGTCTTGCCTGCACCGATAGTCTCGGTCATAGTGAAGGAGTCGAGCGCGGGGCCGAACTTGCCTATCAGGCTCTTCGTGTTGAAGGAGTCACCCTTGAGGTCTGCTGTCATACCGTAAACTACCGCGAAAGCGTGTGCAAGAGCGTCTGCCTCGTGCTCTCTGTTGGTAATGGGGGTAACGCCACCCGTGATCATATCGGCAGAAACTATCTCGGTCTTCTCAACGAATTCCGCCTCGTTCTTTACAACGTGCATAAAGAGCCAGTTGTTCATATCCTCGCCCTTGAGCTTGCACTCAGCCGCGTAGGCTATCGTCTCGTCATCAAGTCTGATACCGTAGTCGTCGAATATATCGGCGTACGCCTTAGTCAGCGCCGCTTCGTCCTCTCCTCTTACAGCGAGGAAGCCGTTTACGAAGCCTTCGTAAAGCTCTTCTCTGGTGTTAGGAGTAAGAGTGGTATCAAGAAGAATATTTACACCGAAGTCAGCAAAGCCGTCGACCATCGGATCAAGTCTTTCATCTTCAAGGAACGCCGCGAAGAGTGCCGAGGTGGTCTCCTCGTCTCCGAGAATAGACATAGGATCGTTCTGGAGATCGCCCGCAGCACCGCTCTCAAAGAGGACCGCAACTGCCTCGGTGATAGCGTGAACGTCCTTCTTGATGTTCTGAGAATCCGCGGTAGCGAAAACGTCTATAGCCGCAGAGGTGATAGCCTCAAAGTCTCCGCCGAGCTGAGGTCTTTCAACGCCGTGAAAGGACTCACCTGCATCCCAGGTCTCGCCTGCAACGGTGCAGAACTCGGAGATAAGCGTACGGGTAACAACTGATCTATCAAACGCGGGAGATACGGCTCTTACAGCCGCAGCCTTCTCTTCAGGCGCCTCTTCCTCGTCAAGAACTATTACAGCCGCCTCTGCTACCGAAGCAAGAAGCTCGCCTTCCTTATTGAGATTTGCCATCTCACCGTTGATAACGCTCGTTGTCATAGCGCCGTAAAGCAGCTTACCTCCCGTGTATTTGATGGTAAGAGCGCCGACGTTGTTGTCAAGACCGTTAAGTGCAGCAAGCGCCGTACCTGCAATATCCAGCATATCGGCGTTTTCGGTAGCGCCTTCAGCCTCGCTTGCCTCTTCCATAAGAGTATCGGAAAAGAGCGGAACTATATCGTTGACAACGTCTATCGCGCCGACTATCGGAACGAGAGCGATGCAAAATACGAGAAGTGAGCAAAGTGCGCCAAGAGCCGCACCGAGAGGATTGAAATAGTGTGCGATGAGCGCCTCATTTCTCTTCTTGTAGTGCTTTCTCTTTACTATCTTTCTGCCGTTTTCGTCTCTCTGGGGCTCTTCCTTAGCTTCAGCTGCCTCAGCTGTCTCAGCGTCGTCAGACTTCTTGGTCTTGCCGTCACTTACTCTCGCGATCAGACGGGAGATAAGCTTGCCGAAGATATTGAGGATAGGCTTGATAATGAAGAAAAGCGGGATAAAGAGTATGGGGGAGACGAGCATCGAAGCAAGTGCGGTCGCAACGCCCACGCCCGTAGGAAGCTCTGCGAGGATGTTTCCTACCTCAAGGAACCAACCGTTAGTGATAGCCAGATTGAGAACAAATCTGATCACGAGGTTGGACAAAAATGTTGCAAGCATCGCAGCGAGCACCGCCGATATAAGAGCGACGATTATGCGCGCGAGCGAGAGATGCCACTTATACTTTCTTCCCTTCAGTGCTCCGAAGAGCATGAAAAGACCTGCAAAGAAGCAGAATATTACCGAAAATATCAGAATGAAAAGCATTGTTCCTCCTTTTACGACCTGTGCGGCCTTTGAAGTATCTTAATAATATAGTAGAACTACAACCATTATATACCTTTGGGCGAGCGTTGTCAAGAAATTTTGAGCAAATTATGTTGATTTTGTGAATTTTTCCCTCAAAACAGCGCAAACGCCTACGGTGCGATAGCTTCCCTTCACGAATATCTCGTCGATATGATAGCCCTCAAAGGACATTCCGAGCTTATCCATAACTCGCAGAGAAGCGTCGTTGCCCTTCATAAATCTCGCCTCTATTCTGTGCAGATCAAGCTCTGAAAATCCAAATTCCATAACGGCTCTCGCCGCCTCGGTGGCGTATCCCCGACCGCTGAAATCGGGGTTTATGACGTAGCCTATCTCACCCGAATTATTGGCGGTATTTATACGCGTAAAGCCGCAGGTTCCTATCATTCGGCGACTGTCGCGCTCGATTATCGCCCAATCGTAAAAATCTCCGAGCGAATATCTGTCCTGAATGTAACGGAGATAATCCTTGGTATATGATATAGATGTGTGAGGACTCCAGAGAAGGTACTCGGTCACGTCAGCTCGCTTTGCGTAATCGTACATATCCTCGGCATCGATGATATGCATCGGGCGCAGAGAGAGTCGCTCGGTCTTAAGCGTGGGCATCTGAGAAAACACCTTATAAACAGTCTCTTTTTTCATTTCAAGCTCTTCCTTATAAGTTATTAATTACATTATATACAATTTTTTCACCTTTTGCAAGAGCGTCGCGTAAGATTTTGGTGTTCTTTTACAAAAAAAGAGCTAAAAAATCGCAATCCCCTTTGACAAAGGCAGAGTTCTGTGCTATAATTATTGTGTATAAGAATGTTCACTCGGAGGAATTATGAGCGACAGACAAGCAAGAGAGAACGCGCGCGAATATTTCGTTCCCTACATTCTGGGAAATACGCCGACCTCTCACCGTATATCAGCTCGGATATTTTATAAATACGGTATCGTCTCGCTTATCTGTGACGAAAGATCATCGCCGCTTTGCGCGCTTGATCTATCGTGCAGATATATCAAGCTCTCTCCCTCAAACGAGCCCCGTATTATAGCCGAGCAGCTCCTCTCGCTCTGCGAGCAGCAGCAATATACTCTGCCTATAATGATCCCCGTCTCCCCTAAATACCAAAGGGCAGTCGAGGCAGAGATCAGCACTCTTGAGCACAAATTCGTGATAGCCGACAAGGATACGCTTTTCTCAAGCTCTCCTTTGGCTGACATTCCGTAAATATCGCAGAAAGGTGGTGAGCCCGTGTATCAGAACGAAATATGCTCCGAGCAAAAGGGCGCACCCAGACTTCTCGGAATTCTCGGCGGTCTTGGACCGATGGCGAGCGTCTATTTTTGCGAGATGCTCATCTCTCACACAAGAGCGCTTCGCGACTGCGACCATATAAACTTCCTGCTCTCCTCAAGGGCAGACACCCCCGACCGCTCGTCCTTCATTCTCGGGCAGTCGAGCGACGATCCTACCGGCGCTATGATAGAAGAAGCACTCAGACTTGAGCGCGCAGGCGCCGAGGTCATCGCGATCCCCTGCAACACCGCTCATTATTTTTACGACAGTATCTGCAACGAGGTCAGCATCCCCGTCCTCAACATTATCCGTGAGACCGCAAAATATTGCAAAAGCGTGGGAGCTGCGCGAATAGCCGTGCTTGCGACAGAGGGTACTGCCGCCTCGGGCGCGTATCAGAAATTTCTCGACGAGTACAACATAGAGGTGCTGCCGCTCACTCCCGACGAGCAGAGCGTTATAACGCATATCATCTTCGATCAGATAAAGAGCGGTGCCGCTCCCGACCTGATGAGCTTCCTGCGCGTATCAAACTCGCTTATCGCAAGAGGAGCGCAGATGATAATACTCGGCTGCACCGAGCTCTCTCTGATAAAAAAGCAAAATCCCTTGCCCGAATACTTTACGGATTCCTTAGAGCTTCTCGCCCTCTCGGCTATCGTCGAATGTGGTAAGGAGCCGATAGATTTCGACGAGCCCCTTATGAAATTTTATGGCGAAGCGATGAAAACGCGCCGGAAAGGATGTTAAAAGAACCATGCTTTTATCCGAATTGATGAAGGTCATAGACTATACCGAAATAATCAACCGAACAGGTGTCGATACCTCAAGGACAGACGTGGTATCTCTCTGCTCGGACTCGCGCAAGGTGCTTGCCGACTCGGTATTCGTCTGCATATCCGGTACGCTTAGCGACGGACACGATTACGCCGCAAACGCCTACAGCCGCAACTGCAGGATATTCGTCGCAGAGCACAACATCGGACTCCCCGACGACGCCTTTATAATAATCACAAAGAACACGAGAATTGCTCTCGCTAAGCTCTCGGCGGCATTCTTCGGATACCCCGCGGACGAGCTTACCGTGGTAGGCATCACGGGAACAAAGGGCAAGACCACCTCTTCCCTGCTTATATACAACATCCTCTCGGCAAACGGCATTCCCGCGGGATATATCGGCTCTAACGGTATAAACTACGGAGATTATCAGGCTGACACGGTCAACACGACTCCCGAGAGCTACGATCTGCAGGAATATATGCGAAGCATGGTTGATGCAGGCGTCAAGATAGTCATCATGGAGGTCTCCTCTCAGGCGCTCAAGATGGGTAGAGTTCACGGCATCAAGTTTGATATCTGCGTATTTACCAACCTCTCGCCCGACCATATCGGCGAGTTTGAGCACGCCGACTTTGACGAGTACAAGAACTGCAAGCACTCGCTCTTTACCGACTACGGCGCTGAATATATCGTTTACAACTACGACGATCAGTACGCGAGCGAGATGATAAGCGGCAACCGTTGCCCCAAGGCAAGCATCTCGGGACTCGGCAAATCTGCCGCAGATTATACCGCAAGTGACGTTGCCTTCTTCCGCGCACCCGGCAAGATAGCCGTAAACTTCAACTGCACACATGGCGACGAGTGCCTCCCCGTATCGCTCTCCTTCCCCGGAGATTTCAGCGTTTACAATGCGCTTACAGCCATCGCAGTATGCCGCCGCTTAGGGCTTGAGACAGAAGAGATCATAGAGGCGATGAAGAATATCCGCATCAAAGGAAGATTTGAGACCTACGAGCTTCCGAATGGTGCAACCGTCGTTATCGACTACGCGCATAACGGCGTAAGCCTTAAGGCAGCTCTCACGGCACTAAGAAATTACAGCCCCACGAGACTTATCTGCCTCTTCGGCTCTGTCGGCGGAAGAACGAGAATGCGCCGCGCCGAGCTTGGACTCGTAGCATCGAGAGACGCGGATTTCTGCATACTTACCTCGGATAACCCCGATAACGAGTCTCCCTGGGCTATCATCGGCGAGATCGCATCCTACTTCACCGCAGGCACCTGCCCCTACGTCGCTATCCCCGACAGACGAAAGGCGATAGAGTACGTGCTTGAAAACTCCAAGCAAGGCGACATCATTCTCCTTGCAGGCAAGGGACACGAGACCTACCAGCTCATCTGCGGAGTGCGCGAGCGCTTCTCGGAGGCAGAGATCGTCGCAGAGTTCTGCGAGAGCTATTCGTCAAAAAATTAAATAAAAAATTAAAAGCCTCCTCTTGCAAAAAGCAAGGGGAGGCGTATTTTTTTCAGATTACCGCCGCATCAAAGTATAAACGACATCGCGAGCGTGAGGATAATAAGCATTCCGAAGTTGAATGCTGAGAAAAGAAGTATGTATTTTCCGCTCTTGCCGGGGTTGTGCTTGGTGTACTCTCTGAATGTGATCAGGCTTGCGAGCGAGGAGATGAGAGTTCCCACGCCGCCGATGTTCACACCCACGAGAAGCGCGGGGTAATTGCCCGTAAACTGAGAGAGCAGTATCGCCGAGGGCACGTTGCTTATGCACTGGCAGGAGAGAACGCTGAAAAGCAGAGTGTTCTTCTCAAGCAGGAACGAGAAAAGCTCGCGCACCGCCTCAATCCTTGCCATATTTCCCGCGAAGATAAAGAAGAAAACGAAGGTCAGAAGAAGCGGATAGTCCACCGCCTTAAGCGCGTCTCTGTCGGCAAAGAGCAGTACCGCAGGAATAACTATCAATCCTATCAGATACGGAATTCCGCGGAAGACGATCGCGATAGAGAGCGCGAAGAGCGCAAGATAGAGTATCGTTCTTCCTTTGGGCATGCTTATGCTCTCTCCCTCAAATACGAGCGCCTCAGCCTTGGCGAACACGAGACAGCAGAGCGTGATGATAGCGATAGAAATGAGGAAGGGGGGGAGCATTATGAGCGTAAACTCGCCGACGGGGATGTTGTATTTTGTATAGAGATAAAGATTCTGAGGATTTCCGAATGGCGTTAGCATACCGCCGAGGTTTGCGGCGATGTTCTGCATAATAAAGGTGAACGCCATGTACTTATGCTTGCCCGTGCTTGAGAGAACGAAGTATCCGAGCGGCAGGAAGGTCAGAAGCGCCATATCGTTTGCGATGAGCATCGAGCCGATAAAGGTCACGTAAACAAGCGCAAGCACGCACATTCTGGCATTCTTGAAGAGCCTTACTATCTGCTGAGCGAGCATATAGAAAAATCTTATATTTTTAAGAGCGCAGACCACCGCAAGAACGCAGAAAAGGCAGGTGAGCGTCTTGAAATCGAAATATCCGAGGTATTCGGCGTCGGGCGGCACGATAACGCTCGTGGCAGCCGCGAGAACGAGAGCGATCACCATTACGGTATTTTTGCGAGTGAAGGACAGAACGCCCTCTAATATATGGTGCAAGCCGCCCCTTCCCGAAGGAGCGCCCGCGATATGCGGATGGTGCGCAATATGAGCTTTGTTCATCAAAAGCCTCCGTAATCAAAAAATCACAACCCGTATATTTTAACTCTAAGGAAATAATTTGTCAATAGCTTTTAAAAAATTTATGACTCTTTTTCTCGCGTTTTTTCGGCAGAAGCAAGGCTCTCGCATAGAGGCAAAATATCAAATTTCGCACAAGCCGGTAGGGGTCGACGTCCTCGGCGTCCCGAGCAAAACGCAATGATTTTTTATAAATGACGGGAGGATGGTATCCTCCCCTACAATATTTAGGGTTGTCGAGGGCGCCAACCCCTACCGATAAGAATAAAATCTGTAGGGGCGGATTCCATATCCGCCCGTTCCTTTTCGGGAGCATATGGAATGCTCCCCTACAGGCATTAATTTAAGGAAAAGCACCAAAACCTGTAGGGGACGACGTCCTCGGCGTCCCGAAAAAAACTAAAAAATATAACCGCACACCATTTGAGCAGGTCATCCTGAGCGGAGCGGCGAGATATTGGTGAGATAGGGTGGCATAACAAAAACCGGCGCGGAGTCGAACCTTTTTTCGACCGTGTTAGGCGAAAAAAGGCGAGGGAGTGGCTCGCCCACGACCGAGGGATCTCGTTTGGGATTTTATTATCTTAGACCTCTCCGTCTGCATACCTGTTTCGCTTCGCTCAACGGCAAGTTTGCAAAGCAAACGTTGCGCAGCCACCTCTCCTAAAAGGAGAGGCTTTGTGTAAGACTACGCTC
>JAFVRA010000150.1 GCA_017504545.1 Clostridia bacterium | reverse complement strand
GGTCAAAAAGTAACATTAAGCAACGCAAGACAACCAAATCTTTTTGTAGATCCCGAAAAATGTCTTGACATTTTTCGCTTTTGCTCGGGTTCGCTATATTACCGCTCTCCCTCCCAAAAGTTCGACTCGCTTCGCTCGCTCAGGATGACTTGCTGAAATAGGTATGAATTTAATATTAAAAATAAGCTTGTGCATATATCGGCGCACAAGCTTATCTTTATTTATTCCCTTCATTGAAGTTCTTTTGGTTCTTTTCTTTCAAGAAAAGAACAAGAAATCCTGTATAAAACTAACTTTATTCTTCCTCATCCTCGGTGGCGAAGGAGTTACCTGCTTCGGGCTTCATGGTGGGGAAGAGGAGGACGTCGCGGATAGATGCGGAGTCGGTCAGGAGCATTACGAGGCGGTCAACGCCAAAGCCAAGTCCGCCCGTGGGGGGAAGGCCGTGCTCAAGAGCCATAATGTAATCGTAATCCACCTGCGCGTTGGTATTGGGATCAAGTGCCTTACGGTCAGCGATCTGCTTCTCAAAGCGAGCCTTCTGGTCGATAGGATCGTTGAGCTCGGAGAAAGCGTTACCGAACTCGGTAGCGTTGATGAAGTACTCAAATCTCTCGGTGAATGCGGGATCTGTGGGCTTACGCTTTGCGAGAGGCGAGTTCTCAACGGGATAATCGTAAATAAAGGTAGGCTGAATGAGGTTCTCTTCAACGAAAGCGTCGAAGAACTCAACGAGTATCGCGTCCTTGGTGGGGATCTCGGGAAGCTCTACGTGCTTCTCCTTAGCGATGGCGATAGCCTCCTCGTCGGTCTTGATCTCGGAGAAGTCAACGCCCGAATACTTCTTGACAGCCTCTATCATTGTAAGGCGCTCCCAATGTCCTAGGTCGATCTCCTTGCCCTGATAGTTGATAACGGTAGTGCCGCAGACCTCAAGCACGAGAGATTTCATCATCTCCTCAACGAGATCCATCATTCCGCGGAAGTCGGTGTAAGCCTGATAAAGCTCGATCGAGGTAAACTCGGGGTTGTGCTTTGTGTCCATACCCTCGTTTCTGAAGATACGTCCAACCTCGTAAACCTTTTCAAAGCCGCCTACGATAAGTCTCTTGAGGAAGAGCTCGGTCTCAATTCTGAGCACCATATCAATGTCAAGAGTGTTGTGGTGTGTAACGAAGGGGCGAGCAGATGCGCCGATCTCTACGGTCTGGAGAATAGGGGTATCAACCTCAAGGAAGCCCTTGCCGTTAAGGAAGGTGCGAAGGAAGTTGATTATTCTGCTTCTCATAACGAAGGTGTCGCGAACGCTCTCGTTCATGATGAGGTCGATCTCACGGTGGCGGTACTTAGCGTCGATGTCCTTAAGTCCCTTGAACTTCTCGGGAAGGGGACGGAGAGCCTTTGCGAGCATCTCAAAGTGAGTTGCGTGTACCGATACCTCGCCGCTGTTGGTCTTGAAAACGATGCCGCGTACGCCGACGATGTCGCCGATGTCGAAATCCTTCTTAAAGGAAGCGTAATCCTCCTCGCCGATGTCGTCTCTCTTGACGTAAACCTGGATCTCGCCGTTTCTGTCAGCGATATGAGTAAAGGAAGCCTTGCCCATGATTCTTCTGGACATAAGTCTGCCTGCGATAGCGACCTCCTTGCCCTCAAGAGAATCGTAGTTGTCCTTTATCTCGTCAGAATGTGCGGTAACGTCAAAAAGTGTTTTTACGAAAGGGTCCTTGCCCTCATCTACGAGCTTCTGGAGCTTAGCTCTTCTGACCTGCTCCTGCTCGGAAAGTGTTACGTTGATATCACTCATAATTTTTCTCCCGAATTAAAAAAGAAATTTATTATCAAACTGTATTATACTATATTTTCGCGCCGATGTCAATCAGATTTTGATTTTTGCGCTGATTTTGCTCTTTATTTAAGCTCAAGCGAGTCCGCGCCGAGTATTTCGTAGGCGTCGATAAGCGAATTCGTGGGGAGCAGTGCCGACGCGCCGCATCTCTTGCAGCTTATCTTCACCGCGTCGGGAAGAAATTCAAGCTCGTAATCTCCCTCCTCGTCGCTCTCGCACAGGCAGTTTATCCTGCCCTCGTCGTCAAGCTCTTTGATGATGTAGGTGATTATCTCAAGCACCTGCGGATCGTTGAATTCCTGCTTTTCGTGAAGAGCCGAGAAGCTCTCGGCGTTGTTCTCCTCAAGAAGCTCGAGAAGCTCAAGCTCGGAGCGCGCAAGCTCCGCCTTGACTCTGTCGGTGTCTCCCATCAGCGCGATATTCATGCCCGAATAGGGGCAGGGAAGCGCAAACATCTCCTTGTCGAAGAAGCCGTGCGAGCTGAGAGTGAAATGATGAGGATTTGGGCAGAAGATGCAAGGAACTGTGAAGCGCACCTTATTATCCTTGGTATGCACTAATGTCATCTCGCTTCCGCCGCAATCGCATTTCAGCTTTATCATATCCGCGTGAAGAGCAAAGAGATTTACCACGCTCATAACTCCCGCGCCGCACTGTGGGCAGCGGTAAGCGACCGTGGTCTGTCTTGACTCGAGAACCATATATAAAACCTCCGTATAAACTTCAAATTGCCCCTGCGTTCCTTTAGGACGCAGGGGCTACGGTTTTTACTTACCTATCTTGTTGAGAACGCTATCCTTGCGCTCGATGGTAGAGGAGTACTTTTCGGTGTATTCCTCGCTTGCCTTCTCAAAGTCCTGATTGTAAAGGGTGTACTTAACGTCTGCCTGCCAGCCGGTGATCTCACCAACCTGCTCAAAGTATGCAACTATGAAGGAGGAGGTGCTTGCCTTGATGGGCTCAGCGGTGTATTCGCCCTTAACTCTTGCTTCGTCGAGGAACCAAGCGTCGAAATCTGCGCTGCCCATAGAGCCTTCAACGTAATCCTTGAGCTCGCTGTGGCCGCCTGCCTTCTCCTCTGCAAGTGCGAGGAAGGACTCGAGAGTAACGCTTCCGCTTGCCTTGAGCTCAGCGATAACTGCCTTAGCGTCATCTTCCTTGGTGAATACCATATACGCACCGTCACGAACCTTTACCTCGTCTCTGTAGCGAGGCTTTACCATAAGGTAAACGTCAGCGGTGTAGTGCTTATCTGTAACAGCAACCTCTGCGCCCTTAGCGCCGTCGCCGTCCTCGATAAGTGTAATATCGCCTTCTTTTCTGTCGTCAGCGAAGAGCCACTTCTGATTTTCCTTCTCGTCCTCAGGCTTCTCGGGAACAGTGTATGTGGACTGCTCGGAGAGGCAGGACTCCTTTGTGGAGAGAAGATCGGAGTAGAGAGAAGCCTTGAGATCGGTAAGGAACTCACCGTAGATCTTGTTTATCTCGATCTCGTAAGCGTAGAACTTGTCGTCCTTTTCCTCAACGTCGTCAACGGCGGTGTCCTTGACCTCTTCAGCGAAGAGCTCCTCGAAGATCTTTGCTACCATAGCTTCCTTGATAGCCTTAACGTTTTCCTCGGAGGGAATTACCTTTACCTCGAGCTTAGCCTTTTCCTTGAGCTCCTCGTAGGTATCGTCGTAGATCTCGTCGAGCTTGTCGTTGAGAACGAACTTGAGGAACTCGTCCTTATCCGTGATAGCAGAGAGAGCCTTTGCCTTCTCTATAGCCTTTGCGATCTCTTCCTTGTAAGCCGCAAGGATCTCGTCCTTGTGGTCTGCTTCCTTAGCGTCCTCGCCTATCTCGGCAAGAACGTCCTTGGATACGGTGTCGTACTTGACCGAGAAACCGTATGTAAGGAAGTCAACGAGGTCATAGTGCTTGGGGTTCTCGGCGTACTCTGCGTTGATCCTGTCAAGAGTGACCTTGTCAAGAAGCTCCTCAGAGATATCGTTCTGAGCCTTGCCTGCAAGAGAGGTGAGCTCAAGAGCCTTGCGGACGTCGGACATCTTAACGCCGTCGCCGAATGCAGCCGAGATGCAAGCGTTGTCGGAAAGACCTGCGTAGGGAGTGCTGCCGTAAGCGTCTTTGGAAACTCTGATCTGCTCTGCGAGAGCCTCAGCGCCAAGCTTTACGTTTTCAAGCTCCTCTTCGGTAAGCTCGATGCCGCGCTCGTTTGCAACCTCGCAGAATACGAGTACCTGCTCAACGGTAGCGATAGCCTGATCCATGAAGTAATCGTGCCAGGTCTTGTCCTTGTACTCCTCGGGAACGAGGATGGAGTCGTACGTTCCCTTACCTATGACCTGCTTGTCAAGAGAAAGACCGCTGTTGCCGTAGGTAGCATTGTTAAGAGAGCAGTAGGATCCGAGTGTCTGGTAGTAGGTACCCGACACGAAGGAGCTGTAAGCCGTCTGATAGAAATAGTTCATCATAGGCTGGTTTACAGAGTAATTCTCGGTCTCCATAGCGGTGCTGAATCTACCGATCACGCCCGTAGAGCCGACGAAGGATGCAAGACATGTGCCTACTACGATGATGGCAACGAGTCCTACTATGAGAGAAAGCAACCAGGAGGGCATGCCGCCGTTGTTTCTCTTCTTGTTGTTAGAAATTTTCATTTTTCCCATTTTAGGGTCCACCTTTGTCTTTTATTTTTTGTTTTTACATAGTGAGCGATAATACACTTACCTATTATACAATGTTACAATGATTAAAGCTTGAACATTTTATGAACAATGTATGAATTTCATCACAAAATACGATGAACTGCAACTTTTTTACAAAATCAAGCGGTCTCAGACGTTCATAATGATGGGAAGAACCATCGGTTTGCGCTTGGTCTTGGCGTAAAGGAACTTGGTAAGATCGTCGCGTAGAGCGTTTTTAAGCTCCATACGGTCGCAGCTCTTGCGGTCGAGACAGCGGCAGATGACGTCTGCGGCGATCTGTCTTATCTCCTCCATAAGCTCCTCTGCCTCGCGCACGTAAACGAATCCGCGAGAGACCACGTCAGGTCCTGAGAGAAGGAGTCCGGATTCTGTATCGACCGACGCTACGACGACGATAAGGCCGTCCTGCGAGAGATGCTTTCTGTCGCGGAGCACGATGTTTCCGACGTCTCCGACGCCGTATCCGTC
The DNA here is from genome assembly GCA_017504545.1 of Clostridia bacterium. Classification (GTDB taxonomy): domain Bacteria; phylum Bacillota; class Clostridia; order Oscillospirales; family CAG-272; genus HGM12713. The sequence continues at coordinate 1,797 of JAFVRA010000150.1, read as the reverse complement.
AACCAGCACCTTTCCCGAGGGTACGGTCTCGGCAAATCTCGCGCCCTTCTTGTCTATCTCAAACACCTTGCCTATATCCGAGATGAATATATTTTCTGAAGGAATTCCCATCTCAAGTGCTATGTCTCTGTTGGCGTAGAGATGGCGGTATTCGCCGTGGATCGGCATAAAATACTTGGGCTTGAGGAGAGCGTTCATAAGCTTTAGCTCCTCGGCGCAGGCGTGGCCCGATACGTGTACCTCAACGGCGCGGTCGTGGAGCACGCTGACACCGTTCTTGATAAGCTCGTTGATTATTCTGTTGACGAGCTTTTCGTTGCCGGGAATGGGGCTTGAGGAGAGAACGACGAGGTCGCCGCGACCGAGCGTTATCTGCGAGTGATCAGAGAACGCCATTCTGTAGAGCGCCGACATAGGCTCGCCCTGGCTTCCCGTGGTCACCACGGTTATCTCTTCTGGTCTGTAGCGGCGTATCTCGCTGACGTCTATCAGCACGCCCTCGGGAACGTTCATATATCCGAGCTCGACTGCGGCGCTGACGATATTGAGCATGCTTCGTCCCGTGATAGCCACCTTTCTCTTGTGTCTGTGGGCGACGTTGATTATCTGCTGAACGCGATGAACGTTTGAGGAGAAGGTCGCGATGATTATTCTTCTGTCGGTGTTGGTATTGAAGATGTACTCAAGCGACTTTCCTACCGTCTTCTCGGAGGGGGTAAAGCCGGGGCGCTCGGCGTTGGTGGATTCGCACATAAAGAGCATAACGCCCTTCTTGCCGATCTCGCCGAGTCGCGTGATGTTCATCATCTCGCCGTCTATGGGGGTGAGGTCGAGCTTGAAGTCTCCCGAGTGTACCACCACGCCCTGGGGGGTGGTTATCGCGAGACAGCAGGCGTCGGCTATCGAGTGGTTGACGTGAATGAACTCTACCGAAAATTCACCGAGCTTGACAGTATCTCCGGCGTTTACGCAACGGAGATCGGGAGAGTAGGGCAGGGAATGCTCAGAGAGCTTGTTGCGAAGGATGCCGAGCGTGAACTTGGTGCCGTAAATGGCGGGGTTGATGCTTCGCAGGATATAGGGGATAGCGCCGATATGATCCTCGTGTCCGTGGGTGAGCAGGATACCGCGGATGCGGTCGGCGTTTTCCTCAAGATAGGTGATGTCGGGAATGACGAGGTCGATTCCGAGCATATCGTCATCGGGGAACGCGAGGCCGCAGTCAACGACGATAATGTCGTCCGCGTATTCAAGAACGGTGATGTTCTTGCCTATCTCGTTGAGTCCGCCGAGGGGGATGATGCGCAATTTGCTTTTTTCTTTCTTTGGCATAAAGTCTCCTGTATATAAATTTTGTTGGTATAAATTTTTCGTTGGTATAGTTTTTAATTTTAAATCGCCACTCATTTTGGAAGGTCATCCTGAGTGAGCGAAGCGAGTCGAACTTTCGGATGAAGGAGCGGTAATATAGCGAGTTCATCCGAAAGTGAAAATTGCCAAGGCAATTTTCAGGATCTACAAAAAGATTTGGTTGTCTTGCTTGTCTTAATGTTACTTTTACCTCTCAGGCCGCTACGCGTCCAGCTCTCCTGGAAGGAGAGCCTTTTTGTTGGTAGGGGTCGGCGCCCACGACGACCCGTGTGTTTAGCACAATCTTACCTAAAGCCTCTCCTTTTAGGAGAGGTGGATGCGTATGCAGACGGAGAGGTCTAAGAGAATAAAATCCCAAACGAGATCCCTCGGTCGTGGGCGAGCCACTCCCTCGCTATTTTTGACTAACCCGTCAAAAATAGTTCG
>JAFVRA010000149.1 GCA_017504545.1 Clostridia bacterium | reverse complement strand
GAACCAATCCCTCCGTCAGCCTTCGGCTGCCACCTCCCTTTACACAAGGGAGGCTTTTTGTTAGTCCCATTATAACACAAATCGGCAGAGAAAACAAGTTCTCTGCCAATTTTTTGTGTCTGCCCATTCTCCGCTAAGAATGCAGAGAGAACACCGCAAGCGTTTTTTATTATTTCAATTTGATGTTATCGTATATCCTCAGCTTGTCAGGCGTGTCGGAATGAATCGTAACGACTGACGAATTGCCAAGAGTGACGCTGACGCTCTTACCGTCGCTCTCACTGCTTCCAAGCGAGAGAGCAACCTCCGCACGAGACACCGCGACTGCCACAAGGCTCTCGTTCTCGCTTGAGAGAAAGGCGAATTTGCAAGGCTCGGCGCTCCACGCTCCGTTCTTGTCGCGCGCGAGCTTGAGCTTTGAAAGTTTCAAACCGAGCGAACGCTCCGCGCCGTACTCAAAAAGCTTCCATTCAAGGTAGCGCACGAGCTTTTGCTTCTCATCAGAGATAGCGGCTATCTCCGCGTCTATCTCTTTTACGCCCGTCTTTGAAAGAGGCATATCGCAGGGGAGATGCAGAGCGTAAAGGTCAACTATCGGCAGAGATTTGAAGAGCGAGCGCACGAGGTCGGTCTGAGAGCAATATCTCTCTCCCATTACGCACTCGTAGGCAAAATGCTCACAGTTGTTGTAGAGAATGTGGTAGCCCTTCTCGCCAAGTCTTGCTCGCGCCATTGCAACGGTATCCTTTGGGGCGCGGCGCTTTTTGGCTTCCTTTTTGTCAAGCACGGCAACCTCGAGAAAGCCGCCGCCGAGAAATCCGTCAACGTCAGAGCTGCAGACCTCAACGTCGCAGGGCTTTACCGAGGGGCGCAGGGCAGGGGCAAGTCCGAATTGGATTATCTCGTCCTCGCTGACGAAAACGCCGTAATGATAAATGCTCCCGCTTTTGACACGGACCATATCTCCAAAATTGGCTTCCTTAAGAGTCCAATTCATTATATATGCTCCTCGATGTAATCGACAACGTCGCCTATAACCTTGAAGTCGTCAAATCCGACGTCCTCAAACTCTATTCCGAAGAATTCTTCAATAGCGATAACTATGTAGAGCACGCCTACCGAGTTGAGTCCGAGGTCCTCAACCAGACGTGAGGATTCATCTATAGCGCTAAGGTCGGGCTGAGCATCGCTCAGCACCATTTTCATAACGTCGGAGAGCTTTTCTTTAATTTCATTTCTTGAGAGTGCCATTTTTATTTCTCGCAATCTTCATAGCGGGAGTGCGAACGAAATCGCTGTCCCTTATGACAATTTTATTTATTTTCTCAAATGCGGGGAGAGTAGAATTGATCTTCTCTACCTCCTCCTTGAAGTAAGCGTCAAGATCCTCAACGCCGCGCGCCTTGAGAACTGTTGCGCGGGGGAGTATCTCAAGCACGAGCTGCTGAGCGTTGCCCTCGGTTATATCGTAAACGAGGCAATCCTGAACGCCGTCTATCTCGTAGAACTTGACCTCAAGCTCTGCGGGAGATACGTTCTCGCCGCTGGAAAGCACGATTATCTCCTTGGTTCTTCCTGTGATGTAAAGGAAGCCGTCCTCGTCGAAGCGAACGAGGTCGCCCGTCTTAAACCAGCCGTCCTCGTATGCAAGTGCATTCTCCTCGTCACCAAAGTAGCCGTCCATCATATTGACGCCCTTGAGCCAAAGCTCGCCGTCAACAACCTTGTATTCCATACCCTCGTAGATAAGTCCAACCGAGTCAGGCTTTGCAAGTGCCTCGGGGTTACCGCTTACGAGGTTTGCGCTCTCGGTAAGTCCGTAGCCGGGGAGAAGCGTGATGCCGAGCTTTGCGTACTCTCTTACGAGATAGGGAGAAACGGGAGCCGCGCCGCAGATGATGGTCTTCATATCCTCACCAAGCATATTTCTGCCGAACTGCTTTGAGAGATTGAGCGCCATCTCGGCGAGAGCGGGAACGAATATCATAATGGTAGGACGGTAGGTTGCGATGTCCTTGAACATATTTTTGTTGTTTCTGCAGATAAACAGGCTGCTGCCCGTGTAGAATGCCGCGAGTGTGTTTCTGATAAGTCCGAATACGTGAGTGAGCGGAAGAACGAGGAAGTATCTCTGATTGAATATCTCCTTGATGCCGTAGCAGCCGTTCTTAGTTCCGCGCACGACGGCTCTGTGAGAGAGTCTTGCGCCCTTGCTGTTGCCCGTAGTGCCGCCCGTGAAGATAACGGTAGAGAGCGAATTCTCGTCGGGATATACCGCAGGAACGGTCTTGTAAGAGGTCTCGGCGGTGGTTATGAGGGGAAGGGTAGGCACCTTTGCCTTGATTATTTCGGTCTTTTCCTCGAGAGACGCGTCGTAAACGAGTCCCTTGAGACCAAACTTCATAGAGCAACCGAAAACTGTCATAGCGTCAAGGTGAGCGGGAAGAAGAACTGCCGCCGCGCCGATAGTATTTATCGCGAGATAAGCCTTGATAAATCCTACCGAGTTGGGTGCGAGAAGTCCTACCACGTCGCCTGCCTTGATGCCGTGATCGGTAAGCACCGCTCTGAACGCCGCTATCTCAGCGTCGAGCTCGGCGTAGGTGTATTCCTTGCCCTCGTCAATTACTGCAGGGCTATCGCCACAGCTCTTGACCGAGCTTTCCCACATGTCTGTCAGGCTTGAATAGTCAACTATTTTGTTAAAGGTCTCCGCGTCGGTGTATTTAGCGAAAATTTTGTTGTCTGCCATTTATGCATCCTCCGTAGATTTCTCCGAGGGTCTTGCCTCGGGATATTTTGAATAATAGAATTCCTTGAGCTCGTTCTCTCGCTCGTGAAGATATTGGCTTACCGCGTCAAGCTCGGTCACACTCGGACGAAGTCCGCACATCTGCCGAACGTCAACGGGACTGCCAAGCACCGTGACTCTGCGGTGATACCATTTTCTCGGCGGAGCTATGTAAATTGGAACGATAGGAACGCCTGCCGTGTTTGCCATAAGTATCGCTCCCGACTTGAACGCGCTCATGTCGGCACTTCCTACGTTTATCTGCCCCTCGGGGAAAATAGCCACTACCTTGCCGCCCTTAAGCCTTTTGACTACGGCGTGAAAGGAATTCAGGCTGAAATTTTCCTTATCTACGGGAATACAGTTCACGCAGTTAAAGAAAAACGCCTTGAGCTTTGTGCTGAAGAGATCCTTGGTTGCAAGGCTGTATACTCTGCGTGACCAGAAGGAGCAGAGAATTACTATCGGGTCAAGAAAGCTGCAATGGTTTGCCGAGATAAGAAATCCTCCCTTAACCTTGCATCTGCCGTACGGCTTGAGAACTCTCGGGCGAAGCGCGATGACCGTGGGTATCGCGCCCGTTACCTTAACGAAGTCGTAGGCAAAGTTATTCAAGCGTTCTTTTTTCTTTTTCTTGTTTTTATTATTGTTTTTCGTTTCCTTCGTCGATGAGACGGATCTGGTTTCCGTATTCAATGATCTTTCCCCTTACGTAAGCGTTAATATTTTCAATGTTGTCTTTCTCGGAGAGATCGTCGCGATAAAGCTCGCGCACGTCGATAGGCTTGCCTATCATGATCCGCATAGGATCTTTGGTGAAATACTTGGCGTTGTTGTAGATGGGTATTATCTTCGCTCCACTCTCAAGCGCGAGATATACAGCGCTCGTCTTGAATTCAAGAGGACGCTCTTCGCCGGGGTTCGGGAGTCTTGACTCGGGATATATCTCTACCACGCCACCCTTAGAGAGAATGCTCTTGCATTTTCCAAGGAAGGAGAAATCGTGAATATCTCGGTCGACCCTTACCGTTCCCATAAGCTTTAAGAAGAGGGTCATAAGGAAGTTCTTTTTAAACATTACCTCCGCAGCCGCGCAGCGAAGCGTGCGCGTGGGGAAGGTGAACATCGTTACGGCAAAATCAAGTAAAGCGTTGTGGTTGGAGACTACGATCGCGTTGCCCTTTATCTTGCGGCTCTGCACGCTTCTGTCCTCGTAGTATATCTTCGGACGGACGAGGAGCTTGTAGGGAAGCCAACCGGTTATTTTGACGAACCAATTAAATAAAAATATCATACCTCAGTATTTTTAAAACTTAAGCGTAAAGCTTGTTTATCTTGTGCTGAATGAGTGAGAGCGCTACTATATTCACGGGTGCTATGGGAAGAAGGATAGCGCTGACGATAAGTGCGACCTTGCTCATCTTCATCTCTACTCCGCGAGCCTTTGCCGCCGCGAGAAGATCGCTGCGAAGCTTGAGAAATACGAAGATAGAAGCGAAGGGAACGAGAGAGGCGAGAATCCACAGCAGAGCGCGCTGCTTCGTGCCTGCAAGCTCTTTTGCGGACTTGAGGATAAAGCTGAGCCAGATAAAGCCGAAGAGGAAGCCAGAGAGGATCGAGAGACCGATCTGAACGAAGATGACCTCCTTCTTCTCCTGCTTTTCCTCTACGTTCTCAAACTCGGAGATGTCGAGGCTCGGATCCATATTCTTGAATTCTCTTGCGAGAACGTCGGGGGTGTAGTCCTTGGGCATCTTGAATGCGAGGAAGAATCCGCCAAGGCAGGACGCGCAAACTATGAAGGGAACGAGCAGGTTGCCAAGGTTGAATACCGACGTGATGTCAGCGCCAAGGCCGAACTCTGCCGCGGCGCTCTCAGCGCTCTGCGCCCAGACGATGCCGCTTGCTTCCTTTGAGATAAAGAGGTTCTTGATGTACTCGTAAACGAGAGAGCCCGAGATAGCGCCAACGATAGAGGTCGTGACCGCGTTGCCCGCGAAGTACATCGCGGAGTGATTGCGGCCTGTCAGCTTGTGCTCTACGCTTGCGATCTGCGCGGGAGCGAGATAAGGCATCATAAAGAACGCTCCTATCGCCCAGCTTCCGCATACGCTTCCCGTGCAGGAAATAACAAACTGAAGCGGCACGTTGTCAGTTCCGCATACGAAGGTCGAAGCGAAGAAGAAGGACATTATAGCGACCGCAAAGAGCAATAAGCAGCTCTGATAAGTAGCGCGGACGCCCCATTTAGCCTTGGATTTATTGAAGAGATAGAGCATTATCGGAACGGGCGCAAAAGCGCAGGTGTTGGCGATAGCCATACCTAGACCGTCAAAGCCCATACCGCCGATTATCATTCCGTTCATTGCCGAGAGGAACATCTGCAGACCAAAGAAGGAACAGCAGTTTACGTAGGTCCATCTTCTGAATATTCTGTTCTTGAAGGTGAGCTTAACGCTCTCTGCAATAGAGATCTTCTCGGGCTTAAGACCCTCGTTCTCGGGGTAGCCGTACTTTTCACCCTCTTTGATAAGGAAGAGCGGGATAAGCATAGTCAGCATAAGAGGAGTGCAGAAGAAGACGAAAATATTGATGTGCATCTTCATAAGGTCGAGAAGCAGGGGAACGAGCGCGTAGACGATGCAGTAGGAGATAGTGTCAAAGAAGGACTTGTAGCCCGATACTCTGAGTCTCTGAGGCTCGTCGGTGCACGCCGTTGAGAGCGAGCCGTAGAATGCGATGAGACACATCGTGTAGCTCGCGAAGAATACCATATTCCAGATGATTATCCAGATCGTGTTGAGGAGCTGATTTTCCGCGCCGCCGATCGGGATCCAGGAAAGAACGAAGCCCAATACCATAGGAATAAAGCAAACTGCGATAGCAGGTCTGCGCCTGCCCCAACGGGTAGAGAGGGTGTCTGTCACGTAAGCAAACGGAACATCTATAATTCCGTCAAATGCCTTGGCAATAGCGTATAGAATAGGGAATATTGCGGGTAAAATAAAGCAAGCGCCACCTGCTATAGTCTGATAGGTGGAGTTTCCTTCAAATGCCGCGGGGTTGAGGGCGTCGGTAAAATAAGCGCCCATAAGTACCATAAGAAAGTTAGGGCCGAATCCCGAGAAGGAAAACAAGAATTCCTTCCAGGACTTATCAAGAGATCTTATCTCACGAGTGCTTGTCATATTGTCCTCCGTTAATTTTTAATAAATTCGCAAAAGTCGCGTACTGTGAAAAGCTTTTCCTTATCATCGTCGGGGAGAGACACACCATACTTGTCCTTAAGGATTCCAAGCAGGGTGAAATAATCAAGGCTCGTGCCTCCGAGGTCAAGGAATAAATTCGCGCTCGGCGGGATCTCCTCGGGAGAGCGCTCAAGAGCCTTTGCGAAGCATTCTATCACCTCACGCTCAAGGTCTGAAAGCAGCTCCTCGACCTTCTTTTCAATACTTCCTCTCTCTATGAGATTGAATGCGCCCGAGAGATACTTTTGCTTTACCTTGCGGCGACTGACCTTGAAATCGTTGGGTTCCATAAGTCCGTCTGAGGTAAGGACTACCTTTGCAACCGTCTTTTCAAGCTTTGCCTCGATAAGAGCACCGTCTAGTCTGTCGAATACGGCGTTCAGCTGAGTCTGCGAGAAGCAGCCGAGCACCGAGGCAATAAGCACGGGCACGCCGCCGTCAAGCGCAAACAGGCATACGGCGTCGCAGCCCTCTACCTTAAGCGTAGGCTCAAGGAGAGTGGGATTGAGATTTTCGCCGTTAGCGCAGACGATCAGGTCGTCAACTCTTCCGTTTATATAATATCTTCCGTTTTTCACGCAAACGAGGTCCTTTGTTTCAAACCAGGCGTCGAAATCGGTGATCCTTTCCTCGTCTCCCGTAAGTATCCTGCTTGCCATCGTCCTTCCGCGGACCGTGAGCTCTCCGCTTTCTGTAACTCTGTACTCGGTGTATCCGAATGGAGCGCCGACCGACGCCGAGTTGAGAAGCTTTTTGGAGTTGCTCTTTTCAACAGAGGTAATACCTATCTCGGTCATACCGTAGCCGTTGGCAAGGTGATAGCCGATGCCGTTGAAAAACTTGAAAACGTCGGGGGCAAGTCCGCCTCCGCCCGAGATGAGAAATCTGACGCTGTCGCCAAAGAGATTTTCTCTGACCTCCTTAAGAGAGGCACGGGCAAACGAGTCTCCGAGAGAGCCGAGCGAGTTGGAGACCGAAAGAGCAAATCTGAATTTTTTATAGGTCGAGTCTCCCTTTTTCTTTACCTTCTTGAGCGCCGCCTTGTATATTCTCTCCCATACCATAGGAACTGCAAAGATGTGCGTAACCTCGTGCTTTTTGATGGTATTCTGCACGGTTGCGGGATTGAGGTCCTTGGGGAAAACGAAGGTGCGCGAGAAGAAGCCGAACCAGAGATATACGGCGATAAATCCGAATACGTGGTAGAAGGGAAGAAGAGTGAGCTGCTTGAGCTCGCCCTTATAATGCTCCTTTATCTGAGGACATTGCTTTATGATGTTGCGGCTGTCGCATATCTGCCAGAAGAAGTTTTCTCCCGTGTAGGCGCAGAGCTTGACCTTGTCGGTAGTGCCCGAGGACATAAAGAGGACCTCAGTACCAAAAGCCTTGCCCACATGTGCGGCGTCGCACTCTGTTATCTCGTCGGAAATCACGGTCTTTACCGAGAAGGTCTTTCCGTCCGAGATCACCGCGCCGACCTTGTTGAGCGAGATTATATCCTCAAGCGTCTCGTCGGGCAGACGGGTGTTCATAAGCAGAGGACGGTATCCGCAGATGAGTATCTGCCAGAATATCTCTATCCACTCAAGAGAGTTTGACATATAAAGTCCGACAAGGCTGTCGTGCGGAAGCTGACCGATAAGCGCGTCAAGCGCGGGAGCGGAGCGCAGGATACGCTCCTTTACCTCACCGTAGGTCTGCTTCTTTATACGGTAGCCGTCGGAGAATTCAGCCATAACGTTATTCTTTTCGGAGAACATAAACTCAAAAAGAGTTTCAAAGCTTTTTTCGCGGGCAGAGTATTCTGCCAGCTTCGCCTCGACGTAATCGTCGATATTATCGAAATTTGCAATGTTGTTCAGTTTCACTTACTGTCCCTCGCAAAAAATAGTTATACATATTTCATTATAGCATAAGCGCATACAAAAATCAACATTTTATGACAAATTTGTGGCGGTTTTGAGAACTTTATTTAATGGTTTTTATACACACAAATAGCAGAATTTCCAAAATTATGACGAAAGTCAACAAATGTTGATATAAACTTGAAGATTAGTTGAAACTATTGTTGTAGAATATATGTGTCAAAAAATGCAAAGGAGAATCATCTATGAATTATTACGTTCTTTACAATCCTATAGCAGGCAAGGGTCAGTGCGAGGAGGTTGCCAAATCTCTTGAATCCAAGCTCGACGGAAGCGTTGACGGATACGCTGATATGACCAAAATAACGAATTATTCTGCTTTCCTTTCTGACAAGAAGGATTGCGCTATCGTCGTTTGCGGCGGCGACGGAACTCTCAATCGCTTCATCAACGCAACTGCAGACTGCGATCTTGACAACGAGATCTACTACTGCGCGGTCGGCACGGGTAACGACTTTTTGCGCGATATCGGCGGCGAAGTAGGACAGCCCATCAAGATAACCGAGTACGTAAAGGATCTTCCCACCTGCGAGGTAAACGGCAAAAAGTATAAGTTTATCAACGGTGTCGGCTACGGTATCGACGGATACTGTTGCGAGGTCGGAGATATGATGCGCGCAGAGGGAAAAGAGGATATAAATTACGCGGGCATAGCCGTCAAGGGCTTGCTCCTCGGCTATAAGACCACATCCGCGAGAGTAGTGGTTGACGGAGTTGAGCATACATACAAGAAGGTGTGGATAGTTCCCACTATGCACGGAAGATTTTACGGCGGCGGAATGATGCCCACACCCGCTCAGGACCGCAATGACCCCGAGGGAAAGCTTTCGGTGCTGGTGTTCCACGACACAGGCAAGCTCAAGACTCTTATGATATTCCCCTCGCTCTTCAAGGGAGAGCATCTCAAGCACACTAAATATACCGAGGTCCTTAGCGGACACGATATAACCGTTGAGTTCGACAGCCCCACACCCCTGCAGATCGACGGCGAGACGATACTCGGCGTTTCAGGATACAGAGCGTATCACAATATTAAATCAAACATTAGAGAGAAGGTAGGAAATGAAGTCTCGGGACAGTAATTTTTACAAAAATAAAATAATTACTATACCCAATATACTCTCAACGGTCCGTCTGTTGATGATACCGTTCATGTTATGGGCGTACTGCGTTCTTGAGTCGCCCGCGATCACCGCGATACTCGTGGTGCTTTCGGGACTTACCGACGTGGTCGACGGATTTATAGCAAGGCGATTCAATATGATAAGCGATCTCGGAAAGGCGCTTGATCCCGTGGCAGACAAGCTTACGCAGATAGCGATACTCTTCTGCCTCGTTACGCGCTTTCCGCTGATACTGCTCCCGCTCGTCCTTATAATTATCAAGGAAATAAGCGCGGGCGTGCTGAGAGCGATCATACTTCATAAGGCAAATGAGGTAGAGGGCGCGGTATGGCACGGAAAGGCAAACACGGTCATTCTTTATACCGTTATGTTTATTCATATCGTGTGGTATAATATTCCTGCAGCGGTGTCCACTATATGCATTCTCATATCTACCGCGATGATGCTTCTTTCCTTCGTGCTCTACAGCATCTACTGCATCAAGCGAATAGTCGAGATATCAAAGACGGATCACAAGACCAGCGAACAACAGATAGACTTAAAAGAGTAAGACACATAACCAACAAAAAGAAGAAGCGGCAATGGGTGTCTTCCATAAAGCAGGTTTTACCTACCATAAAAAACAAATTTGTAGGGGCGACCAGTGGTCGCCCACGGGCGTTCAATGAACGCCCCTACATTACAAAAGGACAGAGATTTTTCGTCTCTGTCCTTTTTCACACGCCTTGCCCCGCAAGGTATAGTGTGTTACACCTTTTAGGTGTACTGTCGGG
>JAFVRA010000148.1 GCA_017504545.1 Clostridia bacterium | reverse complement strand
GGTGGCATAACAAAAACCGCCGCGGCGTCGAACCTTTTTTCGACCGTGTCAGGCGAAAAAAGGCGAGGGAGTGGCTCGCCCACGACCGAGGGATCTCGGTGGGCGTGTGATGTATTAGACCTCTCAGGCGGTTACACCGCCAGCTCTCCTACGAGGAGAGCCTTTAGGTAAGATTATGCTGAGCAAACGGGAGGATAATATCCTCCCCTACAAACGAATTTTAGGACAACCATTAAATCCGTAGGGGCGGATTCCATATCCGCCATTTTAGGACCGTCGAGGACGCCGGTCCCTACAAGAAAAATATCAAATACCACGCAAAACCTGTAGAGACCCGCGTCCCCGGCGATCCTTGCGCGCGTTTACACGGCAAACGCGCATATCTATCGGGCGAATGTGCGTTGCCGCTTGACATCGCGAGGCAGGGATGGTATAATAAGATAAGAAAAAGCGTGATCCCACCTTACAGAAGATCAAAGGAGTAACAATGAAAAAACCCGTATCGTTTTTAATAATAATTTCAATGCTTCTCTCGTCGGTACTCTTGCTTATCCCCGTGGGTGCCGCGTCCGAGGGAACGCCGATAAGCAGCGAGGCGGAATTCCTCGCGATGAACGCGGGAGGAAACTATTATCTCACCCGTGATATAACGCTCGGCTCAAGCTACTCCTCGGATTTCTCGGGTAGCCTTGACGGACGCGGTCACAAGATAACTCTCAGTGGCGTGAGCTCTGCCTTTAAGCGCATCGTCGGCGGAAGTATAAGCAATCTTGATTTATCCGCCAACTACTCTATCTCGGGCTCGGCTGATATGGGCGCTCTTGCGGCTGTGGCAAGCGGAAGCTTTGAGAATATCAACGCGACCGTGAACTACTCTGTCTCCTCGGGCGCAGGCACGTTCAAGCACGCGCTCGGCGGCATTATCGGCAGGATCAACGGCAAAAGCAGCCTGAAGAACTGCACCGCAAGCGGCGAGATCTCGGTAAATACCACCCCCAAAAGCAGCTCTATACGCTACGGTATCGGCGGTATCGTCGGTATTATTGCCGAGGCAGGAGAGGTCAGAATTACTGACTGTGTCAACAACGCGAAGGTCACCTCAAAGCAGTATCTGACGAGCAACGGCGGCATTATAGGAATAAGCTACGGCAATACTCAGCTTTTTGTCGAGGGCTGTCTTAACTACAGCGAGATCTCGGGTACCACAGGAAATCACTCAGGTACTGCAGGTATCTGCGGCGTTGCCGACGGTACTCACGTGCCGACCTCTGCGGCGTATTTCAAAAACTGCCGCAACTACGCTTCTATCCTTGACCTTGCTAACAAAAACACCTCTGCCGGCTCTCATCACATCGGCGGTATGGTCGGAAGAAGCTACGGAATGGCTGACATCTGCTTTGAGTCCTGCGTGAATTCGGGCGATATTGCCTCGCTTGGCGGCGGCTGGGCGTCTGCGGGCGGTATTTTCGGCGGCGATATGACTCACGGATACGCCTGGTCGGGAGATCACCCCGGAGTTATCAAGCTCATCAACTGTGTCAATACGGGCAAAATATCGGGCGGAATGTTCGTTGGCGGCATCGGCGGCGGAGTGCTTCAGCACTGCGTTAACGACTGTCAGCTTATTATCTCGGGATGCTCGAATTTCGGTGAGATAGAGAGCGCGAGATACGCGGGCGGTATCGTCGGACAGTGCGGCGAGGACGGATTTAACGGACTTGACGCTAGAAGTTGCTACAACGCAGGCAAGGTCACGGGCGCGTGGACTGCAGGCGGTATAATAGGCAATATCACCGACGTTATCGGCGGCTCGTATAACAAGATAAGCAGCTATCTGCCGCTCGTGATAGATAACTGTCTCAACGAGGGCGAGATAATCTCAAGCGAGAGCCAGAGCGTGCTTAACAAATACGCGGCGGCAGGAATTCTCGGAAACACCACGCGCGCGGCTACAATAAAGAACTGCGTAAACACGGGAAATATAAAAAGACTTAACGACAGCTTCTCAAGCGTGGCGCACATAGCACCGGTATATAAGGTCAACAATACTGCCTCGGGCAATCTTTGCTACGCGAACAGTACTGTGCCGAAGAATTCTTACGTAAACGGCGCTGACATCGCGACGGTAGACGCGAGAGCGGGCGAGATAAAAGCTCTTGCGGCGGCTGATTTCAGAGAGCTCGAGAAAATGATAGAGAGAGCCGAGGGCTACGAGCAGACTTCGGTCGAGGAAGGCTGGAGCGAGCTTTGCGAGGCGCTATTAGCGGTGTCTGATATAGTTCGCAGAGCCGTCTCTCCTACGGAGATGGCAGAGGCTGAAGCGCTTCTCTTTGAGGGGCTTGACAACATACGACTCGTCGGCGCGCCCGACGAGAGTGCGCTCGGAGAGGCTATAGCAAACGCCAAGCCTTTCGTGAATAGCGAAAGCGAATACACCCACTCAAGCTGGGAAAGATTTATTGCGGCATACGCGAGCGCGGTAGAGATAAAGGCACTTGACAGACCTACGGCAGATCAGCTTGATGCGGCGAGGGAGAGCTTGCTTGCGGCGACCGACGCTCTTGAAAAAAAGGCGGATATGGATGCGCTCCGCGCAGAGCTTGAAAAATACGCCGACGTGTCCTTTAACGGATACACCGAGAGAAGCTGGAGAGAGTTCACTAATGCGCTTGTTCGTCTTGAGGCGCTGAGCCGCCGCGACGACCTCTCGCAAAGCGAGGCAGATATTGCGATCGGAAATATGCAAAAGGCGGCAGAGAAGCTTATGATGAGGATAGAGCCCGACGAGCTTACGGCGGCTATCGACGAGATCGAGGCAAAATACCCGAGAGACAAATACACTCAGGGTAGCTATACTGCCTTGAGAGCGGCTATACGCGACGCGCGAAGCGCGATAGCAGAGAACGATCTTGACGCGATCACGGCTGCCGAGCTGCTTTTCGAGATAGAGGGCAGAGTGTCCTGGCTTGAGGAGAGAGGCGACGCGTCTCTTCTTAACGAGGCTATCGCGGCGCTCCCCAAGGGAGATTTCACCAAGGACTCGAGGGCGGCGCTTGATAAGGTGATCGAAGAGATAAAGACGGCTATCGCGCCGTCAAAGATAGGCGATCTTTCAAAGGGTGACGTGGATACGCTTCTTTCGGCTCTTGAGAGCGCTAAGCAAGGACTTGTGAGCGAAAACGAGTCGGGAAAGAACAACGGCAACGAGGGTGGCGCAAAGCCGACACCCGACACCGAGGGCTGTAGCGGAAGCGCCTGCGCGAGCGTGGCGCTTGCAGTCGTGCTGACTATCGGTGCGGCTTTTGCTTTCCAGAGAAAAACGACGACAGGAGAGGGAAGAGAATGAAAAAAACGCTTTCAGTACTGATCGCGCTCCTTATGCTTCTGCCCCTATGCCTTGCCGCTATTCCTGCTTCTGCGGCAACTCCCGAGGGAAAGCCGATAAGCAAGCTCGTTGATTTTTACGCGATGGAGCAGGACGGCGTTTACTATTTGGCAAATAATATAGAGATCTCATCGCCTTACCCTAAGGCGTTCAGCGGTACGCTTGACGGTAACGGATACGTAATTACCTCAAGCTCTCCGCAGGGCATATTCAGCTCGGTAGAGGGTGGTACTGTTAAAGATCTCATAATAAACCTTACGTGCAGCGAAAGCACGAGCCGCGATATTGCGGCTGTCGCAACGCGCGGCTACGGTCGATTTGAGAATATACGCGCTACACTCAGCGTTGAGATAAGCGCCTCGGCTGAGAGGTTCAAACACACCGTCGGCGGCATTATCGGTGAGGTAAACGGCGCGTCGGTGCTTGAGAATTGCCGCGCCGACGGAGCTATCAAAATGAATATATCGACCGACTCGGGCGCGGGTATTGCGACGAGTATCGGCGGTATCGCAGGCAGAGTGTCAGGCGCGGGTGAGGTCAGCTTTATCGACTGCGTCAACAATGCGAATATAACGAACGGACAGATACAGATGAGCGTCGGCGGCATCGTGGGAATTACCCGTCTTGACTCTCAGGTGCTCTTTGACGGCTGTGTCAATAACGGAAGGATCTTCTCAACGCGAGGCAGCCATTCGGGTACTGCAGGTATCTGCGGCATCGCGGACGGAACTCACTCGCCTCTCGCGAGCGTCAGATTCGTGGATTGCGCTAATTTGGGTACTGTCAGAGACGACGGCGAGAAGGGAGTATCCTCGGGAAATAACGTCGGAGGCATCCTTGGCCGCGGCTACGGTATCGCGAGAGCGGATTTTGAGCGCTGCCTGAATGCAGGTGCTTTAAAAAGCGCTTTCGGCGGATGGTCTGCGGTAGGCGGTATCATAGGCGGAATAATGACCTACGGCTTTGCCTGGTCGGGTACTCACGGCGGCTCGGTGAATATATCCGACTGCGTTAATCTCGGCAAAGTGGAGAATGGAACCTTCTGCGGCGGCATTATCGGCGGCGCGCTTCAGTTCAACACGGACGACTGTATGGTGAGCGTTCTGCGCTCGGCAAACTACGGTGACGTAGGCGGTGAGCACGCGGGCGGTATCATCGGCCGTTGCGGCGAGTCGGCGTTTAACGGTCTGCTCGTAAAGAACTGCTACAACGACGCGTGGATAAACGGAACGAAGTCGTCCGCGGGAATAGTCGGAGCGGTCAGCACCGAGCAGGGTGGCGGCGAGTACGCCATAACCAAGGACCTCGGCAGGACTATAGAAAGCTGTATAAACAGAGGCGGCAGCAACAAGCCCGAGAGCTTCTCGGGAGTGATCAGTACGGTCACCAAGCAGACTGTAAAGGTCAGAAGCTGTATAAATCTTTTTGATACCAATAATTTCTTCTTCGCCATATCGGGTGAGGAGAGCGCAAGGATAGACGCGTCGGGCAATTATTATGTCGGCGATGCGGAAAGACACTTCCATGCTTCTATGGTAAGTGAGAGCTACGCGCTGACGCGTGAGGCGACTCTGCTTGAGCTCGTGCCTGCCGATACGGGTGAGCTCATAGCCTGGCTCGATGAGATCAGCTATTTCAACTCCAAGGGCTACAGCGAGGGCTGGGATAACTTGGTCGTAGCGCGGGATAACGCCAAGACTTTCGCGTACAGAGTGTGCTCGCAGAGCGAGGCTGACGCCGCGCTTGCAGAGCTTATGACCGCTCTTGAGGGGCTTAAGTTTATAGACGGCATCAGCAACGAGGAGTTGCTCTTGGCTCTTTCCGAGGCTGAAAAGCTCCTTGATAAGCAGGACGAATACACTCCTGCAAGCTGGGAGAAATTTATATCGGAGTATGAGAGGGCGAGATTTAAGGTATATACCGCGAGAGGCGGTGGATACGAATTCAGGCTGATCGTGGCTATGTCGGATCTTAAAATCAAGGCTACCTACGACGAGCTTAACGAGGTCATAGGAAGATATATCGCCTACAGACGGGAGGAATTTACCTCGTTTGGCTGGGAGGAGTTCAGAGACGCGCTTATCGACGCGTCCGAGCTTCAGTCTGACGAGAATACCTCTGCCGACGATGTGAGTGCCGCTATGGCGCGGCTTATAAGCGCCGCCGAGGCGCTCAAGCCGAGAAAGCAGGCGATAGTGCTGACAGAGAAGCTTATTGAGACACGCGAGGACTATCCGAGAGAGGACTACACCGCGTCAAGCTACGCTGAATTTGAAGCACTGCTTGTGCCCGTGTACGAGGCGGCAGAGCGCAACGACTGCTCGGCTGAGGAGATAGAAAAGCTGCTTCTCGCTATAGACGAGGCGACTGACGTATTGACGGAGAGGGGAGACCTTTCTGCAGTAGACCGACTGCTTGCTCCTATCGGAGCGTACAAGCAGAATGATTTTCTGCCTGAGGGATGGGCGACTCTGCTCGGAGTTATCGACACCGTAAATTCCGCAAGAGAGCGCGAGAGGGCGGCAGAGCTTACGAAACCTGAAGCCGAAGCACTCGCAGAGGAGCTCTCAGCGGCGCTCCGCGGACTTGTTTACAGAGCGGAGCTTGAGCGCATAGACGAGCTTTTGGCAGAGGCAGAGGGCTTGAACGAGGCAGATTACACCGCAGAGACATGGGCGGGGCTTGAGAGCGCGATAGTCTCGGCAAAGGCGCTTAAGAATGACGATAAGGCAACGAAGGATCAGTCCGACGCGGCAGAGACGAGCCTCATTCTTGCAATGAGAGGGCTTGAGCGCGCCGCGACAAGCAACGAGCCGTCCGCAAACGGATGCGGCAGCAGCGTAGCGCCTTGCCTCGTGGCAATAGTAGTCTTGCTCTGCGCCTGCGCGCTTGTGAGGAAGAAGATAGATTAGAAGTTAGTTAAGGTTAGGACTTTTCTCTTCTTTTTTGAAAAAAAGAAGCAAAAAACTTTTATGAAGGGAAAATCTAAATTGGTAGGGGTCGGCGCCTTCGACGACCCGTGACGTGAAATTTAAGGATAATAATTTTCTAAGGAAGAGTTTTCGGACACCTCATCGGTACCGAAAACTCTTTTTTATAAATTATATCCTCACCCATTTCAGCAAGTCATCCTGAGTGAGCGAAGCGAATCGAACTTTCGGATGAAGGAGCGGTAATATAGCGAATTCATCCGAAAGCGAAAAATGTCAAGACATTTTTCGGGATCTACAAGAAGATTTGGTTGTCTTGTGTGACTTAATGTTACTTTTAACCTC
>JAFVRA010000147.1 GCA_017504545.1 Clostridia bacterium | reverse complement strand
TCGGTCCCTATCTGTCGTGGGCGTAGGATATTTGAGAGGAGCTGACCTTAGTACGAGAGGACCGGGTCGGACGCACCTCCGGTGCACCAGTTGTTCTGCCAAGGGCATAGCTGGGTAGCCGCGTGCGGATGAGATAAACGCTGAAGGCATCTAAGCGTGAAACTTACCTCAAGATTAGATATCCCTCCAGCTTTAAGCTGGTAAGGTCACTTGCAGACTACAAGTTTGATAGGTCGGAGGTGTACGCACAGTAATGTGTTTAGCTGACCGATACTAATAGACCGAGGGCTTGAACTATTATGTTCAACGATTTTAATTACTTGAGTTTCGCTTCTATACAACTCAATATGACTTTGTTCGGCTTTCAATGAGCATCTTTTATCACGGAGCAACCTTTGAGTTGTTCCTTTTTTTTGCGATGAACGAGAGATGAGCGAAGAGAGGAGATTAGCCAATGACTGTCAGACCTGAAATAAAAGCGGTCTTTTTTGATCTTGACGGAACGCTTCTGCCGATGGATCAATCAGTTTTTGCAAAGGAATATTTTAAGGGGATAGCAGGGCATATCGCTCCTTACGGCATCGCTCCCCAGCAGATGATTGACTTTACTCTTGCGGGGACTGCGGCTATGGTGCATAACGATGGCTCGCAGACCAACGAGCAGGTGTTTTGGAGGACCTTCTTTAAAGAGCTTGGAGAAGAGAAAGAGGAAATTCCCGAGATCGCGGCAGAGTTTTACTATGACGGATTCAAGGCTCTGAAGGCGCAGACGGGTGAAAATCCTTTGGCTTGCGAGGCTGTTAAGACGGCTCACTGCAACGGCAGAAAGGTAGTCCTCGCTACTAATCCCGTATTTCCTATGGTCGCACAGCTTGAGCGCATCAGTTGGCTCGGACTTTCCGAAAAGGACTTTGATCTAGTGACCTCCTTTGAGAACTCGCATTATTGCAAGCCTAATCCCGACTACTACCGCGAGATATGCGAGAAGATAGGCGTTGCTCCCGAGAATTGCCTTATGGTTGGCAACGACGAGCGCGAGGATATGAAGGCGGCATCCGAGGCGGGACTTACCTGCTTCCTTGTTACCGACTACAGAATAATGTCCAAGCACTTCGTATGGACGGGTGAGCGCGGCAGCTTCGAGCAGGTACTTCACATGCTTGAGAGACTTTGATATAAATAAAAGGTTGACTGAAATTCAGTCAACCTTTTGTCGTTTTTAATATCTTATAATGCGTTTAGTAAATCTTTAGCGCTATAAACAGACCATCCACCTATTGTATCGTTACTTTCGGATATTTCACGTTTTATGCTGTCTTTTGTCAGATAAGAAATTTTGGGTATACATGGTGCGAATACCATAATGGGCTTGTTATCAATGTTGTCATTATAGTATAGTTCATTAAATGCAGGCAAGTGTCTGAATCTTCCCGTCGGATTTATTGGCGCTGATATTATCTTTTCAAAAGAAACATACCATTCGGGCGATGGAAATTTATAGATCAAAGACTTGCTTTTACAGGTAATGATACGAATTAAATAATTTTTGTCAGAGGTTTTGATTATAATATCCGGTTTGTTACTGTATTTAAAAAATGGTGCAAAAAAATTTCTTGAAAAAGTCAGCTTGTATTTTTTTGCTTTGCAAATTTGGCTGATTCGTTTATAAAACAACCTCCTATGAATAACTGCACGAACAAACGAGAATATGGAAACACAAGCAACGATGACTAAGACAGGTATTAAAACCATTAAAATAATTACTATCATATCCGTTCTCCCTTCTTACTCGTGCATATAATGGCTGACTCGCCAATTATACTGCGCCCAAAGGATATGGCACAGATGAATTACGATCAAGAAAACAGCACTTACTATCACACCGAGTGGAAGTCCACATAGCCTGTAAATAATAGCGACGGGGCAGAGAGATTGCTTGAATAAAAATAAAACAAGGAATACGATAATTTGTATAGAGATAACGGTTATATCGGTGATGGTATGGTGCTTTAAGTGATATATTAGCCCGTCTTTTTTCGTTATTAGTCCTTTTGTATCCTCTATAAATTTCTTGCGCCTTGATTTATAAGTGATGCAGAAAATAATATGTGAGATCACGTATGCTAATATGAAGCATATTTCAAAGGTTATGTCCCAAACTAAAGGATCGTCGGCATTGATTCGTTCCGCGAAGAATTTTAGTTCAAATAATGCTGAAAAATGGACAAACTCCTTTAAAATGTGCCCAAGGCCCCAAGCACACAAATATGTAGCTATTAAATAGAGCAAACTTTTTGGCTCAAACTTATACCTTTTCATACTAAAGTCCATTTTATTTTTCTTCCCTGAGTTCATTCAAGCGCTTATTTATCATTTCAGCGTCCTTTTTTGCTATTTTATCTTCTACGGCAAAGCAAATAATCATTACTATTACAGAAATAAAGATGAAAGATGCTATTCCTACTAAAATATAGGTTTTGGAAACAAAGGGGAAAAACGGAGAGAAGCCCCAAAGAAGAACGAAAAACGCGCACAAAGCAAATATAACGGTAGAGATAACTCTTCGCATAGCTTTGCTTGCGGAAAACAATTCTGTTTGCATAATAAAATGATGAGATACGATGCCTGCGACCGAGAAGACCGAAAGCCCTGCGGTATGCCTGAACAGATGATCGTATAAAAACAGTCTTTGCGCGGGTGTGTAGCTCATAACGTAAGGGAATAAGGAGGCGAGAAGAGTGGATATCAGAATAAGCGTTAAAGAAACGCATATATCGGTGAAGCTCTTTTTAATAATATTTTTCATTATAATTATACCCCCAATCTTTTCTTTATTTCAGCAACGTATTGTCGCGATATAAGTATCTTTTCTTTGTTGAAGAGAAGTCCCTCAAGCTTGGCGTTTTTCGCCGATCTCACGCTGTTGAGCTTTTTCAAATTCAGAATTGTCGTTTTGGATACGCGTGAAAAGTATGTGTCTGCTAACTGTTCTTCTAAAACGTAAAGCTTAGCAGATGATCTGTAAACCTGCTTGTCGGTATAAATATATACGACCTTATCAACAGATTCAAAATATAGAATATTATTCAGGGGAATGAAAAAGAGCTCTCCGTCTACCTCTCCGATCATCTTTTTGTCGGCTATTCCTATATAAGAAATGATGTCTTGAAGAACATCATCAATTTCCTTGCATTTTACAATGATCTCAGGGTCTAAGTATAATTCGTTTTTATCAATCGTAAGCTTCATATTTCACCCTCCTGTCATTTTAAATTATACATTATCTTCTGTAAAAAAGCAATAGAGATATCCCAAGTTGCAAAATCTATACGCTAAGCTTCACAATCTGACTCTTTCTGCCCGTGTAGCGACTTTGTGTTGCAAAAAGACAGTCGGGGACGCCTGTCCCTACAAATAATTTTTATTCATCGGTTTGATTTCTATTGAAGCATCTTAAAAAAGGTTGACTGAATTCCAGCCAACCTTTTTTGTTTATGTATTTCAATCCTCAATAGCCGCTTTTTTAGCGAAGATGCGCTTATATCTTTCGGGATCGAAATTGAACTTGCGGTCGTAGGTGAGAAGTCCGTTCTGCTCCTGCTCGACGTCGGTGAGCTGAGTGTAGCAGTATGCGAAGATGTCCTTGTTCTCAAGGAGTGCGTCGGTCAGCCCCTCAAGGCGCTCGAAGAATTCCTCCTCGCCCTCAACGCTCTTGCCGTAGCCCCAAGCGGTCGCGTCCTCCTTCATTACCCAGCCGATGCCGCCGTATTCGCTGACGAATATGGGCAGGTTGGTCTTAGAGATCTGACGGCGCGGAGATTTTCTCTGGATCTGGTCGCGGACAATGCCGTTTTCGATCTCGGAGTAGTAGGAGCGGAACTTTTCGGGATCCTGCTCGTAATCGTGAACGTCGTGAACGTCGGTGCGCTCGGTGGGATAAGAGCCGCTGCTCGTAATAACGGGGCGGGTCTTATCTATCGCCTTGGTGATGTCGTAGATGCTGTCAAGGAAGGGATTGAACTGCTGTCTGCCGTGTCTGTCCCAAGTCTCGTTTGTGGGACACCAGCCGATGAGCGAGGGGTGCGAGAAGTCGCGCTCGACCTCTTCAAGCCACTCGGGCAGGAAGTTGTAGATCGCGTCCGAAAGCGTGTGGTCAAGTCCCCAGTTGCCCGTTTCGCCCCATACCATATAGCCGAGTCTGTCGGCGTGGTAGAGGAAGCGAGGCTCAAACACCTTCTGATGAAGTCTTGCGCCGTTGAAGCCGCAAGCCATAGAAGCCTCGATGTCGAAAACAAGATGCTCGTCGTTGGGGGCGGTGATTATACCCTCGGGATTGAAGCCCTGATCAAGCACGAAGCGTCCGAAAACGGTCTTGCCGTTGATCATAAGTCCCTTTTCACGCGTCAGAGCGACCTCGCGGAGCCCGAAATAGCCGTCAAGCAGGTCGGTCTTGCCGTCCTTTGTCAGCTTGAAGGAAAGATCATAGAGTCTGCCGTTGCCGCACTCCCAAAGGTGTGCCTCGGCGAGCTTTATCTTGACTGTAGTGGAGTCAGAGTTGACCGTAGCCGTCGCACTTCCCATAGGCTTGCCCTCGTAGTAGGCAGAGACCTCAAGAGACGCGCCGACTGCCGCCTTGCTCGTCAGCACCTCAAGAGAGACAGAGGTGGTAGAGATATTTGCAAATACCTTGTAGGCGGTAATATGAGCGGGCTCGACAGCCTCAAGCCACACGGTCTGCCAGATGCCCGTAGTCCTCGTGTAGTAGCAGCCGTAAGAGCCGAGAGAGTGCGACTGCTTGCCCGAGACCTGCTTCTCTGAGCGCAGATCGTCCTCGGCGTAGATGGTCGCATAGTTGCCATCATGAGAGAGATAGTCGGTTATATCGAATTGGAAGGAGGTGTAGCCGCCAGAGTGTGTGCCGACCTTCTTGCCGTTTATATAAAGCGTTGTTTTGTAGTCGCAGGCGTCGATATGGAATATAACGCGCTTGCCCGCCCAATCGGCAGGAATGTCAAGGTCGCGTCTGTACCAAACGGCGTTCATAAAATCGGTGTGCGCCACGCCCGAAAGTCTGCTCTCGGGGCAGAAGGGAACGGTTATCTTCGCGTCAAGGCTATCTCTCTCGTAGAATTTCTTTGCCTTGCCGACAAGCGCGTTGTCAATTTCAAAATCCCACGTACCGTTAAGACAAAGCCAGCTGTCACGGTGTCTGTCGGGGCGCGGATGCTCGTTGCGAGGTATGTTGTTCATGGTTGTATCCACCTTTCAAAGTGTTTCGTTATAATAATTATATCGGTTAAGGGGCGGTTTGTCAATGGGTAATCGAGAAATTGGAAAACAGATAAAATATACGTTATAAAGAAGACAAAAATTAAAAATCTTATTGAATAATTCTTTTGCTTGTGATATAATTAATCTGTATAGTTATTTTTAGGCGCGAGGCGAGGCGGAGGTGCTGAAAATGAGGAAAATCGGAATA
This sequence comes from Clostridia bacterium, assembly GCA_017504545.1. Taxonomy (GTDB): domain Bacteria; phylum Bacillota; class Clostridia; order Oscillospirales; family CAG-272; genus HGM12713. The sequence continues at coordinate 5,131 of JAFVRA010000147.1, read as the reverse complement.
AATCTGCACTCTGTCAAGGGCTGCAGCGACTCTGAGGCGGCAGAGCTTCTTGCCTCTCACGGCTTTGAGGCGACCTTTAGTGACACCTACAGCGCTGAGCGGCAGGTAGAGATAGCCGAGCTTCTTGCCAAGAAGGGAATATCCTACGACACGCTTCACGCGCCCTTTGACCGCATTAACGATATGTGGCGAGAGGGCGAGGACGGCGAGCGAATGTGCGAGCGGCTGATAGCCGCCGTGGACAACTGCGCGCTTGCGGGAGTGCCTACGGCGATAGTCCATCTCTCGTCGGGTGTCCACGCTCCGCAGATAAACGACGTCGGCATAGCGAGATTTACGCGCCTTGTCGAGCACGCCGAGAAGAAGGGCGTCGTGGTTGCCTTTGAAAATCAGAGGAAGCTTGCGAACATATCCTGGGCGCTTGAGACCTTTGAGGCAAACGCGCACGTTGGCTTCTGTTGGGATTGCGGACACGAGGGCTGCTTTAGTCCGGGCAGGGAATATATGCCGCTGTTTTCGTCTCAGCTCGCAGCGCTTCACATTCACGATAACTTTGCGGTATTTAACGAGGACAGACACATGCTGCCCTTTGACGCGAGCCTTGACTTTGAGAGAATAGCGCGGCAGATAAGGACTTCGGGATATGGCGGCACGCTGATGCTTGAGGTCTTTAAGAAGGACGGCGAGCCTTACGGAAATATGAGCGCTGACGAGTATCTCTCGCGCGCCTACGCCGCGGCGACGGCTTTGAGAAAAATGACAGATAACGATTGATTTTATATAAAGGAGAAAAAGAAATGGCAAACAACAACTACAGAATTGAGACAAAATGTGTGCAGGGCGGATACACCCCCGGAAACGGTGAGCCCAGACAGATACCGATAATTCAGAGCACCACCTTCAAGTACGCTTCAAGCGCTGAGATGGGCAAGCTCTTTGACCTTGAGGCATCGGGATATTTCTACACCCGTTTGCAGAACCCCACAAACGACAGCGTTGCCGCTAAGATATGCGATATGGAGGGTGGAAGCGCCGCTATGCTGACCTCCTCGGGACAGGCGGCAAACTTCTTTGCGATATTCAACATCGCATCCTGCGGCGACCACGTGATCGCTTGCTCGACTATCTACGGCGGCACTTACAATCTCTTCTCGGTTACCCTCAAGAGAATGGGCATCGACTTTACCTTCGTATCCCCCGACTCGTCCGAGGAGGAGCTTCACGCGGCGTTCAGAGAGAACACCAAGGCGGTGTTCGGCGAGACTATCGCAAATCCTGCGCTGACCGTGCTTGACATCGAGCTTTTCGCTAAGGTAGCGCACGAGCACGGCGTTCCGCTTATCGTGGACAACACCTTTGCAACTCCCGTAAACTGCCGTCCTTTTGAATGGGGCGCTGATATAGTTACCCACTCGACAACTAAGTATATGGACGGACACGGCGCGGCTGTTGGCGGATGTATCGTTGACTCGGGTAAGTTCGATTGGACCAAGTACCCCGAGAAGTTCCCCGGCCTCTGCACTCCCGACGAGAGCTACCACGGCGTTACCTACACCGAGCGCTTCGGTCTTGAGGGCGCGTTTATAACTAAGGCAACCGCTCAGCTTATGCGCGACTTCGGCGCAATTCAGTCGCCTCAGAACGCGTTTCTTCTCAATCTCGGACTTGAGAGCCTTCACGTAAGAATGGCTCGCCATTGCGAGAACGGACTTGCAGTTGCTAAGTTCTTGAAGAGTGACGACAGAATTGCCTGGGTGACCTATCCGAGCCTTGAGGGCGACAAGTACTACGATCTCGCGCAGAAGTATATGCCTCAAGGTACTTGCGGCGTCGTAAGCTTTGGCGTTAAGGGTGGACGCGAGATGGCTGAGAGGTTCATGGGTAACCTCAAGATAGCCGCTATTGAAACTCACGTTGCCGACGCGAGAACCTGCTGTCTGCATCCCGCAAGCGCAACTCACCGTCAGATGAACGAGGATGAGCTCGTTGCGGCGGGAATCTCGGGCGATCTCGTTCGCCTCTCCTGCGGTATTGAGAACGCAGACGATCTTATCGAGGACATCAAGCAGGCGCTTGACGCACTCAACTAAAATTTTGTCAGGAGGGCTATCATGCCTATTAAAATACCTAATCTTCTGCCCGCAACTCAAGTGCTGCTCAACGAAAATATCTTCGTAATGACCGAGACACGCGCTATGACGCAGGACATCCGTCCCCTAAAGATACTGATGCTCAATCTGATGCCGCAGAAGATAGTCACCGAGACGCAGATAGCGCGACTTATCGGAAATACTCCGCTCCAGGTCGAGCTTGAGCTGTTACAGACCGCAACTCACAAGTCAAGGCATACCTCAGAGGACCACATGCTCGCATTCTACAAGACCTTTGACGAGGTTGAGCACAAGAAATACGACGGAATGATAATCACGGGCGCACCCGTTGAGCAGATGGAGTTTGAGGAGGTAGAGTACTGGGACGAGCTTTGTCGCATAATGGAATGGACGAAGACTCACGTGACCAGCACCTTTCACATCTGCTGGGGCGCACAGGCGGGACTTTACTATCACTACGGTGTCAAGAAGCGTCCGCTTGATCAAAAGCTCTTCGGCGTGTTCGAGCACAGCCTTGATCATAAGCTTTCTATGCTTTTCAGAGGCTTTGACGATACCTTCGTGGTTCCTCATTCAAGGCACACCACCTGTGATCGAAAGGACATTGAGGCAGTTCCTCAGCTTAAAATACTCGCAAGCTCTGAGGAGGCAGGAGTTTTCGTTTGCGCCACCAAGCGCGGCAGACAGATATTCGTGACCGGACACTCGGAATACGACGGCGATACGCTCAAGAAGGAATACCTGCGCGACAAGGCGGCAGGGCTTCCTATTGACGTGCCGAAGAATTATTTTCCCGATGACGACGATACGAAAGAGCCTATAGTTCGTTGGAGAAGCTGTGCAAATCTGCTTTATTCCAACTGGCTCAACTATTTCGTATATCAGTCCACGCCGTATAACATTGAGGACATCAAGGAAATAGACAACTCGATCACGGAGTAATAAACGGAGGACAATATGAATTTTGATTATCGCAACGTAACTATCCGTCGCGGCTTCTGGAAGCAAATAGAGGAGCTTAACAGCAAGGTTACGGTAAACGCCGTGTACGACAGATTCTTTGAGACCGGCAGAATAGACGCCTTTAAGTTCGAGTGGAAGAAGGGCGATGACAAGCAGCCTCATTTCTTCTGGGACTCCGACGTTGCGAAATGGATGGAGGGTGCGGCTTACATTATGGCTAAGGAGCACCGCCCCGATCTTGAAAAAAAGGTGGAGAGCCTCATAGACGAGATAGAGAAAAATCAGTGTGAGGACGGATATTTCAATATCTATTTTACTGTCGTACAGCCCGAGGCGCGCTGGAGCTGCCGCGATTGGCACGAGCTTTATTGCGCGGGACATCTTATGGAGGCGGCTTGCGCTTACTACGATGCTACAGGGCGCGACAGATTTCTTCGCGCTATGGAAAAGTACGCCGAATATATCAAAAGGGTGTTCGTGGACGAGCACTCCGCGTCTTTTGTAACTCCCGGACACGAGGAGATAGAGCTTGCGCTCTACCGTATGTATAAGACGACGGGAAAGGAAAAGTTCCTTGAGCTTTGCAGGCATTTCCTTGAGCGTCGCGGACTTGCTGAGAATAACGAGATGAATATTGGCGGCTCGGCTTATTACGCGCAGAATCATCTGCCTATACGTGAACAGAAGGAAGCTTTCGGACATTCGGTGCGCGCCGTGTATCTCTACTCGGCTATGGCAGACCTCGCGCTTGAGACGGGGGACGGCGAGCTCAAGGAGACCTGCAAGGCGCTCTTTGAGAACATAACGGGCAAGAAGATGTACGTTACGGGCGGTATAGGCTCGACCTATTACGGCGAGGCGTTTACTATTTGCTACGATCTTCCTAACGCCGGGGCGTACGCTGAGACCTGCGCGTCTATCGGACTTATGTTCTTCGCTCGCAGAATGATGCTGCTTGATCCTGAAAATTCCGCTAAATACTCGGATATTATCGAGCTTGAGATGTACAACGGAATGCTCTCGGGCATCTCGCTTGACGGAGACAAGTTCTTCTACGAAAATCCGCTTGAGATATTCCTTGAGGAGAGAGGCAGACTTAAGAGCCTTGGCAAGAGCGAGCGCTGGCCTATCACTCAGCGACCGAAGGTGTTTGGCTGCTCCTGCTGTCCGCCTAACCTCGTCAGACTTCTTTCGTCACTTGGCAACTATATGTACGCCTATGACGAGAAGAGCGGAGAGGTGTATATCGATCAGTTTGCCGACAGTATCTACGAAAAGGACGGCGTGCGCGTTGAGGTAAGCACCGACTATCCTTACGATTCTGTAATTAAGATAAAGACAAACGCTCCCGTAAAAGTCCGCATACCCGAGTGGTGCCACGGCTTCGGAACGAACAAGGATCACACCGTAGAGAACGGCTACGCGTGCTTTGGAGCAGGCGAGTTTGAGGTAGATCTTTTGATGAAACCGGAGCTTGTCGCTTCCTCGGTCAACGTAGTTCGCAATCTCGGCAAGGCGGCGCTCCGCTACGGCCCCGTTATCTACTGTGCCGAAGCGATCGACAACGGCGGCGAGGTACATAAGCTTTATCTTGATCCCGAGAGGGTTGCCGACGCTAAGATCTCCTATAGCGAGGAGCTTGGCAGAGAAGTCATTGATTGCGACGGTTTCCTACGCGTTGACGAGCAGACGGGCAAGCTTTACGCGCCCTATTCGCGCAAGTTCGAGCCCGTCACGGTTCGTATGATACCCTATCATTGCTTTGCCAACCGCGGCGAGAGCGATATGGCAGTTTATCTTAACGTTAAATAAAATGAAAAACACCGATGCAGTTGCATCGGTGTTTTTGTAATGATGCAGCATAAAGACGAACGGCTATAATCAGAGGCTCCCTCCGGGAGTCGTGTTGCAAGCAACGGTCGAGTTTTGCAAGCAAAACATCGAGAGCTGGCGGCGTGCCGACTGAGGGAGAGCGCGCGACAAAGAAAATATCGCTATTAAAAAATGAGGGCAACGTCTCTTGTCTCGCGGGCTCCTTCCACCGCAAGCGGTCCCCC
>JAFVRA010000146.1 GCA_017504545.1 Clostridia bacterium | reverse complement strand
CTGAACTGAGGCAAAACGCATAAATTATTCAGCTCACATTCCTTATTATCTTGTAATGCCAAAGAATAATAACCAACAATTTTCCCATCAACAATAAAAGCGTACATAGGTCTTTTTTCGTTGTTTAATTGCCAAGATAGGCGTTGTTCTGTTGTGGCGAAAGCCGTAAAGCGAGGAGCATTTTCTATTGTAAAACCAAACTCATTGGCGACAGTCAAAAAACTTTCTTTAATGACATCAACACATTCTTTTATATTTTTATTGTTTACCGATTGTATCATACATCTATCTCCTTTTTAGCAAGTTTCGCCCTTGTATTACAAAGGCACAGGGCAAAGCCCATACCCCTAAAGATGAACGAGCGCATCCAAAGGCTCCCTTGTGTAAAGGGAGCTGTCGCGTTAGCGACTGAGGGATTGTTTCCTGCTATTTTGGGTTTTTTTACAATCCCTCCGTCAGCCTTCGGCTGCCACCTCCCTTTACACAAGGGAGGCTTTTCGTTAGTTCCATTATAACACATATCGGCAGAGAAAACAAGTTCTCTGCCGACATTTTGTGCACACAAATTCTCCGTTAAGGACAACAGAGAAATATCGCGGCGCTTTTTGTTATTCAACTATAAGTCTGAAAACGTGTCCGCAGTCCTCTATTCTGCCGTCCGACTCGCTCTGAGTATCAAGGGCGATATAATATTCGCCACTTTCAAGCTCAGAGAGCGCCTCAAGCGTGGTCTGCTCGTCAGTCTTTCCTTCCCTGCCGATCTTCATAACCGTAACACATTTAAGCCTTGCGTACTCTACAAGCTCTACCTTCAGCTCACCGTGAAGCGTAATGGACGGAAGCGTCTGCAGCTGATCCTCGGTATAAGAATTTACCTCGGTCCAACCGTAGCTACCACAAGCCTGATATACCTTGCCAATTCCTCCATCCAATTCTACGGTTACGTTCACTGGCCCCGGAAATTGCTTGGGGGTTATCTTCTCCTCTCCCGAGATCACAAAAGCGGTATGGTCGAGTGTATGGCTCATATCAGGCATATTAGATGCATCATCCTTGGATATAACGTGGAAAGAGCCGTCGCCCGTATAAACAGTCATTGGTTCATCGTTTTCGCTATCGCAAGCGACAAGCGCGAGTGTGCAAAGGGCAAGACAAATGATAGTAACAATAATTTTCTTCATAGCAGCCTCCTTACTTTAGTTGTTTATTCAATGATAAGCTTGAAAACGTGATGATAGCCTCTGGAGCGATCCTCCGAAAATCTCGCCGCCGTTCCTATATAGAAATAATAGACGCCTTCACCGAGCTCCGATATCTCCTTATAAGTTATACTGCTTCTCGACCTCTCCTCTGTATTTACCATATACAGATTATCCTCCGAGAGCGAAGTCACCTCTAACGCGTCCTCCGAAAGCTTCGCGCTTATCTCCCCCGCAAAATAAAGCGTTGGGATAGCCGCCAATTCTTCCTCGGTGTAGAAAAACACATCCTCGTAGCCCGGTCCGTCGTCTGCAAGACCGTCGCCGTTAGCCCAGGCAAACAGCTTTTGAGCCTCGATAGTATTTTCTCCCGAGGATATATATACTCTCTCTTTTACGCTCGCAGGATCGACAGTAGCCTTCTCGGTGTCCGTAGGATCACCGTCAACGGTTTGCGGCTCTTCTGAATGGCATCCGACAAATACAAAGGTGCAAAGGATCATACAGATAATTATAGCAATAATTTTCTTCATAGCAGCCTCCTTATGCTCTTGCGTGTGATGCCTCGATCAAAGTTCGTAAAGCTCTCCGTATTTCTTTTCAAGATAATCTGTGTAAACAAAGGGATCAAACTTCTCACCGAGAGCCATCTCAAGCAGGTCGGCGGGCTTATAGAGCGCACCGAACTTCCAGATATGCTCTCTGTTCCACTCGTTGATAGGCGCAAAATTGCCCTCTCTCAAGCAAGCGTCAACGTCAATAGTCTCCTTCATCTTGCGAAGGAGTTGTGCGCCGTATGCGCTACCGAGCGCGTATGACGGGAAGTAGCCTATGCCGCCGCCCGACCAATGAGAATCCTGAAGCACGCCCTCGCGGTCGTTAGGCACCTCAACTCCGAGATACTCGTAGTAAAGTCTGTTCCACTCGCTCGGAAGATCCTTGACAGCAAGCTCGCCCGAGATAACTCTCTTCTCAAGCTCGTAGCGCACCATAACGTGAAGGCAGTAAGTGACCTCATCTGCCTCGGTTCTTATCAACGAGGGGGTAACGAGATTGATCGCGCGGTAAACGTCCTCAGCGGTATATCCCTTCATCTGCTCGGGGAAGCATTCGCACATCTTCGGGAAGATATGCTCGACGAACGCGCGGCTTCTGCCGAGAAGATTCTCGTAAAAGCGGCTCTGGCTCTCGTGGATGCCCATTGAAACGCCGCCGTCAAGCACGGTGTAAGCGAGATCGTCGGCAGAGCCCATATCGTAAAGCGCGTGTCCGCCCTCGTGGATAACGCTGAACATCGAGGACGAGAGATCATCGCGCGAGTAATTTGTGGTAATTCTCACGTCGTGGTGAGATCCAAGGCTCGTGGTAAATGGATGCTCGGTCGTGCCAAGACCGCAATGGTCAAGGTCTATGCCCATAGTCTTCATAAGCTCAAGCGCAAACTGCTCCTGTTCTCTCTCGTCAAAGTCGCCCTTGACGCAGGCATTTGAGAGCTGCTCGCGCTCGCCTATCTTCTTTATCAGCGGAACGAGGCGTGAGCGAAGTGCCGCGAAGAACTCGTCGCACTTCTCCATCGTAAGTCCGTCCTCGTAAGTGTTGAGACAGTAGTTGTAGGGATGCATCTCGGGAGCGCAATACGCCGCCATTTTCTTCTGGAATTCAAATATCTTCTCAAGCAGCGGACAGAAAAGCGCAAAATCGCTCGTCTCCTTGGCTGTGTGCCAAACGTCGTCTGCCTCGACGAGCAGCTGCTGATAAGCTATATATTCGTCCATCGGTATCTTCTGCATCTCACGAATGCTCTTGAGCATAAGGAACACCATACGTGCGCTCTTCTCATCAAGCTCGTCCTTGTGCGTGTCAAGATATTCAAGAAGCGCTACAGTCTCCTCTCCCGTGGAGAGCTTGTAGGTCTCCTCGCTGAGTATGCCAAGCGTCTGTGCGCGGTTCTGCGCCGTTCCTTTAGGCGCGGTGGTCGCGCCGTCGTAGTGTATCAACGACATAGCGTGGTAATACGCGCTCATCTTTGCCTGAAGCGCGGCTAATTTTGTAAGTGCCTCTTTGAGTTCCATATTTATCACTCCTTTGAGATTTATTTCTATCCAAATTCATTATATCATACTTTAAAAATACTGTCAACAGTAAAAGCCTATCGAATTATCTAAATAAATATCTCTGTAAATACGCTCTCTCAAAACTTATTATAATTTGTAGTTACAGGCATCTACCGCCGCTTTTTATAAACTAAATCTACATCTCTTTCAGCAAGTCATCCTGAGTGAGCGAAGCGAGTCGAACTTTCGGATGAAGGAGCGGTAATATAGCGAATTCATCCGAAAGCGAAAATTGCCAAGGCAATTTTCAGGATCTACAAAAAGATTTGGTTGTCCCGAGTGTCTTAATGTTACTTTTAACCTCTCAGGCGTTTTGTATGTTGAATATATACAAAGGCAAAAAGACCTCTCCGTCTGCATACCTGTTTCGCTTCGCTCAACGGCAAGTTTGCAATGCAAACGTTGCGAGTCCACCTCTCCTAAAAGGAGAGGCTTTAAGTAAGATTACGCTAAGTGGGAT
>JAFVRA010000145.1 GCA_017504545.1 Clostridia bacterium | reverse complement strand
GTTTGTCGAGCTGCTTCGCTTCGCTCAGCGTAAAGTTTGCTTCGCAAACGTTTAGCGCCAACCCCTACGCTTTACACATTGATTTTATAAAAAAGGACACGCCGTCGGATAGGATCCGAAGTGGCGTGTCTGCTTTTTACTTGCTTATTACCTCGATCTTCTCGATAACTACGGGTGTGCGCGGAACGTCCTGCATATACCAGCCGTAATTGCCCGTGGGGGTAGAAGCGATTGCGTCAAGCACGTCAAAGCCGTCGGTGAGCTTGCCGAAGCCTGCGTACTGAGCGTCGAGGTGAGGCGCATCCTTGTGCATTACGAAGAACTGAGAGGATGCGGAGTCGGGATCGGAGGTGCGAGCCATAGAGAGAACGCCGCGCGTGTGCTTGAGGTCGTTCTGCATAAAGCCGTTAGCCTTGAACTCGCCCTTGATGGACTCGGTCTCTCTGCCCTGCATATCCTCGGTGTAGCCGCCGCCCTGTATCATAAAGCCCTTGATAACACGGTGGAAGATAAGTCCCTCAAAGAAGTTCTCCTCTGCAAGACGGACGAAATTTGCAACCGTCTTGGGAGCCTTTTCGGGATAAAGCTCGGCAGTCATAGTGCCGAAGTCGCGTACTGTGATCTTGATTACGGGATTTGTCATAGCTTTCTTTCCTTTTTGTTTATATATTATTTTTATCTTCGTCAAGTCTGTATGCTGCTCTGAAAAGCTCGCGCATACGCTCCTGCGCCTTGGCAAGCCAGAGGTAGCCAAATAGCGCCTCCATTCCCGTTGCCGCGCGGTATTCAGAGACGGTGGCGGACTTCGGGGTGTTGGTGTGTCCTATATTTCTTCCGCGGTGAAAGACCGCTTCCTCCTCCTCGGTAAGCAGAGGAAGGATATTTTTCATCGCCTCTGCCTGCTTTGGTGCGCGCACGAAATCAAGCGCCGCCTTGTTGAGCTTTGCCGAGGACGAAAATCCGCACTCGCTTACGAGATACTCGCGGACGCATATTTCAATAGCGCAGTCGCCGAGATACGCGAGAGAAGCGCTTGAATATGAGTTGAGAGAAGAGTCCATATAGCTTCCTTTGTCGTTTATCAGAATTTTATTCTAGTTACCGAGCGCACCTTGCCGCTCGAGGTGTCGAGATCAAAGAGCGCACCCTGTGCCTCGACATTCCCGCTCGGAACTGTGAGCCTTGCGCCTATCTTAGTGCGGAAGCGCTCGATAACAGTTCTTGAGTCCGCACCTATAACGCTGTCCACGGGGCCCGTCATGCCGAGGTCTGTGATATATCCGCTACCATTTGGGAGAACCTTCTCGTCTGCCGTCGGGATATGCGTGTGAGTGCCGAACATCACGGCGATCCTGCCGTCAAAATAGTATCCGAGTGCGACCTTCTCTGAGGTCGACTCGGCGTGAATATCCATCAGCGCGAAATCGTACGTGCCCGCTTCGCGCTCAAGTATGCGATCTACCGTAGCAAAGGGGCAGGCGAGCGACTCCATAAGCGCAGTTCCCATTATATTTATGGCAAGCACGCGCCAGCCGTCAACGTTGAGTATTGTATATCCGCTTCCGGGGGAGAGCGGGGGATAGTTTGCGGGTCTTATGATGCGCTCTGAGTCCGAGAGCATCGAGAATATCTCTTTTTTGCTGAAGGCGTGATTTCCGAGAGTAATAAGGTCTGCGCCCGCGTCGAGAATAGCGTTTGCGTCAGCAACACCGATGCCGTATATAGCGGCGGCGTTCTCGCCGTTTACCACCACGAGATCCGCGTCGAGAGAAGAGCGCTGCTTCCAGAGATTTTTCCTGAGATGCTCGACGGCTTCTGCGCCGACTACATCTCCGAGTGCAAGAATTTTCATAGGTTTACTTTCTATAGTTGTTAGTTTGTTCTGTTATCAGCCGAGCGAGCCGCACTTCTGCGAAAACTCCGAGGGTGTCATGCCCGTGAGGTTCTTGAATACCTTGCAGAAGTAAGAGGCGTTTGCAAAGCCGACCGCGACTGCGATCTCCTCTATAGACGCGCTCGTGTTGAGCAAAAGCTCCTTAGCCTTGCCCACGCGGTAGAGCTGAATATATCTAGCGGGGGGCATATCGAATACGGCAAGGAAGATGTTGCGGTAATAGGTCTCGCCGACGCCCGACATCTCGGCAAGCATAGGCGTATAGAGATCCTGCTGAGCGTAATTTGCCTCGATGAACTTGACCGAGGCGTGTATCAGACCGTACTTGCCCGCAAGAGAATGGTTGTAGGCGTGAACGGTGGATATTTGTGTGATGAGTGAATAAAGCTCGGAGAGGCATTTTGAAAAATATGCGGGGCCGCGCAGACCGAAATACTGAAGCAGGCTCTTGGAGAGCTTATGGATGCTCTTGTCGCCCGTGACCTGATATTCGCATATTCCGCCGCCCTCAAGCTCGCGCAGAAGCTGAGCCTCGGAGACGTCAAATTCAACGACGGTACATTCGCCCGCCTTCTCGACCTTCATAGAGTAGGAAGTGCCCTTTGCGATGAAGATGACCTTGTCAGCGCTTGCCACAAAGCTGCTCTTGCCCGACTTATATACAGATTTTCCGCTCTTTCTTATAATAAGAGCGCAATGCGCCGCGACAGTCTCGGCAGACGTGCCTGCCGTGTGATTTGTGCGCCTCACGTCGTAAAGAGAATCAAGAATGAGATTAGATATGTCGAAATTTTTTATCATTATAAAGCTACCTACCTCAGTTTAAAATTTTCAACACTTGCCAAAAAAAGATCAAACGGGATGTCCGCTTGGATACCCCGTTTAATATTGTATCATACAACACGCGCTCTGTCAAGAAATTTTTGTGTTGAAAAATTCAATTTTCAGTATTTTTCTCTTTTGAAAAACGCTTTATTGCCATAAACGACTCGTCGCTTATGATATGCTCCATCTTGCAGGCGTCCTCTGCGGCGGTCTCACTGTCGACTCCCAGAGACTCAAGGAACTCTGTGATGATGGTGTGCCGCTCAAATATCTTTTCGGCGTGCTCGCGACCTGCATCCGTCAGAGAGATATGTCCCGACTTATCGACGTCAATGTATCCGCCTCGGCGAAGTATGCCGATCGCGCGGCTTACGCTGGGCTTTGAATATCCCATGTGCTCGCCTACGTCGATAGAGCGAACGCAGTCGCCCTTCTGAGACAGAAGGTATATAGTTTCAAGATACATCTCGCCCGATTCCTGTATCGACATTTTCATAACCTCCTTTCAGAAATCTACGCTATAATTATAACACAGATATTAACTTTTGTAAATAGCTTTGAGCCTATTTGTTTGCAAACTTAAATAATCGTTGTGAAAAATGCACAAAAAATGCTTATTATTTTTGCCAAATCGATATATTGATAAACAAAATTTAATTTTCCATAAAAAATATACGCAAAAGTTATTGACAAATGAGGAAATCCGCGCTATAATATTGTCAGTTAGCAGAGGCTAACTCGCAGAAATTTGTCTTGGAGGAATAAGCAAATGAAAACACTCAGAGACGCCAAGATCGGCGAGACCGTAAAAGTCGTAAAGCTTCACGGCGAGGGCGCTATACGCCGCAGAATAATGGATATGGGAATAACCAAGGGCGTTGAGATATACGTTCGCAAGTTTGCTCCTCTCGGAGACCCTATGGAAATAACCGTGAGAGGCTACGAGCTTTCACTTCGCAAGGCTGATGCGGCGATGGTGGAGACCGAATAAAAATGTGGGGTAACGCCCACTTTGATTTACGCACGAGAGTTAGCATAGGCTAACCAAATCGACCGTTTATTATAATCTAAAAGAAAGAAGGCTAACGTAAATGGCAACGCAGAACATAAGAATTGCTCTTGCGGGCAATCCTAACAGTGGAAAAACAACTTTGTTTAACGTTCTGACAGGCTCTAATCAGTTCGTTGGAAACTGGCCCGGAGTTACGGTAGAGAAAAAAGAGGGAAAGCTTAAGAAGAACAGTGATATCATTATCACCGACCTTCCCGGAATCTACTCGCTCTCTCCCTACACGCTTGAGGAGGTAGTAGCAAGAAATTATCTCGTTGGGGAGCGACCTGATGCGATACTCAATATCGTTGACGGAACTAACCTTGAGAGAAACCTCTATCTTACTACGCAGCTTATGGAGCTTGGTATTCCCGTGGTAGTAGCCATCAACATGATGGATATAGTGAATAAAAACGGCGACAAGATAGATATTGAGAAGCTTTCAAGCGCGCTCGGTTGCCCTGTGATTGAGATCTCCGCCCTTAAGGAAACCGGTATTATGGAGGCGGCGGATGCGGCGATCGCGGCGGCACAGAAGGGAAGTATAGTTCCCACGCACATCTTCTCGGGCACTGTTGAGCACGCGCTCGCTCATATTGAAGAGGCGGCAGTTCACGATCAGCCCGACGAGCAGCAGAGATGGTACGCGATCAAGATATTCGAGCGCGACGCAAGGGCTCTTGAGACGCTCGGACTTTCTCCCGAGAAGCTTGCTCACATCGAGAAGGATATAAAGGCGGTTGAGGAGGAGCTCGACGACGATGCCGAGAGTATCATCACCAACGAAAGATACGTTTATATCACGGGCATCGTGCAGAACTCCTACAAGAAAAAGAACAAGGGCAAGATGACCACCTCTGATAAGATAGACAGAGTGGTAACTAACAAATGGCTCGCGCTTCCTATCTTCGCACTTATAATGTTTCTCGTTTACTACATTTCGGTGACCACAGTAGGTACTTGGGTGACCGATTGGACGAACGACGGACTCTTTGGCGACGGCTTCCACCTCTTCGGAATTGACGGCGGCTACGCCGAGGATGCCGAGGAATACGGCGAGGCTTCTGCGATAGTCAACGGCTATATTGACAGCCTTGATAGCGAGCAGGTAGCAGGCGCGCTCAGGGAGTCTATTGACTCTGAGAGCGAGAGCTTCAACGAGGACGCCGCCAAGACCTTCTGGAATACGCACCTTGCACTCGTTCCCGACGGAGCAGAGTTTGAATATATACTTATAGACGAGGAAACTCTCAAGGAAGAGGAGGCTACCTCTACGGGCGCCGAGCTTAAGAAGGCGTTTGCGATCCTCTCCTACTACGGATTTTCCGAGCCCGATCCGTCGGCTGACGGATACGGAGTATGGGTGAAGGGTATCCCCGTTATCGTGGGCTCCTGGCTCAAGGATGCTCCCGAATGGCTCGCGGGACTCGTGCTTGACGGTATCGTCGGCGGAGTTGGCGCGGTCCTCGGATTCGTTCCGCAGATACTCGTGCTCTTTATCTTCCTTGCATTCCTTGAGGCTTGCGGATATATGGCGAGAATTGCATTCGTTATGGATAAGATCTTCCGCAAGATCGGTCTTTCGGGCAAGTCGTTTATACCTATGCTGATCGGTACGGGATGTAGCGTTCCCGGAATTATGGCGAGCCGAACTATTGAGAACGAGCGCGACCGCCGTATGACCATAATGACTACCACGTTTATCCCCTGCGGCGCAAAGCTCCCCTTTATTGCGCTGATGGCGGCTGCCGTATTCGGCGGTGCGTGGTGGGTAGCTCCCCTCGCGTATTTCCTTGGCATACTCGCGGTAGTTATATCGGGAATTATGCTCAAGAAGCTGAAGGTATTTAAGGGAGAGGCGGCGCCCTTCGTTATGGAGCTTCCGCCCTACCACATGCCCACGTTTACTAACGTGATGCGTTCCATGTGGGAGCGCGGCTGGTCGTTTATAAAGAAGGCGGGCACCGTTATTCTCCTCTCCACGATAGTGATCTGGTTTGCTACTCGCTTCGGCTTCGTTGACGGAAGCTTCCGTATGCTTGCGGATGAAGAGGTATCTCACAGTATTCTCGCTATCATAGGTAACATATTCGCATGGATATTCGCTCCTATCGGATTTGGCAGCTGGGAGTACGTGGTCGCTTCTGTAACGGGACTCGTTGCAAAGGAGAACATCGTTGCATCTCTCGGAATCGTGTTCGGAGATATACACGGAGTCAGCGCAGCATTTAGTGTTGCGAGCGGACTTTCCTTCCTGATATTCAATCTCCTTTGCGCTCCCTGCATCTCGGCAATGGGCGCTATCAAGAGAGAGATGAACAACTGGAAGTGGACGGCGTTTGCTATAGGTTATCAGACTGCATTTGCGTACTCTATAGCTCTTATTGCTTATAACGCTGTGCTTCTCTTTACGGGCGCGTTTACTGTAAGCGCGCTGAGCATTGCGGGCGTTGTGGCATCGGCATTAATTTTGGCGGTTATGCTCTTCATGCTCTTTAAGCCTTATAAGGAAGCAGGCAGCATTAATAAAAAAGCTTAAAAAGGAAATTTACTAAAATGATTCAATACCTACCTACCATATTTGTTTGCATTGTCCTCGGGGCGATTGTCGCTCTGGCGATCTTCTCTATCGTAAGAGATAGGAAGAAGGGCAAAAGCTCGTGCGGAGGCAACTGTGCAGGTTGTGCCATGAACTGCCATTGTCATTCCGCAGAGAAAAAAGAGGAGAGCTGATCTCCTTACAAAATAAGGCTATCCCTTGCAAAAGGGATAGCCTTTCTCATTTGTATAGGCGCTTTCGACGGGAGGATGGTATCCTATCCTACGGGCATTAATTTAAGGAAAACAGTTAACACCTGTAGGGACCGGCGTCCCCGACGGTCCTTAAAAACGGGCGACCACAATGTTTGCGAAGCAAACTTGCGGCTTGCCAAGTGGTCGTCCGCGTAAAATGCAATGAACCCTTTATAAACGGCGGCAGCAAGCCACCGCCCTACGATCAAAATAACAAATATCAAACACACCGGTAGGG
>JAFVRA010000012.1 GCA_017504545.1 Clostridia bacterium | reverse complement strand
GCGCTAACGCTAAATGAATAATGAATAATTGAGGTGCGAACAAGGCACAAACCGTAGGGACAGGCAGGGCTACGCCAATGCAAAATGCAGAATTAAAAATGAGGAGAAGCGGGGATTTGCAGTGAAATCCGTCTGTGACGGATGAAATCCAATAGATTGGATGAAATCTCTTCGAGATGAAATCCGACTCTGTCGGGTATACAACAAAAAAACGGAAGAAGGACAAAACGTCCTTCTTCCGCTTTTTTGTTAAGTATTGTTTACTTTAATTTTGATTATCTTCGGAATTTGCAGCTACCTTGCCGGCGACAAAGCCGGAGATAAGGCTGGTAACGTCGATACCGGTGGACTCCTTAACGCCTGCCATTATCTGGTCGGCGCTAGTCATAACGTCCTTGACGAGCTTTGTGGAGTTGCCGTCGCCGTACATAACGATCTTCTCGGTCTGCGCAAGGGGAGCGGCAGCGTTCTTAACAACCTCGGGAAGTGCGGCGAGATACATCTCGAGTACGGATGCCTCACCCATCTTCTTCTGAGCCTCAGCCTTCTTCTCGATAGCCTCAGCCTCTGCGATACCCTTGGCTCTGATACCCTCTGCCTCCTGCTCCATAGCGTAGCGCAGAGCCTCAGCCTCAGCCTTTTTAGCCTCTGCTGCTTTCTGAGCCTCATAGGCACGAGCTTCAGCCTCACGCTTACGCTTGATAAGGTCTGCCTCGGCTTCCTTCTCGGTCTTGTACTTGATAGCGTCTGCCTGCTTTCTGATCTCGGCATCGAGCTTTCTTTCTCTGATGGCGATCTCCTTCTCGGCAAGCTCGGCTTCCTTCTCACGTCTTGCGATATCGGCGTTGGTCTTGGCAACCTCGATAACCTTACGCTGATTTTCCTGCTGTATGGAGTATGCGGCGTCAGCCTCTGCTGCCTTTGTATCCGCGCGCACCTTCATATCCGCTTGCTGAACTGCAAGCTCTGCGTTCTGCTCGGCGATCTTCTTTTCAGCCTCTACCTTTACGGCGTTAGCCTCCTCCTGCGCTTTGGATGTAGCGATCGCGATATCTCTTTGAGCGTTAGCCTTTGCGATCTGCGCGTTCTTTCTGATCTGCTCGACGTTGTCGATACCCATATTCTCAATGGTACCCGCGCCGTCCTTGAAGTTCTGTATGTTGAAGTTAACCACCTCGATACCGAGCTTTTCCATATCGGGAACTACGTTCTCGGTGATCTTCTTTGCAACGCCCTGACGGTCCTGAACCATTTCCTTGAGTCCGACGGAGCCGACGATCTCACGCATATTACCCTCAAGCACCTGGGTGACGAGAGTAACCATCTCCTGGCGTGTCTTTCCAAGAAGCGCCTCTGCCGCTCTTTCAAGAAGATTGGGGTCGGACGAGATCTTGATGTTTGCGACACCGTCAACGGTAACGTTGATGAACTCGTTGGTGGGAACGGCTTCGCTTGTCTTTACGTCCACCTGCATAACGCCGAGCGAGAGCTTATCAAGACGGGTAAAGAACGGCATTCTCCAGCTCGCCTTACCTATAATAATACGTCTTTTCTTCGGGCCGGAAACGATAAATGCGGTGTCCGGGGGTGCTTTGATGTAACCAAGGATACCGAAAACTGCTATGATACCCACGATTACTGCGATTGCGATGATTAATCCTGGCATAAAAATATCCTCCTATTAAATAATATGGTTTTTGTGATTTGACAATACTCCGTACCGCCACGGGCAATTCGCCCCCGGTATAGAGGTTGTCGGAAATATGAGTGCTGTCGGGAGATTTCCGTCTGTAAAAACAGAAAAGACCCTTAGCGTACCGATACACTAAAAGTCTTGTTATCATCTAAATAGATTTAGCAGGCACCGAGCACTCGAGTTTGCTGTCTTGACGATGCTGCGCACCACCCCGTGGGGCGATGAACTACTCCCTTTTGACGTATTCATTGTACCACAAAACGAAAAATGTGTCAAGGGGTTTTCTACCGATTTGTATACCTGCATAATTTTCCAGACCAAATTTGTGCAAGTAGAATAAAGGCGAAAGGCGGGGCTTCGCCAGTGGAAAATTGAAAATGGAAAGTGGAAAATGAAGTGCGAAATGCAAAATGCGAAATGCGGAATGCGAAATGAAAAGTGATATGCGCTACGGCGCGTTGAGGGTGAAAACGCATTATGGGCTAAGCCCAAACCCTTACAATAGCAGAAAGAGATAACAAATCGGTTAGTAGCCGAAATGTTATCTCTTTCTGTTAGAGAAGTTTTTGCTGTCGCAAAAGTGAAGTTGTGTTATGCACAGTGAAGTTGCTCGCAAAAGCTCGCAGTGAAGTTAAGTTTGCCCACTTTGCCAAAGGCAAAACTTCACTATCCGCAGGATAACTTCACATACGAAGTAAACTTCACTTGCCCATAAGGGCAAACTTAGTTTTAGCGTGTTCTCCGTTAAGGATAACACGCTAAAGGCTCAGCGCTTATGTATTTTTGCTGTTACTATTTTACCGTATTACTTGCGGTACTTTCCTCTTCTAAACCAAGGAGTAGTGGTTGCGGGTCTTCTGAGAGCCTTGATGCAAAGGATGATTACGATCAAGCAAAGAAGAACAACAGCGCCCTTGATAACGGGCTCTCTGTACTGCTCGGGGATACGAACGGTAGCAAAGCCGCCCTTTCTGCCGCAAGTCTCACAGTAGTTGAATACGATGAATGCATCGGGGTTTTCATCGGGAGCGTCCTTATGACCAAGAGCGTTAACGGTCTCTTGAGCCACGAGAACCTCGTTGCATACCGAGCAATGCTTACCTTCGGTAAGACCGTCCTCGGTACAGGTAGCGGCTACTGCGGGATCGATAACCTCGGTGTGTCCGAGAGCGGATCCGGTTTTGCCGCCGCAACGGTTGCATATCTGGGGATCAACGCAGGTAGCAGCTCTGTAATCGTGTCCGAGAGCCTCGCCCTCGATGAGCTGACATGCGCTACAGGTCTTGGGAGCGTCACAGGTTGCGTTAGTCCATCTGTGTCCGAGAGCTGCTTTTTCCACGTAGGTGGTGTAATCGCAGCGAGAGCAGGTTACGTAAGCATCCCAACCAATGTCGGTACAGGAGGGAGCCTCGGCGTCGTGATTTATCTCATCGTGACCGAGAGCCGCCTTTTCCACGTAGGTGGTGTAATCGCAGCGAGAGCAGGTCACGTAAGCATCCCAACCAATGTCGGTACAGGTGGGAGCCTTGGCGTCGTGATTTATCTCGTCGTGTCCGAGCTTAGAGCCCTCATTGGTAACGGTATTGGACTCTCCGCAGTTGTTGTCACACGAAGCGGTCTTGGTGCCGTCGGCT
>JAFVRA010000011.1 GCA_017504545.1 Clostridia bacterium | reverse complement strand
TTTTTTGCGACCCTCGTAATCGGCGTTTCTGTCGTAGAGAAGCGTATCCTCGGTGCGCGTCATAACGCAGTTTATTCCTTTAGCAGACAACGAGTCGTAAAGTGCTCGGGCTATATTCAAATTTATATCCTTTTCCAAAACTCCTCCGACACCTACGGCGCCGCCGTCCTCGCCTCCGTGTCCCGCGTCTATTATCACCGTGGGAAATTCGGCGTCCTCAAGCGTTGAGCGCGGCTCGGAGTATAGGGATTTCGATAAGTGAAGAAATACCGAGAAGACGGCAATAAAGATCAGAAAAAGGGCGATCAACCCTAAGAAGCTTGATCTCTTTTTGCTTGATGACCGCATCTTATCCACCTCTTTGGAGAAAATTTTAATAAAACAGCTTGAAAACGAGAAAAAATGGTCAGAACTCCCAAAGAATTTCGCGCAAAAATCCTTGACAATGAGATTCCTTTTTGGTATAATACTATTTAAATATTATATTTTCTGCAATCGGGAGGGTTTATGGATTACAGTTCAAAATTTATTAAGGAAGGTCTTACCTTTGACGACGTGCTTCTTATCCCCGCGAAGAGCGACGTTCTTCCTGCGGACGTTTGTCTGAAGACTCGTCTGACCAACAAGCTTTCGCTTAACATCCCCGTGCTCAGCTCGGCTATGGATACCGTAACCGAGGCAAATCTTGCCATTGCTATCGCGCGTGAGGGCGGTGCCGGAACTATTCACAAGAATATGTCCATCGACGCTCAGGTAGATAACGTGGACAGAGTTAAGAGAAGTGAGAACGGCGTTATCAGCAATCCTATCTTCTTGGGCCCCGACAGCTACGTTTACGAGGCTGAAAACCTTATGCGTAAGTTTAAGATCTCGGGCGTTCCGATCTGCGACGGCAACAAGCGTGTCGTTGGTATCATCACGAACCGCGATATGAGATTCCTTACCGATTTCAACATGAAGATATCCGAGGTAATGACTAAGGATCATCTCGTTACCGCTCCCGAGGGAACCACTCTTGCAGAGGCGCAGGAGATCCTTCGTCAGCACAAGATAGAGAAGCTTCCTCTCGTTGATGAGAATAACGTTCTTAAGGGACTTATCACCATTAAGGATATAGAGAAGGCTACCAAGTACCCCAACTCCGCAAAGGATGCTCGCGGCAGACTTATCTGCGGCGCGGCTATCGGCGCTACCAAGGACTGCGTTGACAGAGCAGGCGCTCTTCTCGCGGCAGGCGTTGACTTCCTCGTTCTCGACTCGGCTCACGGCCACTCTCAGAACATCATCAACAAGGTGTTCGAGGTCAAGAACGCATTCCCCGAGGCACAGGTAATTGCGGGTAATATCGCTACCGGCGAGGCTGCTTACGAGCTTATCTCGGCAGGCGCTGACGCTATCAAGGTAGGTATCGGCCCCGGCTCTATCTGTACCACCCGTATAGTTGCAGGTATCGGCGTTCCTCAGATAACCGCTATTTGTGATGCGGCAGAGGTTGCTGATAAGTATAATATCCCCGTTATTGCAGACGGCGGTCTTAAGTACAGCGGCGATATCGTTAAGGCTATCGCGGCAGGCGCTTCCACCGTTATGATCGGTTCTATGTTCGCAGGATGCGAGGAAAGCCCCGGAGCAGAGGAGCTTTATCAGGGCAGACGCTTCAAGGTATATCGCGGCATGGGCTCTATCGCGGCTATGGAGAGCGGTTCTAAGGACAGATACTTCCAGGAGGGCAACAAGAAGCTCGTTCCCGAGGGAGTTGAGGGACGAGTACCCTTCAAGGGCCCGCTTGCAGACACAGTATATCAGCTTATGGGCGGTCTCCGTTCCGGTATGGGCTACTGTGGTGCACCTACAATCGAGGATCTCCGCGTAAACGGCAAGTTCGTTCGCATCACCGGTGCAGGTCTCAAGGAGTCTCATCCTCACGACATCAATATCACCAAGGAAGCACCCAACTATTCTACTCTTGGCTGATAAAATACATCGAAGATCAAGGCAGTTGCTCTGTAGCAGCTGCCTTTTTGCTTTTTAGCGAAAAAATTGCCAAAAAAGAGCAAAAAAATTAAAAAGCCTTTATAAAAGGTATGTACAAAATCTCATTTTTATGATATAATTATTATGTATATTTGTGTAAAGACGCGAATTTGCGCGTCAAAAAATCCTTATCTACACAGAGGACGTAAATAATAATGGAAAACGGAAAGAAATATAACAAAAAGCCGCAGAAAGACGCTAAAGCGTTCAAGGGCGGAGAGAAAAAGAAATACGACTCAAGAAGAGACAGCTTCAGAGAAGAAGAGCAGAATGAGGGACTTATCGTCGGCAGAAACGCGGTTCGCGAGCTTCTCAAGTCGGGAAGAACTATTGACAAGCTTCTCGTGCAGAAGGGCGAGCGCGAGGGCTCTATCGTAGTCCTTGTGGCAGAGGCGATAGAGAGACATATCCCTGTAGTTGAGACAGACCGCGCAAAGCTTGATAAGCTTACTAACTTCGCAGTTCATCAGGGCGTTGTTGCTATGGCGGCTGAGAAGGAATACTGCACCGTCGAGGACATTATCGCGATAGCCGAGGAGCGAGGCGAGAAGCCCTTTATTGTTATCGCTGACGGTATTACCGATCCGCATAATCTCGGAGCTGTAATAAGATGCGCCGAGGGTGTGGGCGCTCACGGACTTATCATCCCCAAGCGCAGAGCCGTCGGACTTACGCCTGTCGTAAGCAAGGCTTCCTGCGGCGCGATAGAGCATCTTGCAGTTGCTAAGGTCACGAATATCGCGGCAACCGTTGACGAGCTCAAGGAAAGAGGAATATGGGTGTTCTCGGCAGAGGCAGGCGGCACGCCTTATTATGAAACAGATTTCAACTGCCCCTGCGCTATAGTTCTCGGAAGCGAGGGCGACGGGGTATCCAAGATAGTTAAGGATAAATCCGATTATATCACCTCGATCCCCATGTACGGAAAGGTGAATTCATTTAACGTATCTACTGCGGCGGCAGTAATTCTCGCCGAGGTATCAAAGCAGCACAGATCGTAAATTCTGAAAATCTTTAAGGAGGTACTGTATGGCAAACGGTAAGGACTTATCATCTGAACAGAATATTTCCGAGGTGTTGGCTATGCTTAAGCAGTCTGTGGATGCAGACGGTGCTAAGTCCGACGCTTTTGATGAAGTGTCGCCCACAAATGCCGACAGTATGTCCGAGGATGACCTCAAGCAGATGCTGAGAATGCAGTATATGGCGACGGAGTCTGAGGACGAGACAGAGGAGAGCGATACTTACGAGATCGACGAGTCTTTCCTTGAGGAAGCGGTTGAAGCGGCAGAAGAACCCGAGGAAGAGCCCGAAGAAGAGATCGAAGAAGAGATCGAGGAAGAGATCGAAGAAGAGATCGAGGAAGAGATCGAAGAGGAAGAAACGCCTGAGGAAGATGACGAGCTTCCGTGGTATGAGGACGAGACTGAAGAAGAGCTCGCGGAAGAGCTCGTAGAGGAAACCGAAGAAGAACTCGAAGAAGAACTCGAGGAAGAACCCGAAGAGGAGCTTGAGGAAGAGTCCGAAGAAGAACCCGAAGAGGCTGACGGTGATGAGCTTCCGTGGTATGAGGACGAATCCGAAGTAGAGCCTGAGGAAGAGCTCGAAGAGGACTTTGAAGAAGAGCTCGACGACGAGCCCTTGACCGTTGAGGATATCAATTCGGTTGAGGAGGAATTTGGCTTCCTTGATCCTTCGTTACTTAAGAGCCGCGAAGAGCCGATATCGGATGAGATCACGGTAATACCGCTCGTCCGTGAAGAAGCAGAGAACATTTCTCCCGCGTATGAGGACGAGGCTACAGATCCTATTGTACGTGAGGAGTCCAAATATGAGTCTTTCGACGAGATGGTAGCTGATATTCCCGAGATCAGCGACTATCGTTTCTACAATGATGATGAAGATGAAGACGACAAAACAGACGAGGATCTTACCTTTGACGATCTCGTTACAGACGAAAGTGATGACGACGGCGTAGTCTACGAGAGCCTTTCGCTTGACGAAGGGGAAGAGGACGACGATCTTACCTTTGACGATCTCATTACAGACGAAAGTGATGACGACGGCGTGGTCTACGAGAGTCTCTCGCTTGACGAAGAGGACGAGGACGACGACCTTACCTTTGACGATCTTGCTACGGACGAGAGCGAGGACGACGGTGTGACCTACGAGAGCCTTTCGCTTGACGAAGAGGACGAGGACGACGATCTCACGTTTGATCAGCTTCCACAAAGCGAGGAAGCCGACGAAAATGAAGCTGAGATACTTTACACGCCGATCTCTATAGAAGAAAATACCCACGAAGATGCTTACTCCCCCGTGGACGAAGCTCTTGAGAGTCCCGACTCTGACGAGACTGTTGAGGAGAGCGCCGAGAGCTTCCTTGGAGACTATTTTGCAAGCGACAGCTCGGCGATCCTGTCGGTCAGCGAGACTGAACTTGACGTTGAAGCAATACGCGCGCGTCTCGAGGCGGCTGAAGCAGAGCAAGCGAGCGCCGACGACAAGCCTCTGACCTACGAAGAGCCTGAGCCCGAGCAGGAGCAGACAGTTACCGATAGAATCGAAGATGCAGATCAGACGGCTCCCGATGACTTTGGCGAATTTGATGGAGACGGGGAGTTTGGCTCGTTTGGAGAGGGCGATGAGCTTGGCGCGTACTATCCGAATGAGGAGAAGTCCGAATATCAGGTAAGCGGCGCGGATATATCCTTGCTGCTCCAATTCGGATGTGACGAAGAGGTGCTGACCATCGCTTCCGACGAGGATATAGAAAGCATCTCCAACGCCGACGCGCTTGATCGCATCTCAAAGAGCGTTCCCGAGGATGATGACGAAGAGCAGACGGCAGCCTTTGATTCAAAGGAAGCGCTTGAGAACAAGATACTCTCGATATACGATAATTACAGCAAGACTCGCGGCGGCGTGCTTGTGAGACTTATAGCGGCAGCGGCGCTCGCGTTCCTGCTGTTGCTCTATGACGGACTGCCTCTCCTTGGAGTCCGACTCCCCGGAATAATGGACAGAGACGCGTACTTCATGCCTCACGTTCTTATAGGCATGCAGCTTCTCATAATATGCGCGCTTACCTCGGGCAAGAAGCTCTTGGGCGGCTTGAGAAGACTCTTTACGAGAGCGTCAGACGCTTATTCGACCGTGGCGGTATTGCTCATAAGCGTGGTCGTATACGACGTGGTCATAATGACCGTACGTCTTGACCGTCCGCCCGTGTTCCATTTTCTTGCCGCTATCGCGGTAGTGATGGCGATAGCCTCTGAATGTGCAAATCTCAGCGCGACCATGAATACGTATAAGTTCTTCTTCTCGGATATGCTCGCAAGAGCAGGTGGAGAGGTGATCGCGGGCAGCGCAAACGACTGTGCGCGCTACACTTTGCACAGAAGCACGGATAAGGATTCGGTTGCGGACAAGATGTACCGCGGCGGACTTGATCCCTCTCAGAAGATATATTCTCCCCTTGAGATAGAATCTGCGGCGGGATATTTCAACGTTGCAAGCAAGAAGAGCAAGAGAAGCCACGCGCCTATGGCGGTGATAGTACCCTCGATGGTATTCTCCATAATTATGGGAGTGATTGCCTTTGTGGTTACGGGAGACAACGGCGAGCTCTGGATGAGCTTCGGAATCGCGCTCATATCTCTGACCTTCACGCTACCCATACTCGCTATATTCTCCTGCTGGCTGCCATTTGCCCTGATAAACCGCAAGGCTATCAGATCGGGCTACGCCTTTGCCGGAGAGTATAGCGTTGAGCAGTACTCGGGCTGTAACGTGTTCGTGTTCAAGGATATGCACCTGCTCAAGAAATGCTCACCCAAGAGCGTAAATCTGGCACTTTATGATGCCACCTCGTCAGACGTGCTTCTCGGCTGCCTTGACGCGCTTTACTCCAAAATAGGCGGACCTCTCGCAGAGACCTTTGCAACAGGCGAGGATCCCAAGAGCCTCGGGGAGTGTCAGGTGAGAAGAATCGCCAAGAGCGGAGTTGAGGCGATCATCGGCACGAATTACTCGCTTCTCGTGGGCAACGAGCAGTTTATGTCGCGCTACGGCATCACCTTCCCGCAGGTGAGCTTCAAGAATAAGGGCGACGAGATATTCTCGCTCTGTGTTTCGGTAAACGGACGTGCGAGCGCGAGAATAGTTGCGAGATACTCGATAAACGAGATGTTTGAGATGTTTGCGGAGCGTCTTGCGGAGGACGGTATATATTGCGCGGTCGAGACATTCGATCCTATGCTCAGCGCCGATCTGCTTAGCAGGATAAGAGGAGAGGACAGCGCGCCCGTCAGCGTGGTGCATCTCGGCGTTGAGGATCTTAACGCGAGAATCACGCATAAGGAAAGCGCACTCTTCGACGCGCTCGGAGAGGATACGGGAGTTTTGGCAAAGCGCTCAAGGCTCAACCTCGTGGTTGCCGCCTCTGATGCGGTAAAGGCAGTGGCACTCCGTAAAAGAGTCAACCTTTATTGCTATCTTTCAGCGGCGCTTGGAGCTATCCTCTCGCTTGTTGGAGTATTCTTTGGCTGGGCAGACGGAATAAACGAATTTATTATATTGCTCTATTGGTTAGCAACGGCAGGCGGACTCGTGGCGCTCACGTTTACGGGATTGCCGAAGAGAGACAGATTTTCGGTAGAGCGCTTCAGATATGAGAAGGGTCTCTACGATGAGCCTGTAAAAAGCTCGGGCAAAGCACCCGCAAACGACAGTAAAAAACAATAACGGAAAAGCATAGAAAGAAACAGAAAAATGAACGAAAACATCAGCAGCATACTTAAAGCCGTTTCAAAGCCCGGAAGATATTCGGGCGGCGAATACGGACAGATAATCAAGGATAAGGAAAAGGTAAAGGCAAGATTTGCATTTTGCTTTCCCGATACTTACGAAATAGGAATGTCTAACCTCGGCGTCCGCATACTCTACGGCGTTCTCAATAATGAGGACGACGTTTGGTGCGAGCGTGTTTACACACCGTGGGTGGATATGCAGGAGGAGATGAAGAAGCACGGTATTCCTCTGACCGCCTGCGAGAGCGGAGATCCGCTTACTGCCTTTGATATGATAGGCTTTACGCTTCAGTACGAGATGAGCTATACCAACGTGCTCAATATGCTCGACCTTGCGGGACTGCCGTTGCGCTCTTGTGACAGAGACGACAGCATGCCTATAATCATCGGTGGCGGCCCTTGCGCTTATAACCCCGAGCCTGTGGCAGATTTCTTTGACCTCTTCAATATCGGAGAGGGTGAGGAGATGCTTCCCGAGCTTTGCCGACTCTACATCAAGATGAAGGAGGAGGGAAGCTATACCAAGGAGGCGTATCTTCACGAGGCGGCGAGAAGCATTGAGGGTATCTACGTTCCTTCGTTCTATGAAGTAAGCTACAACGAGGACGGCACTATCAAGGCGTACACGCCCAAATACGATGACATCCCCACGAGCATCAAGAAGAGAATTATGACCGATATGGACAAGTCGTATTTTCCCGATAAGGTGGTAATGCCTTATATTGAGACTGTCCACGACAGAATTATGCTTGAGGTATTTCGCGGATGTATCCGCGGATGCCGCTTCTGTCAGGCAGGCATCATCTACCGCCCCGTAAGAGAAAAATCCCCCGAGGTGCTCAACTCTCAGGCAAGATGCCTCTTTGAGTCCACGGGTTATGACGAGATTTCTCTCACGTCACTCTCGATAAGCGACTACACTCAGCTTGAGGAGCTCACCGATATGCTTCTTGAATGGACTGACGAGAATATGGTCAGCCTCTCGCTCCCCTCGCTCAGAGTGGACAGCTTTACCAAGGAGCTTATGGATAAGATCGCGTCGGTGCGCTCGTCCTCGCTGACATTTGCACCCGAGGCAGGAAGTCAGAGACTTCGCGATGTTATCAATAAGAACGTAACCGAGGAGGATCTTCTCCGCGCGGTCAACGTAGCGTTCGAGGCGGGAAAGAATATGGTAAAGCTCTACTTTATGCAGGGACTTCCCACCGAGACCTACGAGGACATCGAGGGTATAGCAATTCTCGCATCCCACGTTATCGACGCTTATTACAAGTGTCCTACGAGAAACAAGGCAAAGAAGCCTCAGGTCACTATCAGCGTGGCTTGCTTTATCCCCAAGCCCTTCACGCCTTTCCAATGGGAAGCGCAGGACACCCTTGAGATGCTTGCCGAAAAGCAGGAATTCTTAGGCTCGAAAATAACCGACAGAAAGATAAAATTCAACCACCACGACGCTAAGGTCAGCCGCATCGAAGCGGTGCTCGCAAGAGGCGACAGACGCCTTTCCGATGCACTTGAGCTCGCTTGCCGCGAGGGCTTTAAGTTTGACGCGTGGGACGAATACTTTGATTACGATAAGTGGATATCCGTGCTTGAGAGAACGGGCGCAGACCCCGCGTTCTACGCGAACCGCGCGTTTGGTCTTGACGAGGTTCTTCCTTGGGATATTATAGACTGCGGCGTAACCAAGGAGTTTTTGCGCCGCGAGCGCGATAAGGCGTATGCCGAGAATACCACGCCCAACTGCCGTGAAAAGTGCAGCGGTTGCGGAGCAAACAGACTTGGAGGTGAGAGAACGTGCTGTCCGAAGTTAAGCAAAACGGAAAATTAAATGAAAAAAGGCGTGTTCTCGCTCTCCCCGAGCTGACACCGCCGAGAACCGTAAGACTCAAATTCTGCAAGGTCGGAACTCTGCAGTATATCTCGCATCTCGACCTGCAGAGAACCTTTAATCGCATAATCAACAGAGCGTGTCTGCCCGTGTGGTACACCAAGGGTTTCAATCCTCATATCAAGCTCGTGTTCTCAACTCCCCTCAGCGTTGGCGCGCAGAGCGTTTGCGAGTATCTTGATATAAGAATAGACCGCGAGATGTCCTGCGAGGAGATCAAGGACAGACTCAACGCCGAGATGACGAGCGAGTTTTATATTACAGAGGCGTATCTGCCGAGCAGCGATTTCTCTGAGATCGCCTGGGCATCCTACGATATAAGCATAACCACGGGCGGCGCGTCTGCCGAGCTTGCCGCAAAGGCAGAGAAGCTTCTCACCACCTCGCCTCTTATGATGATAAAGAAGGGCAAGGCGGGCGAGAAGGAGGTCGATATAGTCAAGATGATCCACTCGCTCACAGCCACCTTTGACGAGAGCACGGGGAACGTCAATATCAAGGCGACCGTTCGCGCTTCGTCAACCGAATATCTCAACCCCGAATTTCTGATAACCGCTCTTAAGAGCAATCTTTCTATCCTTGGAGGAGATCCCAAGAAGGAATACTACAGCATTATGCGTACGGTCACTCTCAAAGAGGATATGACCGAATTTCGTTGAGAGGAATGTAAAAATATGAGAAAAGAGATTTCTATAGACCTTCATCTGCACTTTGACGGCTCGCTCTCTATTACTAACGCGAGAGAGCTCGCAGCTCTTGAGGGCGTTGCGCTCCCCGAGGACGATAACGAGCTTAAGGTCGCGCTTACCGTAAGCCCTGACTGCAAGGACCTTGGCGAATATCTTACAAAGTTTGCTTTTCCGCTCTCTCTGCTTCAGAGCGAGGCGGCGATAGAGCAGGGAATGTATACCCTTTGCCGCGAGCTTGACGCGGAGGGCTGTATCTATGCCGAGATAAGATTTGCGCCTCAGCTTCATCTCGATAAGGGACTCGACCAGAAAAAAGTGGTAGAGGCGGCAATACGCGGCTTTAAGAGAAGCGCTATCGACGGTGGACTTATACTCTGCTGTATGAGAGGCGACGATAAAGCCGCGCTCAATGAGACGACACTTGAGATAGCTCGCGAATATCTCGGCAAGGGCGTAGTAGCGCTAGACCTTGCGGGAAACGAAGCAGGATTTCCTACCGATAGCTTCGCTTCACTCTTTGCCCGTGCAAGAGAGCTTCAAGTGCCATTTACCATACACGCCGGTGAAGCGGATTGCGCCGAGAGCGTCAGATCTGCATTGGCGATGGGAGCGAGCAGAATAGGCCATGGAGTGCGCTCAATAGAGGATCCTGCACTTGTGGAGATACTCGCTAAAAATCATATAGCGCTTGAGCTTTGCCCGATAAGCAATATTCAGACTACCGTGTTTGACGATATATCCGAATATCCGATCAGACAGTTTCTCAAGGCAGGCGTGGCGGTGACCGTCAACAGCGATAACCGAAGCGTTTCGGCAACCACCGCAAGACAGGAGATGCTGCTCTTGAAAAACACCTTTGCGCTGACCGACGAGGAGGAGAAGGCTCTGCTTCATTCCTCGGTAGACGCCGCCTTTGCGAGCGAGGAGCTCAAGAAAAAGCTTCACGAAAGGGTAGAAGAAAGTTTTTCGTGAAAATAAACGAAAAAATCTTAAAAAATTTGTCTAAAAGCACTTGACAAACAAAGAAAGATTATGGTATAATATACTGCCGCATAATTGGCGGGCTTTATAAGTGCGCTTGTCGCCGCCCGTCTTAGCGAGACTAAAAAGAAAGAGAGGTGCTTTTCGTGTACGCAATTATTAAAACAGGCGGAAAGCAGTACAAGGTTAACGAGGGCGACGTAATCTACGTTGAGAAGCTCGGTGTTAACGAGGGTGACACTGTAGAATTTGAAGTTGAGGCAGTGTCTACAAACGATGGCTTCAAGGTAGGAACTCCTACTGTTGAAGGTGCTGTTGTTAGCGGCAAGGTTATTGCTAACGGCAAGGGCAAGAAGATCTATGTAATGAAGTACAAGTCTAAGAAGAACGAAAAGAAGAAGATTGGTCACAGACAGCCTTACACCAAGGTTCAGATCGTATCCATTCAGGGTTGATTTTGAAAGATGACTAAAATCGTTTTTTTCAGAAGTGGCGGAGTTTATTACGGCTTTGAGGAGCACGGTCATACGGGATACGGCGATGCGGGAGATGACGTTCTCTGCGCGGCGCTCTCGGCAATGACGATGCTGGTAATAAACACGGTTGAGGTTGCTTACGCGTCAGACGTGGAATACACGATAGACGACGGTGCGGCTCACATCATGGTGCGCGCTAAGGCGGCGCTCCCTGAGTTTGAAGAGGATGAACGCAAGAGATATGCGGTTTCGGGACTCTTCCTCTCGTATTTCTATCAGCTTAACGAGCTTCGTGAGGAGTATTACGACTTTCTTGACGTTGAGGTCAAGGATATCGATTATATCTGATTCCGACGGTTCTGAAAACAGAAGATCTTTTGGATCTGTAGAAAAAATTACATTAAAACGGAGGAACTAATTATGTTGAGACTTAGTTTGCAGTTCTTTGCTCATAAAAAAGGTGTAGGTTCTACCAAGAACGGCCGTGATAGCGAATCCAAGCGCCTTGGCGTTAAGAAGGCTGACGGACAGGCAGTACTTGCAGGTAACATTATCGTAAGACAGAGAGGAACAGCTATCCATCCCGGTAACAACGTTGGTATCGGCAAGGATGATACACTCTTCGCACTTATCGACGGTAAGGTTAAGTTCGAGCAGAAGACAAAGGCTAAGAAGCAGGTTAGCGTTTACGCTGACTAATTCTTAGAAAACGAATAAAAGAGACGGCATTGCCGTCTCTTTTTTCGTTATTGTATCGTTTGCATTTTGTAGAACAGCCCCTTCTTTTCCATAAGCTCATCGTAAGAGCCGAGCTCCTCGCATCTTCCGTTTTTGAGAACGGCGATACGGTCGGCGTTTCTTATGGTTGAAAGGCGGTGAGCAACGATAAATGTGGTGCGCTGACTTGTGAGATTGTCGATAGCCTTTTGTATCTCACGCTCGGAAACGCTGTCAAGCGCGCTCGTCGCCTCGTCAAAGATAATGACCGAAGGGTCTCTTATGATCGCTCTTGCGATAGAAATTCTCTGGCGCTGACCGCCCGAGAGATTTGCACCGTGCTCGGTAAGCACCGTGTTGATACCGTTGGGGAGAGTATCGATAAAGCTCTTTAGCTGTGCCGCCTCGATAGCCTTTTCGATCTGCTCGTCGGTGGCGTTTTCAATGCCGTACGTGATATTTTCGCGGATAGTTCCCGTGAATAGCACGCTGTTCTGAGGAACGATGGCTATATGCGAGCGATAGCTGTGAAGGTCGATGTCTCTGATGTTAATACCGTCTATGAGCAGCTCGCCTGCGGTTGAAAAATTAAATCCAAGCACGAGGTTAAGGGTGGTAGTCTTTCCGCAGCCCGACTCACCGACGAATGCAATAGTCTCGCCGGCCTTTACGTGAAGAGAGAAATCCTCAAGCAGACCTCTTTCCTTTTCGTAGGAGAAGGCGACGTTTTTGAATTCGTATTCGCCGTTAAGCTTTTTGATTTTCGTCTTGTTCGTGTTGTCCTCAATATCTGTGGCGCTGAGTATCTCGCCTATCGAGGAGATCGAGTCAAGTCCCTTGGCGATTATGGGAACGAGCGCGAGCATGCTTGAGATCTGTCCTGTGATGCTCGTGAAGTAGGATTGATAGAGAGAAATGTCGCCTACCTGAATGAGTCCGCGGAAAGCAAGAACGGCAGAGAAGACGAGGCATAAAAGCTGAAATAGCTGAGACGCCGCCCAAGAGCAAGCGCCAAAGCGACTTTGCGTAACGTCAACGTTAATTCCCGAGTTAGCAACGTTTTTAAGGCTTCGGCTGAGCTTCTTGACCTCCTTTTCCTCAAGTCCGTGCGCTCTGGTTATCTCGGTCATCTCGACCATGTCCATGAGCATCGCCGAGGTGGTCTCCATATTCACTCTGTACGCCTTGTTGGTATCAGCCATCTTCTTGCGGAAGAATTTTGCGAGAACTATAGCGGCAGGAATGCAGAGCAGGAAAAATGAAAATACCGTAAGGTTTTTGGAGGCAACTATTATTATCGCGCTTCCTGCGCTGAGAAAGAGAGCAGGGATGGATATAAAGAGCTGAGAGGAGAGCGTATGCACCGTCTCAACGTCTCGCATAAGCTTTGACTGTATTCGTCCGCTCTGCATCTCCTTGTGGAAGGAGATAGAGAGCTGCTGAAGCTTTCGCACCATAGCGCCGCGAAGTCCCGCCTCGACCTTTCTGATGACCTTGCAATACGACTTGGTGTATAGCGTGTTCATCGGTATATTGAGGAATATCAGCAGCACCATAACTACGATGAAGGTTATCATCACCGCAAGGCTGTATTCGCCGGGATACGCCACGAAGTTTATGATGTAAGAGGTGGCGATAGGAAGGAGGATAACGGGGCTGTGCTTGATAACGAAGAAGAAGAGCGCGGCTACGAGCTCCTTCCAATACCGTCGGTATATTTTAAGCAGCATCCTCAAAGGCTTTAACTCTGAGCGCAGATAGGTGTCGATAAACTCCTTTTCGAGAGCCTCAAGCTCCTCGTCCGTGAACTCCTTGTTGTAGGGCGCGGGCTTTCTTTGCTTTAGATTTCTTGATTTCCAGTTCTTTGTAAGCTTTTTCATAATAAGTCATTCAGGGGGAAGGGGGGGATAGTCTTGTGGTTATTTTATACGCATCTCTTCAAGCTTCTTTTCCATATCCGCAACGAGTGCAAACTGCGTGCGGCATCTGTCAAGATTGTGAGAAGGGCGGCTGATGCGGAAGTAGGTGTCGCCCTCGATATAATCGGTAAGGAAGCGAAGTCCGCACTCAAGCGTCATCATTATAGCGCCTATGGGCAGAAGCTCGATCTCGCTGTCCGTAAGGCTACCGTTACAGCCGCGAAGGAAGCCCTCTGCGTAAGCGTGGTAGAGATCGAGATCAAGAGAGACCTTGGAGAGATCGGTCTCGTCCTCTGCGGCGGTATTTGCACCGAAGCGGATAGAGTCTCCGAAGTCGTTTACCGAGTATCCGGGCATAATAGTATCAAGATCTATCACGCACACGGGCAGATCGGTGTTAGCATCAAAGAGAATGTTGTTGAGCTTGGTGTCGTTGTGGGTAACGCGGAGAGGAAGTCTGCCCTCGGCGTGCGCTATCTCAAGCGTTTTTGTGAATTCCTCTCTTGCGAGTGCGAATTCTATCTCAGGGCGCACGGTCGCCACTCTTCCGAGCGGATCGGCTTCTATAGCGCGGAGAAGATTTGCAAAGCGCACGGGAGTGTTGTGGAAGTCCTTGATAGCCTCGTGCAGAGATGACGCGTCAAACTCCGCAAGCTGAGCTTGAAAATTGCCAAAGGCAAAGGCGCAATCGCAGAATTCCTTGAGGTTGCTGACTCTTTCTTTAGCAACCGTGCCTTCGGTAAAATCGTAAAGTCGCCAGAAGGATCCGATGCTGTCCTCATAAAAGCTCTCGCCCGAGCGCGTTTTTACGACTGAGAGCGTGCATCTCTCGGCGTCGCCGCCGTCTGCTATCGCCTTTTTGCGAATGAAGCTCGTAACCGCGCAGATATTTTCCATTATCTCCTGCGGCTTTGTGAAAATGTGATGGTTTATTCTCTGAAGTATGTAGCGCTTTCCGCACTTGCACACCGCGAGAAAGGTATCGTTTATGTGTCCGTTACCGTATGGAGTGCAGCTGAGTGCTTTTTCACTAAGACCGAACGCGCCGAGCGCCTCGTCTCGTTTTATGCAAAGCTCGTCTCTTGTCATTATTCTCTCCTTAGTTTATTCGATTATAGCGCCGCCGATGACTCGCTCGCCGTCGTAAAGCACGAGCGACTGTCCTGAGGCTATAGCGCGCTGAGGCTCGTCAAAGCAGAGCATCAGCCTATCCTCGCCGATCCTTCTGACCGTTGCGGGCGCGGCTGTGTGGCGGTAGCGTATCTTTGCCTCAACTCGCGTAGGAGCTTCAAGCGTGTCGTCAATAAGCAGATTGATGCCCGTGGCGGTAAGCTCTCTCTTGTAAAGCTCTCGGTCTGAGCAGAGAGTTACGGTGTTGTCGGTAACGCTCTTGCCGCCGACGAAAATAGGACGACCGAGTGCGATGCCAAGCCCTTTGCGCTGACCGACGGTGTATCTGATGATACCCTCGTGTCTGCCGAGAATGTTGCCGCTCACGTCAACGAAATTGCCGCGCTGAAATCCCTCGCCGCTCTTATCTACAGAGCGTATAAAGCTTACGTAATCTCCGTCGGGGATAAAGCATATATCCTGGCTGTCCGAGCGCGAGGCGTTGCAAAAGCCGTGAGAAGCGGCTATCTCGCGTATCTCGGGCTTTGTGTAATTGCCTAAAGGGAAGAGTATCTTAGAAAGTCGCTCCTTTTTGATGCACCAGAGGAAGTAGGACTGATCCTTCTGAGGATCTGCCGCCTTTAGCAAGCGGTATTCACCCGAGGAGTCCTTTTCTATTTTTGCATAATGTCCGGTAGCAAGATAGGGAATAGACATCTCGTCGGCAATATCAAAGAGCGCACCAAATTTAAGCGTTTTATTACATTCAACACAAGGGTTGGGCGTTTTGCCCGAACGATAATCGGAAATGAATTTTTCAATAACGTTTTTATAAAACGTCTCGCCGAGAGCAGTGGTCAGATGAGGAAAGCCAAGCTCGTCGGCTATTTTTTTTGCCTCGGTCGCGTTCTCGTCGGGGGCGCAGAGCTTCTCGTCGGGAACTCGTGACGAGGCGTCCCAAAGGCGCATAGTAATGCCCGTGAGGTCATATCCGTCGCCCTTAAGCAAAAGCGCGGCAACGGCGCTGTCAACACCGCCACTCATGGCTACGAGCGCTTTTTTCATAAGTCCACTCCTTTCGTAAAATTCCGTAAAATTCGTTTTGCGCTTACCACTCTCTGCTTGTCAGCTGTCCGTCCTCGCGCAGTCCTTCAAAATCCCATTGGCGCAATATCTCGTACACCGCGATAGCCACCGAATTTGAAAGATTGAGCGAGCGCAGAGTGTCGCGCATTGGTATTCTCACGCAGAAATCCTTGTTTTCGTAGAGAAGCTCCTCGGGTAGACCGCGAGTCTCCTTGCCGAACATGATAAAAACGTTGTCGGGGTAGGGAGATACCTCGGTATAGCTTCTCGGCGCTTTGGTGGTAAAGTAGAATATATTACCGCGCGCCTCAGGGTGCTTCTCAAGAAAATCGGTGTAATTTTCGTAGTAGGTAATGTCAAGCTTGTCCCAATAGTCAAGACCCGCGCGCTTAAGCTTCTTGTCGTCGATAGTAAATCCCATCGGCTTGATTATATGTAATGATGCTCCCGTAGCGGCGCAGGTGCGCGCGATATTGCCCGTATTCTGCGGAATTTCGGGCTCGTGAAGCACTATATTTATCTTTTTATCAGTGGTGTTTTCCATAATGCTAGCCTCAGATAAGTCGTTAGCAATATTATATTACTTTTCGGCCGAGTTTTCAATACTTATTTGAAAAATTGTCGCAAAGCCTTGCTTTTTTGGCAGAAGAAGATGCTCATTTGAAAAAAAGATTGACAGAAGCGAAAAATAATGTTAAAATCATAGTATAAAGTAGACTTCAAAAGGAGGATACGCGATGAAAAGAAACAATAAGCTTTTATATATAAATCTCTGCGCGCTTTTGCTGATACTTACGCTATCTTTAAGCTCCTGCAGTATATTTTTTGCAAATCCTCTCCCCGATATTGACACTATCCCCAACCCCAAGCCTACGGGTGTGGGGACGCCCGAGTATAACTCGCCCGACAAGGACACGGACGATACCGAAGAGCCTATCGATCCCGAGACCTGCGAGCATCGCTTTTGCGAGTGGGAGATAGTTCAGGAGCTTGGTTGCTTCGGTGTTGAGGGCATCAAGGAAAGACGATGCGAGATATGCGGCAGAACCGAGAGGCTGACAGAGAGTGTTGACGGACACGCCAATATAGTCAAGGACGCCGCTAAGGACGCTACCTGCAGCACAGAAGGACTTACCGAGGGAATGCATTGCGATACCTGCGGTGAGGTGTTGCTCGCGCAGAGTGTTATTCCGCTCAGAGCGCACAGCTACGACGGCGAGGACGATGCCGAGTGCAACGTGTGCGGATTTACGCGTGACGTAAATTGCGAGCATAAGAACACGAGCGTTATTGAAGCCAAAGAGCCTACCTGCATAGAGCCCGGTTACTCCGAGGGACTCAGATGTGAGGACTGCGGCGAGATGATAACAGAGCCGCAGATGATAGATGCGCTCGGACATACCGAGGAGATAGTTAAGGGCTACGAGCCGACCGAGACCGAGCCGGGACTTACCGACGCTAAGGTCTGCACTGTTTGCGGCACTATGACTCTGCCTCATCGCCCGATAATGCCTACGGGATATGGAAACATAGACCGCTACGCGAGTGATTACGCTTACAAGTCGCTCGCAGCACTTAAAAACGGCGAGAAGCTTCAAGAGCTTTACAACAGAATAGACGAGGCGGCAACACTCTTCCATACCGACACGACGATAGATGCAAAGCTCTTGGACGGCGCTTACGTGGTTGGAAGCTTTGGCTTTGCCGATCTCGGACTTACCGCTGAGGATGCCATAACCGTGTGGAGCTCGTATAAGAGCGACCATCCGCTCTATTATTGGATAGCATCAAGCTTTAACTACAGCGACGAGACGCTCAATCTCCTTACCGATGCAGCCTATGCGAGCGGTAAGGCGAGAGCCGAGTACAATTCTCTCGTGTTCGCTTCGGTAAGAGAGTATATCTCCTGCGTTAACAACGAAAGCTCGCCATACCGCATTGCGCTCGCGCTTCACGATAAGATAATCAAGAACACCTTTTATGCTTACAAGGCAGACGGCAAGACTCCCGAGGATGCTTTCTGGGCGCACAACGTGCTCGGAGTATTCGAGAAGGGAAGCGGAGTTTGCGAAAGCTACGCGCGCACCTTCCAGCTTCTGCTCAATTATTGCGAGGTGGAAAACATCTACGTAATGGGCGAGTCTATGGGAGAGGACCACGCGTGGAATATGGTCAGAATGGACAACGGCGATTGGTATTGGTTTGATTTGACCTGGGACGATACGCCCGAATGGATGTTCGGCGTTTCCTATAACTACTTCTGCGCTACCGATACTCAGAACGTTTCGTGGATAGACGGTCCGTGGGTGTCAGGCGAGAGAAGCTTTGCCGAGACTCACACGCCCTTTACCCCCGACGGCTCGGGCACGGATTATCTCTACGCGCTTCCAAAGCGTGCGGAGAACGAGATAGACCTTGAGATCACGACCCTGAGGGAGTGCTTTGAGGTGGACGCAATGACCTACACGCTCATAAGCGCAAACGAGGTACAGCTCGTGGGCATACTCAAGAGCGGAGACGTTATCATCCCCGACGTCGTAAGCTACGGTGGCTACGATTACACCGTGGTATCCATTGGCGGAATGAGCGGCAAGCTTCTGAAATCCGCGCCCGTAGAGACGGCAGGACATACCGTAAGCTCGGTATATATCCCTTGGAGCGTAAGCTTTATCTGGGATAGAGCCTTGATGCTTAAAGGACTTGAATTTATTGAGGTCGCAGAGGCAAACGAGAGCTATACCTCACTTAAAGCCGTCCTCTTTACAAAAGGACTTTACACGCTCGTTCAGTACCCCGTAGGAAGCGACAGGACCGAGTATATCATACCCGACGAGGTTGTAGAGATAGCAAACTACAGCTTCGGAGACGGCGCTCCCGGAAAACTTAAGAGCATCACGATAGGCAAGGGTGTTTCAATTATCGGAAGCATGAATGCGGGCTACGGGCACAGAAGCGATAATAGCGGAAGGCTAAGCTTAGCAAGCGGCGACCTTTTCTATATGCGCGGTCTTATGGGCTTTGTGGGAGAGATAAACATAGCAGACGGAAATAGCAGCTTCGTGCAGACGGCAGACGCTATATACAGCGCTGACGGCAAGGTTCTTCATTTCGTCACTGATAAATCCTTGCAGACCTTCACTCTCCCCGAGACAGTCGAGACACTCGACGTCGGAGCATTCTTCGGATGCGAGGGGCTGAGAGAGGTGTGCATCGGCGTTTCGGTCAAGGAGATACGAAGCTTTGCCTTCGGATATTGCGCATCGCTTCAGACGCTGAAATACGGCGGTAGCGAGGAGAACTTTGGAAAGATCACCCTGCAAACAAATTGGGATGCATACGCCCCTAAGTTCTCGATCTCCTGCGCTTGATTTCACAAAATATTTACTACCGCCTCGGCATACTGCCGAGGCGGTGGTTTTTCGCTCGTTAAGGTTTGCTGTAAAACGAAAACCACGCGATAGTCGCGTGGTTTAAAAGAGGTTAACCGGTGATAAGATAAAGGG
>JAFVRA010000144.1 GCA_017504545.1 Clostridia bacterium | reverse complement strand
GGTATCGACGATCTTCTCGAGAGCGTTCTGCTCGTTGCAGAGGTCAAGGAGCTCAAGGCTAACCCCAACCGCAGAGCTAAGGGTATCGTCATCGAGGCGAAGCTTGATAAGGGCAGAGGCCCCGTTGCAACCGTGCTCGTTCAGAACGGCACTCTCCGTAGCGGAGACATCGTTATCGCAGGTACGTCGGTTGGCCGTGTAAGAGCGATGACAGACGATAAGGGCAGAACCGTCAAGGAAGCAAAGCCCTCCGTTCCCGTAGAGATCATCGGTCTTGCAGAGGTTCCTTCCTCGGGCGACGAGTTCAACGCGGTAGAGGACGAGAGAATGGCAAGAGAGCTTGCTGACCAGAGAAGAGAGAAGGCTAAGGAAGAGGTATTCAAGGCTAATGCAAGAGCAAACCTCAACGACCTCTTTGCTCAGATCTCCGACGGTGTCAAGGAGCTTAACGTTATCGTCAAGGCTGACGTTGACGGCTCGGTTGAGGCTGTAAGACAGTCGCTTGAGAAGCTTTCCAACGACGAGGTCAAGGTAAGAGTAATTCACGGTGCGGCAGGCGGTATCCGCGAGGGCGACGTAACCTTTGCGGCGGCATCCAACGCTATTATCGTCGGCTTCAACGTACGTCCCGATAAGGCGGCTCTTGACAGCGCTGAGAGACAGAACGTTGACGTTCGTACCTACAGAGTCATCTACGATTGTATCAACGAGATCAGCGACGCTATGAAGGGTATGCTTGCTCCCGAATACCGTGAGAACCTGCTCGGACACGCTGAGGTTCGTCAGACCATTCACGTTCCTAACGTTGGAACTATCGCAGGATCTTATATCCAGGACGGTAAGGTCGTTCGTTCTGCTATGATCAGAGTAGTACGTGACGGCGTAGTTATCTTTGAGGATAAGATCTCCTCGCTCAAGAGATTCAAGGACGACGCTAAGGAAGTGGCTCAGGGCTACGAGTGCGGTATCGGTCTTGAAAGATTCAACGACATCAAGGTCGGAGATATTCTTGAGGCTTACGTTATGGAAGAGGTCGCAAGATAATCTGATTTAAGAAAATATAAAAAAGAGTTTTCGGACGGCTTACGCTTTCTGAAAACTCTTTTTCTTTGTAACGGCGGCAGCAAGTCACCGCCCTACAAACAAAATATCAAGCACTGCACAAACCGGTAGGGGCGACCATCGGTCGTCCGCTTACATTAAATTACCAACCGCACCCCATTTGCACGTGGTATCCTGAACGAAGCGGCGCGACTGTCGGCGTAAAGAATAATGATATTAAAGAAGGCGACAGGAATGTTGTTTTTGCTTTTAAATAAAGAAAATCACGGACTACTCATCCACCGCAAGCGGTCCCCCTTCCCTCGCAAGGGAAGGCTTTTAGTGACATTGCGTTAGGCAAGGAGGGAGGATAGTATCCTCCCCTACAGGCAAATATTAAGGCAACAATTAAAGCTCGTAGGGGAGGGGCTTGCTCCTCCCACCGCATTACAATCCCTCCGTCATTTTCTTGCGAAAATGCCACCTCCCTTTACACAAGGGAGGCGTTTTTGCGGTTTTCGCCTTATAATTTGGTGTTATCTTTATTGATTGTAGGGACAGGCGTAGCGTAGCGACGCGAGCGTAATGAATGACAACACGGTGTGTTGTCAGAACGTGAGCGCGACCGAGCCGCAACGAGACCCCCGACTGTCCAAGACGGAAACAATGACACTTCTATAAACTTATGTGCGACGAATGAGCAGATTTACTATACGAATGTGCAAGTCCGCTTGACAATTCAGAAAATTTTTGCTATAATTTGATAAAGTTTTTAATAAATCATAATTAATTTGAATCTATTTTTGGGGAGTTATTGAAAATGAAGTTCTCTAAAATCGTACGTATTACAATTATTACAATAGTGATATTTGCATTGATTTGGGTTATCAGTTTTATAAAGCACATGGTGAGTAAGGACGTTATGGACGCTGCCGTAGATGAAGAAAGTGGCAATATTGCAGTTCTTTATAGAGATTACAAAATAAAAGTTTATAACACTGATGGAGAGATAATATATTCAATGGTATTGTCTGATAATGCCGGAGGATATGCTTCGTTAGAATATGTGAATGGCTTGCTCAATGTTCAAATGTTTCGTACAGATGTTATAAAAACTATTGATGATAAGGGGCAAGTTATAGAAAGCACTATTTATATGCAAGAAGCGGAGAATTACTGGGATGGAGGAT
This sequence comes from Clostridia bacterium, assembly GCA_017504545.1. Classification (GTDB taxonomy): domain Bacteria; phylum Bacillota; class Clostridia; order Oscillospirales; family CAG-272; genus HGM12713. The sequence goes on along the minus strand of JAFVRA010000144.1, from coordinate 22,733 downwards.
GGGTTAGAGAAAATGACGCATATTATTATCATACGGATTCTTTTATATACCGCTACACCTACCCTACTTACTTTGATTCATTAGTCCATAAAAATGATATTGTTTTTGAAATAGTTAATAAAGATACGCAAAAAACGATCATATTACAAAAATAAATTCTCGTTAAATTCTTGCTTCTAGGCGAAACGAGATTCTTCCACGGGCTGCTTCGGCAGCCCGTGATTTTCTTTTGACACGACGAATGAGCATATTTACCGGACGAATGTGCAAGTCCGCTTGACATCGCAGGGCAGGGATGGTATAATTATTACTGAACAGGAAATGCTCCCATTGGCTTCAACTACAATGGTACTGATTACTACTTCCGCTGTATTAATGGTATTTTAATTCTAAATGGTAGGAGAGGAGACTTATGAAAAATCTAAATAAGAATAGGCGAGTGGTTATATTATTTTTAGTTTTGGCATCTATTCTTTGTCATATATTTATGGACGTTGCTCCTGTCTTTGCTATAAGAGCTTATCAACTACTTTCAAATCCATACATAACCGTTCAAAGAGGGGGATTTGTTAAACAGTTACTTTATCCCTTCTGGGAGTATTATGATACGTCGCTTTACATAAGTGGGGAGTATTTAAAAACTACCGGCGGCAAAAAAGCATCTGATTTTTTTCCTGATTATGAGTCTCTTCAAAATTATGAAGATATTGAGTTTGGAGTGGCGGGGAATGATTCCTTGATTGCGCCATACGGATTGGTACAATACAAAAAGGCATTTATGCTTTATTTGAGTTATAATGAAGAGCAAGAAGACGCATATTATACTCAAAAAGCGGCAGCGCTCGACAACTGTGAATATAACACTGCATTTGAAACAAGCGAGACGGACTTGTGTTGGCAGTATAATTTCATTACAAGCGAGCAATCCAAGTTACCGCTCTATATGACAATGGTTTTTAACAAGGATTCAACACGGGAATTAGTGTATGTTTTTTTCTATAGAGTTAAATATAGAGATTTTTACTATGCCGAAGAAAGAATAACATCATGGTACGAGTTTCCTTTTTTGGATAGATTTTATCGTTCTGAGGAATTGCATTGAAATTTAATCTCTAACCACGGGCTGCCTCGGCAGCCCGTGATTTTGTATCGAAATTTCCTATAACAAAAGAAAGCCGAGTTGGGTTACCAACTCGGCTTTCTTTATATTTGTGATAATTACTTTTTGTAGAAGATAGGCGTTGAGAGTATTCCCTCGGGGATAAGTCTGTACTCATAGGTCCAGCTTGAGCCCTCGGTGCGCCAGGAGTCAGGGCCGAGCCAGATATATTCCTCGTCGGCGCAATGGATATTTCCAAAGCAGTTATGGCGCGAGATATAGGCGTTGATCCTCACCGTATGTCTGCCCCTCTCAAGCCTTCCGAGCTTTGCAATATAGGGCGGATACGCGATAGTATCTACCTTCTTGCCGTCCACCTCTACCGTCATAACTCCCGCGCGATAGTGCATCGTCTTGAGGAATATCTCACCCTCTTCGGCGATCTCAAGCGGAATATCGTAGCTTACGCATCCGCCGTAGAACGAGAGTCCCTGAGAGTCAAGGCGATTGTACGAGAGCTTCTCGGGCAGAGAGGTAACGATCGCGTGCGAGCCGACTATCTTCGTACCGAATTCTCCGAGAATATAACAGCATTCGAGGTTTGTGCGCGTATCAAACGGAAGCTTGATAGTCAGCGTATTTCTACCCTTGCGGATAGGCGGCAGAGCGGTCTTGCGGATAGAAATATCGGTGTAGAAGCCGAGATCTTTGTATTTCACGCTCTCACCGTTGAAATCTATCTCTGCAAGCTCTGCATCCTCAAGCGCGAGCAGGGGAGAGTGAACCTCTATCTCACTCTCAAAGCTATATTCAAGAGTTACGCTCCATCGGGGCGTCCTTTTTTCTATTGCCCACGGCTGAGCCACTCTTCCTACGCGCAAGGGGAGTCCGAGCCTTGTGCGAAGCTTGTTGTCAAGCCGCAGTATCTCTTCCGTTCCCTCAAGATCCTCGCCGTCAAGCGCGTATCTTGCCTTGTCAAGAAGCAGCACGTTTGGCTCTGAGAGCGAGTAGGATACGAATTCGGGCGCGTAGCAAAGCTCGCGCATTTCGTCTGCCTTTTGTGCGACAGGCTGATCGCCCTTTCCGTCGGCAAAGAAGATGAGCGACGAGTCGTAGTCGTAGAGCGAGAGGGTGATGAGCGTATCGTTTCCGCGATACTCAAAATCAAGCGCGCGGATCTCGCCGCTGACCGTATCCCAGAGCGACGGAACGTATCTTCCGCGAAGCCTTAAATTATAGCTCTTGCAGGTCGCAACGTCCTTGTTATAAGGCTTGTCGCAATGCGCGAGGAAGAGCCACACGCCGTTCTCGTCGCGGCGAAGCTGATGTATAAGACTGTTTGAGGGCGAGCCGCTCGTGCTTCTTACGTCAAGTATTCTGAATTTTTCAAGAGAGGCGAGCAGAGAAGCGCGGGAGAAGGAGATGCGCTCGGAGCGCTCGTAAAGCTCTCGTCCTCGAAGTGAGGGAGCGGCGTTCTCGTACTTGGGCGCGTCGCCCATAAATATAAGCGTACCGCCTGCCGCCCTGAAGCCTTCAAGGCGCTCGAGCGTTGAAGAGCGGAGAGTTTCACATTCGGGAACTATGATAGCGTCGTATTGCATCTCTCCGACCGTAAGCGGAGCGCTTGCTTCCTTGCAAAGCGAGGGCAAGAGCGATTCGGAGATGAAGTCGAAATCTACCGAGCCGCGAAGCAGCCACTGAGTTATATTTCGGAAGTTTGCCTCAAGTCCCGAGCGGACGAGGCTCGTCTGTTCCTCGGGGCCGTAGTGAAGCCAATAGCTCTCAACAGGGTGGATAACTCCGACCTTGACTATAGGCTTTCCGCGAGTCAGCGCGGTATTCAGCCTTGCAAAATGGTCCTCAACGTAGGAGTATTCCTTATGCCAGGAGGATTGATAATGTATAGATGCAGGGTAGTCGCGCTTGGCGTTGCCGTGCATCGATACCCAAGAGAGATGAGGCACTCTGACGGTAACTCCGAGAGCCGCCTGCCAGTCACCGTGAAGCTTGTGTCCGCGGAAGTCAAAATCCCAGCCCGTAACTCCGTAAAGCTCGCTGAGCATTCCCGAGCGTCCGTACTGTCGCACCGCCGACTGACATTGCTTTGCGGTTGTGAACTCAAAGAAGCCGCAGAGCATATCTATACCCGGTATTCCACACGAGCGGTAGGCTCTAATTACCTCGCCTGCATAGCTCGTCTGATCGTCAAGCGTGGATTCTGCCATCATGTGTCCCGTAAGCGAGATGCCGTGCTCCGCACACCACCCACCGCATCTGTCGGCAAAGGCTTCAACGAAGCGATCGCAAACGTGATCGTGGTAGCGGTAGCGCGCAAGAGAGGGCGCGCCGTCGGGAAGATCCCAGAGCAGCTCGGGGAGACGGGGAAGGATAGACTCGCCGTATTTTGCGCTATAGGTCTCGTCAAAATCGTCTGTCCAAGAGAGAGTCACATCGCGCTTGCTGTAAGCATAGGGAAGACAGCTTTTGCGCGAGAGCTGAGGCTCGTCGGTAAACATCGCGTGGACGGTCTTGCCGAACTCGTCGCCTACCGCCTTTTCGTAGGCGGTGTAGGTAACGTCGATGAACTTTTGTGTTGCTTTAGGGTTAAGGGTGTCAAGATACGCCTGCCCGTTATACCAAGGCGTGTTTCCCGCTACCTCGTGGATAACTCGCCACGAATTCCCCTTCGGCGCCTCGCCCTCTCCAAGCAAGTGATATGAGAGAAGAGCACCGTTCTCGTCAAGAACTATATCAAAGGTCGCAAGGAGAATATCCTCCTCGCCGAGCGCTCGCTCGGCGTCGGGCGTGAAGCGCAGGTATCTTTGGCGTAGGGCGTGGTCCTTCGTAACTATGCCGCCTGCCGCGCCCGAGGGCCATCTGTCCTCGTCGTAGAGCCACGCGAGCATCTGATTTTTCTTCGCGTGATCGGTACACGCCTTGATAAGCGACATAAATTCGTCTGAAAGGTACTCGGTTGACATACCCGTTCTTACGTGCATGTGGAAGCCGCCGAGCCCCATTTCCTTGAATATATCTATCTGTCGCAGAAGCTCGTCGCGATCAAGATCGCAGTTCCACGCCCAAAAGGGAGCGGCGCGATATTCCGCGGGGGGAGACTTGAAAAGCTCGCGATCAAGACTGCTTTTCTTTTTGTTGTCGTCGTAGATCATCTTTTGCTCCTCTGCTTAGGCTTTGAATGGCTTTGGCTTTTGCCCGAGGGCTGCTTTGCACTCTGCTTACCGCCTCTGCTTCTGTCACCTCTTGGCGCGTTTTGCTTTACGTTGGTCTTACTCCTGCCCGATGCCTTATCCTGACGGGGCGCGCTTTTAGGCCTCGGAGCGCTATCGCGCTCGGGGCGCACGAGACATTCCGCGCCGTAGCCGATCAGATCCTCACGTCCGAGCTTTCTTAGTGCCTCGCGGACGAGGGGCGCGTTCTGCGGACGGTTATACTGAAGAAGCGCGCGCTGAAGCTGCTTTTCGTGGTAATCTGTAGCAACGTAAACAGGCTTCATATCAAGCGGATTTATACCGGTATAGAACATTACCGTTGACGCCGTTCCGGGCGTGGGGTAGTAGTCCTGAACCTGCTCGGGAGCGTAGTGGTCGCGCTTTAAGCAGAGCGCGAGCTCAAGCGCGTCTGCGAGCGTTGAGCCGGGGTGGCTCGACATAAGATAGGGAACGAGGTACTGCTCCTTTCCGACTTCGTCGCAAAGCTCGAAATAGCGCTTGCGGAACTTCTGATAAACGCTGAAATCAGGCTTGCCCATACAGCGAAGCACGGCTGACGAGCAATGCTCGGGAGCGACCTTGAGCTGACCGCTGACGTTGTCTCTGACAAGCTTCTTGAAGAACCCATCGTCGCTGTCGGCAAGCAGATAGTCAAATCTGATTCCCGAGCGCACGAACACCTTTTTTACCTTAGGAAGCGCCTCGATAGCCTCAAGGAGCTTTATGTATTCGGTGTGATCTGCGATAAGATTCTTGCAAGGAGTGGGAGAGAGGCACTTGCGAGCCGAGCAGACTCCGTCGCGAAGCTGCTTTTCGCAGGCAGGGTAGCGGAAATTAGCCGTAGGGCCGCCAACGTCGTGGATATAGCCCTTGAAATCAGGCATTTCTGTTATCTTCTTTGCTTCTTCAACTACGCTCTCAATGCTTCTTGAGCGCACCGTGCGCCCCTGATGGAAAGCGAGCGCGCAGAAATTACAAGCACCGAAGCAGCCGCGGTTGTGAGTGAGCGAAAAGCGAACCTCCTCTATCGCAGGAACGCCGCCCTCCTTCTCATAGGAGGGGTGGTAGGTTCGCATATAGGGCAGAGAATAAACTCTGTCAAGCTCCTCACGCTCAAGCGGAGGCATCGGCGGATTTTGCACGAGCATCTTTCCGTCGTAGTATTCTACTATCGCCTTGCCGTTGATAGAGTCCTGATTTTTATACTGAACGCCGAACGCCTCGGCGTATTTGCGCTTGTTCGTCTTAAGCTCGTTATAGTCAAAGCTTGCGGCTACGGGGTAGTGTATCTTGTCCTCGGGGGCGCAGAGATACACCGTTCCGCGCACGTCTCGTATCTTCTTGACGGGTATGCCGCGGTCAAGCAGAGTCGCTATTCGCAGAATGATATTCTCGCCCATGCCGTAGGTCAGAATGTCCGCGCGGCTGTCGACGAGGATAGAGCGGCGGATATTGTCTGCCCAATAATCGTAGTGAGCAAAGCGGCGCAGAGAGGCTTCAAGCCCGCCTATTATTATCGGTACGTCGCCGTATGCCTCGCGTATGCGGTTGCAGTAAACTATCGTGGCTCTGTCGGGGCGCTTTCCTGCCTTTCCACCGGGGGAATAGTAGTCTGACGAGCGCTTCTTCTTGGCGGCGGTGTAGTGCGCCACCATAGAGTCTATGTTGCCTGCTGAAACGAGAAAGCCAAGTCTTGGCCTGCCGAATTTCTTGAATTCCTCACAGCTCTTGTAATCGGGCTGAGCGAGAAAGGCTACTCGGAAGCCTGCCGCGTCAAGAACGCGTGTGATTATAGACGCGCCAAAGGAGGGATGGTCAACGTAGGCGTCGCCGCATACGTAAACGAAATCGGGTCTCTCCCATCCGAGCGCGTTCATTTCTTCATAGGTTATAGGTAAAAATCCTTTAGTCATATCAAAGTCCTTTCGGGTTAGGATCTCTTACCTTTAATTATACAACAATAAACATAAAAAGTCAACAGCTTTGCGCTTCTCCGAGGCGCAAAGCTGTTGTGGTGGCTTATTTATTTGCTTTTCTTCTCAACACCGAAGAGTCTGCGGAGAATGGGAACGAAAAATTTTGGGGTATGTAGCAAAACTATCTTCATAATGCGCCTCCCTAAAGAATTTTTTGCTTTTGCTACAGTATATGCCTTTTTTGCATCTCTTGACTTATTTTTTTGATCTTCCGCTCATACTATTTTCTATAGGAGATTTTCTTTGGAGGAATATATATGAGTGCAATAGGCGGAATATTTGATATAAGCGGCGGCGAGATAGAATTTTCCTCGCTCAACAGAATGAGGATAGCGATGAGTATGCGCGGAAGAAAGCGCAGCAGCGCTTATCTTGGCGGAAACGTGGGGATAATCCGCAACAGCTCCTCACCCGAGGCGTTTAGTGAGAACGAGGATGCTCAGCCTGCTATTTTTGAGAGGGGTGGGCATTCCTTCTCGCTTGCTATGGATTCAGAGCTGCTTTTCAGCTCTGCGGTGTTTGAGGGCTATCGGGTGAGCGGCGTTGATTTTCTCGGCGCTCTTGGCGGCGGCTTTGCGCTCGCGCTTTACGACGGTGAGCGAAGGATGCTTCTGCTCGCGAGAGACAAAAAGGGCAAGAAGCCGCTTTTTTACAGGATCTATAAGGGACAGGTCTATTTTGCTTCTGAGGTCAAGGGGCTGACGGCGGCTATTGGCGGGAGCCTGAGCGTCAGCCGAGAGATGCTCTCGCTTCACCTCTGCGCGCCCTTTGGGGTGTATCGCGCGACGAATATTCTTCCCGATATATCCGAGGTGCTCCCCGGCGAATGTATCCTCTTTACTGAGCTTGGAATGAGCAGATTTCGCTATAGAGAGCGCGCCAAGGGTAGCGCTTCACGCAGCTTTGGAAAACGTGAGCGCGTTTTTGCGCCTCATCCGCAATTTAACGCCCACGAGCTTCGCGACCTGCTCTCAAGCGCGCTTATCGCCTTTGATTATCCGCAGTTTGATTGCGATATGTTGGGGCTTTGCCGACTTTTTTACGAGGCGGAGCAGAGAGGTGAACAGCGAGTGCTTTTTGAGGACAGGGCGAGAAGGAAAAGTCTCTCATACGCCGAGGAGCGAGAGGACAGACTTGGCGCCCTCTATCAGATAGAGGCGATAGGCAGGATAGCGCGCGAGGACAACAGAGCCGATCCTGAGGCGCTTTTCCGTATGAGAGAGCGGCTTGTGTCTATGATTTTGGCGCTTGATGGGCGGCAGACTGCATTTCTTAGCGACATTCTCGGCGAGAGAAAGCTTGATTTTCTTATGCGGAGATTTGAGAGGGGAAGTGACGAAAAAAAGAAGGATACGGAGTCAGAGATCCGTATCCTCGGTATGCTTTATCAAACTGTGATGTGGGCAGAGTCGCGCGAGCTTGTGATAAAAAGCACGGGAGACACTCTGCTTCAATCGGCGCTCTCAACTATATAAAGACCGCCCTTTTTGATAGATATAAGCGCGCAGTTGCCGACTATCTCGTTAGAGACGGCGTACTGGTATCTGTCGTTGAGCACGGCGTTCTCAAGAGGATATTTACAGCCCTCAATGCTGACTCCCTTGACCTTCTCACCGTCGGCGATGAGCGAGAGATAGGTGTATCCGCTTCGTGCGATAAGCGTGCTTGTGGACTTTATGTATCTGACTCTGTTTCTGCCGTCAGCCATGACCGCGTAAACGCCTCTGTCAGAGAGGTCCTTGAGTATTGCAAGGTTTGAGAGCGTGTGGTCAAGTCTGCCGCTAAGACCGCCGATGATGACGATGTCGTCAGCACCTCGCTTGAGCGCCGTCTCGACCGCAAGCTGAGTGTCGGTAAAGTCCTTTTCGGCAGGCACCTCGATAAGCTCGGGTCTGCCCTCTATTTTTGATCTGTCAAGCGAGTCGAGATCTCCTACGAGTATCTGCACCGAGTCGCCGAGAGTCTTCGCGTTGCTATATCCCGAATCGGCGGCGATAGTGAGATCGTCTGCCTTCGGATGCTCGGTAATATTATTCGGGAATATCTCTCCGCCCGTATAAATAAATGCTTTCATAATTTCTCCGTTACCATTTCTTCTTTGCCTTAAGGACCTCGTAAAGCTCGCAGAAGCTCTCGTGCCTCGATTTAGGTATCGCACCGCTTCTGACCGCCTCAAGTATAGCACAGCCCTCTTCCTTAGTGTGAGAGCACTTTGTGTATTTGCAAGCGCCTATGTAATCGTCAAACTCGCGCATCGTGGAAGGCAGGTCTTCCTTTTCAAAAAAGTCGAAGCGCTCGAAGTCAAGCATAGAGAAGCCCGGGGTGTCGGCTATATAGCCGCAATCGGTGCTGCTGTCAATGCAGTAAAGCTCTGCCTTTCTCGTTGTGTGTCTGCCGCGCTGTATCTTTCGGCTGATCTCCGAGGTTGAAAGCTTGAGAGAGGGGAAGAGCGCGTTGAGAAGGGTGGATTTTCCTATTCCCGAGGCGCCTGCAAAGGCAGAGGTCTTTCCGACGAGCTCGCGCTCGATGAAGGCGTGTATCTCATCTACGCCGATATTGTTCCTTGCCGAGAGAGAAAATACAATAAAGCCGCTTTTTTTGTATATAGACTCAAGCTCGGCGGCGTAGTCCTCGTCGAGCTCACGCTTGGTTATCACTATTATCGGCTCAATATCGTTGAACTCTGCAATGCAGATAAGCTTATCGACAGTCGTAAGTATAGGCGCGGGGGATGCCGCCGCCATAGTTATGAACATATAGTCAAGATTAGCAAGAGGGGGACGGATGAGCGCGTTTTTGCGCTCGCAGAGCTCGTCGATTACGAATTCCGCGCTTTCCTCCCCCTTCTTAGCCTTATCGGCAGAGGTGGTGGGAGAGATTATGACGTTATCTCCCGCAAGCAGAGTGATATCGCGGTGCTTGAACGAGCCTCTCGCGCGGCATACGACTGTGTCACCGACGTTTGCGGACGAGCCCTCGGGCGCACAAAGGATACGGACAGTGTAAAGTCCGCCCACGCCGAGCATTATTTTTCCGTGTATCTGTTCTGCCATTGCTTTTCCTCTCTTTTTGTTCTTTAATCAGCGAAGGTGGTGCCGCCGCTGACGGTAAGTGAAATTTTCGTGCCCTCGGCTACGGATGAGCCGTGAGCTTGCTCCTGCGCGATGACCGTGCCGAGTGGGGCCGACGAGGGCGCGTAGGATATCTTTCCTACCAAAAGTCTATTTGCAATCAGCCGTCTTGCCGCGTCGCTCTCACCAAGTCCGATGAGGTTGGGGACTTGTCTGTAAACAGTCTCCTTCCCAAGACTCGCCGTAAGGACGATGACCTCGTCAATATCAACGCGCTCGCCAGCAGAGCGCGAGCAATATATCACCGTTCCCGACGGAGCGGTGCTTGAATATTCGTTTAATACTCTGACCTGAAGCCCCTCGTTTCTTAGCATAAGAGAGGCGTCGCGCAAGGAAAGTCCAACCGTTTTCGGAATGGTCACTTGCTCCTTCTCGCGATTTACCGTAAGCGTCAGAGTTATTTTTTTATCCTTTGAGTACAGTCGGCGTACCACGCTCGGAGCGGGGCGTTGCGCTATAACGCTTCCAACCTTCGCTTCGGGGTTAGAGCGGTATTCGATCACGTATTCAAATATATCGCTGTCGGTAGCAAGAGCCTCGCTCTCGCTGAGAGTGATAAGGTCGGGTATCTCGACCTCAGAATAGCTGCCGCCATATCCGCCAAAGAGCAGAAGCACCGACATAGCCGCCGCAAGTGCAACGGAGAGTGCCGAGGCGCAGACCGCGCCGACGAGAAGTGCCGACGGAACGGGAGGCTTTTGCCGCCGCTTTATTGCACTCCTTAGCTTAGAGAAAAGCGAGGAGAGTCCCTCTCTTAACAAGCTGAGACGGGTTAGCAGAAGCGACTTTCTTTTCTCTTCGGTAAATTCTCCGAAAATATCTATCTCGGGATCTCTTGAAAGCGCCTTGAAGGGCTCGGGCAGACGGCTGTTGCGAAAGCGATAGCCGCCTCTTTTTCTCTTTGCCGAGAGCCTGACGCTTCTTTTGAATTTAAAAACCATCAAATTACCTCTTTCACGCGTAGTATGTACTCTTGAAAGAGGAGATACCGTCAGCCTTACGATTTGTTCTTCTCGTCCTCGCGGCGAAGCTGTCCGCAGGAGGCGTTTATGTCAGCGCCGAGAGTGCGGCGGACGGTTGCGCGAATGCCGTTGTCCTCAAGCGTTTTTGCAAACTTTTGTACAGCCTGCTTGCCCGTGGCGGAAAATTCGGTCTCGGCTACGGGATTGACGGGAATGAGGTTGACGTGTATGGGGAAGCTGTCGCTCTTTGAGGGGCGCAGAGCCTTGTTGAGAAGCCTTGCAAGTCGCTCTGCCGCGGCGACCGAGTCGTTCTTGCCCGAAATTAGCGTGTATTCAAACGAGATGCGCCTGCCCGTTGACTGATAGTAGCGTCTGCACGCGTCAAGCAGGGCGGCGATGTTCCATCTCTTGTTTACGGGCATGATAGAGCTTCTCGTCTCGTCGTCCGATGCGTGAAGCGAAATTGAAAGAGTTATGGGCATATCTTCTTTAGCGAGCGCGTCTATCTTGTCAACGAGACCGCAGGTAGAGAGGGATATGTGGCGGTAGCCGATGTTCATTCCGTCCTCGCATCCCACGAGGCGCAGAAATTTGATCACGTTCTTATAGTTGTCAAGCGGCTCGCCAATACCCATCATAACTATATTTGAAATGCGCTCGCCCGTGTCGTTCTGCGCCACTAGCACCTGCCCGAGTATCTCGGAGGGCGCGAGGTCGCGAAGCTTTCCGCCTATAGTTGAAGCGCAGAAGGCGCATCCCATACGGCAGCCGACCTGCGAGGAAACGCAAATGGTATTTCCGTGCTTGTATTTCATTACAACGCTCTCGACCGAGTTGCCGTCGGAAAGCTCAAACAGATATTTGACAGTTCCGTCTATTGCCGAGACGAGCTTTCTTCTTATGCTCGGGAGCGCATAATACGCCAACTCGTCAAGCTTTTGCTTGGTGCCCTTGCCGATATTGGTCATATCCGCAGGAGATACGCCTCTGTGCATCTGTGTAAATAGCTGCTTTGCGCGGTATTTTGGCTCTCCGAGCGAGATGAGAAATTCCTCAAGCTCGGCAGGGAGAAGCGAGAGCAGATCGATCTTTTGACTGTTCATACAGAAATATTACTTCCTTATAAGTTTAGCTATGAAAAATCCGTCGGTATTGTGTATATGCGGCAGAAGAGTTATCATGCCGCTGCTAACTTCAAGAGAGCCTACGCTCCACGGCGCAAGTGAGAACTCGGGGTGACGGGAGAGGAACTCTTGAATATTTTGCTGATTTTCCTCGGGGAGAAGCGTGCAGGTGGAGTAAACGAGAGTTCCGCCCACATTTACGTAGCGCGAGGCGTTGTCAAGTATCGCGCGCTGTATCTCGGGGAGTCTTGCCGATTCCTCGGGGCTCTTGTAGCGAAGCTCGGGCTTCTTGCCAAGCACTCCAAAGCCTGAGCAGGGAACGTCGCAAAGCACTCTGTCAGCCTTGTCGAAAAGCTCGGGGATTGGAGTGCGCCCGTCCATTGCCGAAGTCTCGATGATGTCAATTCCGAGTCTCTTAGCGCTCTCTTTTACGAGTGAGAGCTTGTTCTCGTGAAGGTCAAAGGCGATTATTCGTCCCTTACCGTTCATCTTTATTGCCGAGCCGAAGCTCTTAGAGCCGGGGCAGGCGCAAATGTCAAGCATAAGATCGCCCTCTCTTGCGTCAAGCGCCTCAACGCATATCTGCGAGGCTTGATCCTGAACGAAGAAAAGTCCCTCAGAGAAGCCGTAAAGCTCTCTGACCGAGCCCTTGACGTAAAGTCCTGCGGGCGATATATCGGTTGGGGTGGCATCCTCTAACTTTTGCGCGAGCGCATCTCTGGTCGTGCGGAGCGTGTTTACCCGGAGCGTGGTATCGGATACGCCAAAAAATCCGTTGAGCACGCGCTCTGCCTCGTCAACTCCGAAAATCGAGATGAATTTCTCGCAAAGCTCCTTGCAGACCGAGCAGGAGACCGAGAGATATTCTGCGGCATCCTCGCGAGAGGGAAGCACGAACGGCTCTCTCGTGTGGGCGCGGAGAATGGCGTTCACAAAGCCCGAAAATCTCTTTTTGCAGAGTCCGACCGTCTCGTTTATAGCGGCGTGCGCAGGAATACGGTCGAGATACATAAGCTGATAAAGACCTATCCTCAAGGCGCAAAGCACCTCGGCGTCAAGCTCGCTTACGGGGCGTGCGGAGAGCTGAGAAATGCGATAGTCAAGCGTTATTCTGCGCTCGGTAACGCCGTAGAAGAGCGCCGAGGCAAGTCGCTTGTCGGCGTGGCTCAAGCCACTCTTTTCAAGGGCGTGATCAAGCGCTATATTTGAATACTGTTTGCTCTTTTCGGATCTTCCGAGAAGATCGTAGGCAAGAGATCTCGGCGTCATAATAAGTCAATTCCTGTCTGTTAATTTCTGCGGCTTCTGCCGCTTGCGAGAAGTACGAGACGAAGCAGAGTCAAAAGAGAGGTCAGAAGCGCCGCAACGTAGGTAAGAGCGGCGGCGGTCAGCACCTTTTTTGAAGCTCCGAGCTCGTCTTGTGAGAGCATTCCCGAGCCTGAAAGCGCGCGTAGTGCTCTGCTTGAAGCGTTAAACTCCACGGGGAGAGTAACGAGCTGGAAGAAAGCGATCGCTGAATACATCAGTATTCCAGCGAGCATCAGCGGCTCTGCCGCAAAGGCAAGACCGATGAAAAAGAGCGGGATCGCGAGCATAGAGCTGAAGTTGGTTATAGAAACAAGCCCCATTCTGAATTTTATAGGCCCGTAGTTCGTAGCGTACTGAACGGCGTGACCGCTTTCGTGCGCGGCAACGCCGATAGCGGCGGGCGAGCAGGAGGAATAAACGCTGTCGGACAGTCTGATGACGTTGGCTCTCGGGTCGTAGTGGTCGGTAAGGTCGCCGCGCACGCGCTCAATAGCAACGTGCTGAAGACCGTTTGCGTCAAGTATCCTTCTTGCCGCATCGTAGCCGGTTATTCCCTTATAGGTGCGAAGCTTTGAATATTTCTTAAAGGTGGAGCTTACCTTTATTTGCGCCCAGAGCGAGATTATAAATCCTGGGATCACCAGAAGTATAGTCCAGTCGTAAGCAAAAAGTCCAAATATCATAGGAGATCATTCCTTTCGATATATTTACGAGAGCTTATCTCCTACCGCAATTTTTCTGCCGCGGATGAAGTCCTCGGCTGACATACGCGATTTGCCCTCGGGGAGAAGGCGGAGTATGCGGATAGAGCCCGTCCTGCAGGCTACCTCTATTCCGTTATCAAGAGAGATAACTCTGCCGCACTCGTCCTCGCTGTGCTTGGTAGTATCGTCGGCAACACGCGTCTCGATCACCTTGAGAAGCTTGCCGTCGGGCGTGTGAGTGAACGCAAGCGGGAAGGGAGAAAGTCCTCTTATAAGATTGTGAAGAGTGCGCGCATCGCCGTCAAAGCAGAGCAGGCAATCCTCTTTAGTTATTTTCTTAGCGTAGGTGGCAAGTGCTTCATCCTGAGGAAGACGAACAGCCTCGCCCTTCTCAAGAAGAATAATGGTGTCAAGCAGAGCCTTAGCACCGAGAGCGCCGAGAGAGTCGTGAATTACCTCGAAATTATCGTTCTCGCCGATAGGAAGCTCGTACTTGAGAAGCATATCGCCGGTATCAATGCCGTCAGCCATATACATAGTGGTAATGCCGGTTACTGTCTTGCCGTCTATGACCGCTCTCTGCATTGGAGCTGCGCCTCTGTATTCGGGCAGGAGCGAGCCGTGAACGTTGATACAGCCGTATTTGGGGAAGTCAAGAACGCTCTGCGGCAGTATCTTGCCGAATGCAACCACGACGATAAGGTCGGGCGAGAGCTTTGAGAGAAGCGAAGCGAAGGCTTCGTCGCGAAGCGTTGCAGGCTGATAAACTGCAATTCCGCGCTCCTCGGCATAGACCTTTACGGGTGGGGGAAGCAGAGCGTAGCCTCTGCCCTTAGGTCTGTCGGGCTGAGTGATGACTCCGCATATCTCGTGTCCGCTCTCCTCAACAAGAGCCTTGAGCGAAAAGAGCGCGAAGTCGGGAGTGCCCATAAAAAGTATCTTCATCTTGCACTCTCCCGTCAGTCTACGCTATCCATTTTGATAGCAACGTCGATATAAAGCTTTCCGTCGAGGTGGTCAAGCTCGTGGCAGAACGCCTTTGCAAGCAGACCCGAGCCCGTGACGTCAATAGTCTCACCCTTGCGGTTGAGCGCTCTTACGGTAACGTGCATAGGGCGCTTGGTCGTGCCCCATCTGCCCGGCACCGAGAGACAGCCCTCTTCGCTTATCTGCTCGCCCGAATATGCTATTATCTTGGGGTTGATAAGCTCGAAAAGTCCTTCGTCGGGAGTCTCGATGACTACTATTCTGCGAAGGATGCCCACCTGAGGAGCGGCAAGACCGACACCGTCAGCGGCGCGCATAGTCTCGACCATATCGTCAAGAAGCTGAAGAACTCTGGGGGTTATATTTTCAACGGGGCGGCAGACCTTGCGAAGCGCTTCGTCGCCGACCTTTAGTATTTTGAGTTTTGCCATAAATATCTCCTTTTATTTCCGAAAATGAATATTTACATAATTTACAGTATCAGAGGCTTGAGGGATTGAAGTCGATCGAGAGATTGAGCCCCTTAGCGCCCGATCTTGAGAAATCCGAGAGAAGTGCAGAGAACATAGCGCGCGAGCGCTTGTTCAGCTTACATTTGACTACCATTCTCATTCTGTATTTGTTGTCAACCTTATATACGGGAGCTTCAAACGGACCGAAGGTCATCAGAGGCAGATCGCTGTACTCACCCTTCGCAAGTGTCTCAAAATTCTTTGAGAGTATGCCCGACGCCTTCATAAGCTCCTTCTCATCGTTTGACGAGAGAGTCATAAGCGCGATGTCGCAGAATGGTGGGAAGCGAAGCTGCTTGCGAAGGCGTATCTCGTTTTCGTAGAAGCGTTCGTAATCCTGCTTACAGGCAAGCCTGATACAATCGTTATCGGGGTTGTTGGTCTGTATTATCGCCTCGCCCTCCTTGTCGGCTCTGCCTGCGCGACCGATGACCTGAGTCAGCATCGCAAAGGTGCGCTCAGCGGCGCGGTAGTCGTCAAGGTAGAGGGACGCATCTGCAAGAAGAACTCCGACGAGAGTAACGGCAGGGAAGTCGTGTCCCTTGGTTACCATCTGCGTGCCAAGCAATATGTCAGCCTCGCGTCTGCGGAACTTTCCGAGCAGCTCCTCGTAGGCGTTCTTCGCGCTCGTGGTGTCGGTGTCCATTCGCAATATATTCGCAGTAGGCAAAAGCTCGGAAAGCTCCTGCTCGATGCGCTGAGTGCCGTATCCCATACGCGCGATATGCTCGCTCTGACAGGACGGGCAGGTGGTCGGCACGGGCATTCTTCGTCCGCACCAATGGCAGCGAAGCTCGCCGCGATCGTAAGAGCCGCCGTAGGTGTGATAGGTCATAGAAACGCTGCAGGTCGGGCAGGAAACAGCCTCACCACAGCTTCTGCAGGAGAGGAAATTGTTGTATCCTCTGCGGTTGATAAAGAGGATAGACTGATTTCCGCGCTCCTTAGTCTCCACCAGCTTCTCGCAGAGCATATTGCCAAGCGGAGAGGTAACGCCTCCCGCGGCGCTCTTTCTCATATCGACTACCGATACGCGAGGAAGCTTTGCGCCGCCGTAGCGGTTTTTGAGCGTTACGAGCGCGTATTTGCCTTCCTTTGCCTTGTAGTAGCTGTCAAAGGACGGAGTTGCCGATGCGAGCAGCATAAGTGAATTCTGGTGCGCCGAGCGGTATCTTGCGATATCCTTGGCGTGATATTTCGGGTTCATATCCGATTTATAGGTGTGCTCCTGTTCCTCGTCGATGACTATCATTCCGAGGTTGTCAAGCGGAGCGAAAACGGCAGAGCGCGTGCCGATAACTACGTCAGCACCGCCGCTTTTTATTCTTCTGTAGGTGTCAAGGCGCTCTCCCTCGGAGAGTCCCGAATGTATTATTGCCACTCTCCTGCCGTATCTTGAGCAGAATATCTCAAGAGTCTGAGGCGTGAGCGCTATCTCGGGGAGAAGCACTATGACGCTTCTGCCGCCGTCAAGCACGTGGTCGATAGTCTTCATCATTACCGAGGTCTTGCCGCTTCCCGTAACTCCGTGAAGCAGAGCCGCCTTCGGCTCGCCGCTGTCGGTAAAGCCCTTGAGCGTTTCAAACGCCGCCTGCTGCTCTTCGTTGAGGATTATGGGAGACGCGTCCTTGTAATTGCAATCGTAGTCCTCGGGGCGCACGAGCGCAAGTCCGCGGTCTACCTCGCGCTTGATCTTCTCAAGCACGCCCTTGTCACAGAGCGCCTTGAGCTGAGCGGACTTTAAGTCACAGTCCGAGAGTATCTGCTTCTCGCTTATCTCCTCAAGACCGCAGGTGATAAAATACTTGAGCGCGCCGAGATGCGCCTCTGAGCGAAGCTTTATCTCGCTATGAGTGCGCGCAAGTATCTCCTCTGCGTCCTCGCGGCTGATTGCGAGCCTGTAGAGATTTTCGGTCTTGCGTGAGCTTTCCTTTATCTCAAAGTCCTTGACTATAAAGCCACCGTCGGTCAGCTTCTTGAGCGCAGGCTTGAGGGCGGGACCGAAGCTGTTTTTTAGCGATTCTGTATCTGCCTTGCCTTTTTTTCTTATATGCTCAAGGATAAACCTCGTGGTGTCGTCAAGTCCGTCCTCGCCCGTAGGCTCTTCATCGGGCAAGCGATATATCTCAAACGGTCTCGTAAGCGCCGCCGCAGGTATCATGCTTCTGACGGCGTCGCCTATTGTGCAGAGAGTCTGTTCCTTCATAAAGAAGCAGAGTCCGAGCATCTCCTCTGATAGCGAGAGTCGCTTGTCGCAAACCGAGTCTATCGGCTTGTAGTTCTGATTTGGGGATGAAGGGCAATCTTTAAGGGAGACCACCAAAGCGATCTCCCTTGTGTTTCCGACGCCAAAGGGAACCGTTACGAAATCTCCGACGCGCACGTCCGCGCGAAGATGAGGCGGAAGAAAATAGTCGTAGGCGTTATCTATGTGATATGGACTTCTGAGAATGTGAAGCCCCGCGTATTCAGCCATATCGTTTCCTCCTGTTCCCGTAAAGACGTATTATTCAAATTGCAAATTGCTTCAGAGAGGGAATTACTCTGCGTCGGCAGCAGTATCCTCTGCAACCTCTGCTACTGCCTCGTCTGCTGTCTCCTCGGACTCCTCAACGCGAACGATCTTATATTCGCCGCTGTTGATCCTTGTGATAGCGTTCTTTACAGCCTTTTCGTCTCTGTATTCCTTGTTGATCATGTTGATAAGGTTGCGGTCTGCTTCCTTATTGCCGGTAGCTGCCTTTTCTGCAGCCTCGCGCTGCTTTACGTACTCGTTGGTGATGAGTCTTGCACACTTAGCGGTTGCGAGAGCAAGCTCGTAGCGGTTGAATTCGTCCTTGGTAAGTTCTGAGATTGTAGGGTAAAGCATAATTTTCTCCTTAATCAAATTTATGTAAGATTTATTTTTTACGAATTGAGATATTTGTCCGCAACGCGATCGTTGCGCTTGATAGAGCACTTTTCCGCATCTACTATCGAGAGTATGTGCGCCGCAGCCTCGTCCGCCTTGTCGTCGTAGTTATATACCACGTAGTCGTAGCAGTCGGCAAGTGCGACCTCTTCCTTTGCTCTTGCGAGTCGCAGAAGTATCTTTTCCTCGGTCTCTGTTCCTCTGCCGCGAAGTCTTGCTTCCTGAACAGAGTAGGAGGGGGGAAGCAGAAGCACCAAAACGGCGTCGGGATACTTGCGCTTGACGTTCATCGCGCCCTCGACCTCGATCTCAAGAATGAGATTTTTGCCCGAGCGCAGTACCTCCTCGGCTTCCTTGAGGGGAGTGCCGTAGAAGTTGCCGCAGTATTCGGTATATTCAAGCATATCGCCCGAGTCTATTCTTTCAAGAAAGCTCTCTCTTGTGATGAAATGGTAGTTGACTCCGTCAACCTCACCCGGACGCGCCGCTCTTGTTGTGGCAGATACCGAGAATGCGAAATCATCGCGTTTTAGCAGCATGGCGTTGACCGTGCCCTTGCCGCTTCCGGCGGGGCCTGAGACCACCAGCATAATTCCTTTGTTTTCAGTCATGGCAGTTCCTCTTTATTCGGGTTCTTCCTCGTCGTCCGCCTCGTTGTCAAGACGGTTGGCGATAGTTTCGGATTGAATAGCGCTGAGAATGATATGCTCGCTGTCGGTGATTATTACCGAGCGAGTCCTTCTGCCACATGATACGTCAATAACGCGACCGCTATCCTTGGCGTCCTGCATAAGACGCTTTACGGGGGCGGAATCGGGAGTTACGATGGTGATTATTCTGTCTGCGGCAACCATATTTCCAAAGCCGATATTGATGAATTTCATAAGGAAGTCTCCTGAGTTATTCGATATTTTGTATCTGTTCTCTTATCTTCTCTATCTCGCACTTTATCTCTACCACCATCTTGGCGATGGAGGAGTTCTGGCACTTAGAGCCGATGGTGTTGGTCTCGCGGTTGAGCTCCTGTACGAGAAAATCAAGCTTTCTTCCCGCAGGCTCGCCCGATGCGAGAATGTCGCCGAAAACGTCAAAGTGAGAACGCAGACGGACTAACTCCTCATCAATGGCGATACGGTCAGCGAAGATAGCGCACTCTGTGAGTATTCTGCTCTCATCAAAGACTATTCTGTTGTCCGAGAGCATGTCGCGAAGCTTGCCCTCAAGCTTAGTGCGGTAATCCTCGACGTCAGAGAGAGACAGAGCCTCGATCTTGTCAACGATAGAACGGATGTTTTCGACCTTTGCAACGAGATCCCTCTCAATATTCGCGCCTTCCTTAGCGCGACTTGTGAGAAAACGCTCAAGTGCTTCGTCTATAACGAGCGAGAGATCCTGCCATTCCTTCTCGGCATCCTCCTCGGATTTGCGGATAACGAAAATATCGTGGTTCTGCGCTACGCGCATTATGCTGATGTCGTCCTTGAGATCAAACTTCTCTCCGAGATTTCTCAGCGCATTTATATACGCCTCTGCATATCCCTCGTCAATGCTGATCTCGGGAAGCGGGGAATTGATGACGTCGATGGTTATGAAAACATCGACCTTTCCTCGCGAGATACCCTTAGTCTGAAGGTAAGGCTTTATTCTTTCCTCAAGGAAGGAGAAAGCGCGCGGCATTTTGACCGAGCAGTCAAAGAATCGGTTGTTTACCGACTTTATCTCAACGGTTATGTCCTTGCCGCCCGTAGTCATTCTCGATCTTCCGAAGGAGGTCATGCTTTTTATCATAATACGGTCCTTTCGGTGTAAAATTCAACGGTCGCAAATAAATTATTATCTATAATAATATATTATAAACTTTTTTTCTTCTCTTGTCAATGAACTTTTTGTATTTTGAGTAATTATCTACAATAAAATATTAAAAACCGCCCTTTCTTTCAGCAAAATAACGGCAAAATCACCCCTGAAAGCGCGGAGCAGGGGAGACTTTGAAAAAAAGTTACAAAGATTTAAAGAAAAATGCAAAAAACTCTTGAAATTTAGATAAAAATGCGGTATAATGAATGCGTATGAAAATTTAAGAATTACTTTTTGGAGGTAAATTACAATGGTAGTAGCAGGCGATTTCAAGAACGGTGTAACTTTTGATATGGACGGAGCTGTTTTTCAGGTAATCGAATTCCAGCACGTTAAGCCCGGTAAGGGTGCGGCTTTCGTTCGTACAAAGATAAAGAACGTTATCACCGGTTCTGTTATTGAAAGAACTTTCAGCCCTACAGACAAGTTTGAGAACGCATACATCGAGAGAAAGGAAATGCAGTACTCTTACAACGACGGCGATCTTTATTACTTCATGGATATGGAAAGCTTCGAGATGCTTCCTCTTAACAGCGATAAGCTTCCCGACAGCTTCAAGTTCGTTAAGGAAGAGATGATGTGCAAGATCATTTCCTACAAGGGCAACGTATTCGGCGTAGAGCCCCCCACGTTCGTTGAGCTTACCGTAACTCAGACCGACCCCGGCTTTGCAGGTAACACCGCAACCAACACCCTTAAGCCCGCAACCCTTGAGACAGGCGCTGTTATCAAGGTTCCGCTCTTCATCAGCGAGGGCGAGGTTCTTAAGATAGACACAAGAACCGGCGAGTATCTCTCCAGAGCATAATTTCAGGAGGAATTTAAAATGACACTTAGTGAAAAGGCTGCTTATATTCAGGGTCTTGCAGAGGGTCTTTCGCTTGACGAAAGCACCAAGGAGGGCAAGCTTCTTGCCGCTCTTATCGATCTCGTAGGCGAGATGGCTGACGCTATCGGTGAGATCGACGAGGACCTTGATACCCTTAACGATTACATTGAAGAGATCGACGAGGATCTCGGCGACGTAGAGGAGTACCTCTACGACGAGGATGACGATGATTTTGAGTGCGACGGCGACTGCGATTGCTGCGACGAGGATTGCGATATCGACGACGAGGATTTCTTTGAGGTAGAGTGCCCCGCATGCGGCGAGGTCATCTGCTTTGACGGAAGCATCGATCCCGAAGAGCTCGCTTGTCCCGCTTGCGGTGAGAAGTTTGAGTGCATTATCGCAGAGGAAGACCTTAACGCTCTTGACGAGCAGTAAGCTCTTTTGAAGTCAAATGGGGGCAGACGCCCCCATTTGCTTTTAATAGTAGAGCAGAACAACGCGATTTTTTGAAAAAACTTTAAAAATATATAGAAAAAATGCGAAAAAAGCCTTGACACGCAGGTTGAAAAGTGGTATAATACTGATACCTCTGCGAGTAGGCTTTTTTGTTGTGCCAAGATAAGCGCCATGGCCGAAAGGCATCTTGCACGCTACTCGGTGAGGGAGGTACGCGAGACTGTTACCTGAGCGTTGCCGTGAGGCTTTACCGACGGTGAACGGTCAAATATTTTGAAAAATGGAGGTGCCGCAAAAATGGCTAATGATGCAAGAGTTAAGATTACTCTGGTATGCACAGAGTGCAAGCAGAGAAATTACGACACGAAAAAGAACAAGAAAAACGATCCTGACAGACTTGAACTCAAGAAGTACTGCAGATTCTGCCGCAAGCACACTCTTCACAAAGAATCTAAGTAATTAGGAGGATTGATGAAGATGGCAGAAAACAAAAAGAAAGTTGTTGAAGCCGAGGCAAAGGATACAAAGCCCGCTAAAGCCAAGAAGGAAAAGAAAAAGGGCAGAGTAAAGAATGCTTGGAAGGGCTTCAAGAGCGAGCTCAAAAAGATCGTATGGCCCAGCTGGAAGCAGGTTCTTAAGGGAAGCGCAGTCGTTCTGGTTATCGTTTCTTTGTGCGCTGTTGCAATCGGTGCGCTTGATTTCGCTTTCTCAAAGGGCGTTACAGCAATAGTAGAACTCTTCGTATAAGAGGTTGTTGATATGAGTGATATCAATGAAATGAATGTCGGTGTCAGATGGTATGTGGCGCACACCTATTCCGGCTACGAAAACAAGGTAAAGGCAAGCCTTGAGAAGATCGTTGAAAACCGTGGACTCGGACATCTTATCTTCGACATCAAGATCCCCGTTGAGACCGTTATAGAAAAGAACGGTGACGTGGAAAAAGAGGTAGAGGTAAAGATATTCCCCTCTTACGTGCTTGTTAAGATGATCATGACTGAGGAAAGCTGGCACGCGGTGAGAAATATCACCGGAGTAACAGGCTTTGTCGGTCCCGGATCTCGCCCCACCCCTCTGACGGAAGCAGAGGTTGACGCGCTCAACATCGAAACAAAGAGGGTTGAGCTTAAGTTCAAGGAAGGCGATAACGTAGTTATCACAAGCGGATTGTTTGAAGGATATAACGGAACGGTTCAGTCTGTTTCCGATGATCTTAAGATCGTTACGGTTCTCGTAAAGAGAGGCCGCCGCGATATGCCTGTCGAGCTTGACGCAAGCGTAGTAAAGCTGGCGTAAACAAAACTCGAATGCTTGACGGAAAGACCGTCGTAATAAGTGGGAGGGAGAAAAATTTGTAATTCTCCCGCAAATTCACCACAATGGAGGTATTTTAATTATGGCAAAGAAAGTTATGGGCTATATCAAGCTGCAGTTGCCCGCCGGTAAGGCAACTCCTCAGCCCCCCGTAGGTCCGGCACTTGGTCAGTACGGTGTTGCAATTCCCGTATTTACAAAGGAATTCAACGAGAGAACAAAGAATGACATCGGTCTTATCATCCCCGTTGTTATCACTGTTTACGCTGACCGTTCTTTCACATTTATCACCAAGACTCCCCCCGCTCCCGTTCTTATCAAGAAGGCAGC
>JAFVRA010000143.1 GCA_017504545.1 Clostridia bacterium | reverse complement strand
TCAGACACAGAAAGGGTCTGCCGGTAAGAGGACAGAGAACCAAAACCAATGCAAGAACCAGAAAAGGTCCTGCAAAGACAATTGCTAACAAGAAGAAGTAATAGGAGGCAGACAAGATGGCTAAAGTCGCTAAGAAAGTTATCAAGAGACGCCGCGAGAAAAAGAATATTGAAAAGGGTGCAGTTCATATAGCAGCAACCTTCAATAACACAATTGTAACTGTTACAGACGTAGCAGGTAACGCAATTTCGTGGGCATCCGCAGGCGAACTCGGATTCAAAGGCTCCAGAAAGTCCACTCCTTTCGCAGCTCAGATGGCATCTGAGACCGCGGCAAAGGCAGCAATGGAGCATGGTCTTAAGACCGTTGAAGTGTACGTAAAGGGCCCCGGCTCGGGACGTGAGTCCGCGATCCGCGCACTTGAGACAGTAGGTCTTCAGATTACCATGATCAAGGACGTTACACCGGTTCCGCACAATGGATGCAGACCGCCTAAGCGCAGACGCGTTTAATTACACACAGGAGGTAATAGTAATGGCAAGATATACAGGACCTTCATGTAAGCTTTGCCGTAGAGAAGGCACAAAGCTCTTCCTTAAGGGCGACAGATGCACTTCCGGCAAGTGCGCACTCGACCGCAGAAGCACAGCTCCCGGTCAGCACGGCGCAGCTAACAAGAAGCAGAGAGAATATGGAATGCAGCTTCGTGAGAAGCAGAAGACCAGAAGATACTACGGTATCCTCGAGAAGCAGTTCAAGAACTACTTCGTAGAGGCAGACCGTCAGGAAGGTATGACAGGTGAGAACCTTCTTAAGCTCATCGAGCGCCGCCTTGACAACGTAGTTTACAGAATGGGTATGGCAGAGAGCCGCAAGGAAGCTCGTCAGCTCGTTCTTCACGAGCACTTTGAGCTCAACGGAAAGAAGGTAAACGTTCCTTCTATCCTTGTAAGCGCAGGTGACGTCGTAACCGTAAGAGAGAACTTCAGAGGCTCTGCAAAGTGCAAGGCTCTTGCTGAAGCACTCGAGACAAAGAACGCTCCTAAGTGGCTCAGCGTTGATAAGGCAGCTCTCAGCGCAAAGGTCGTTGCTCTTCCCGCAAGAGACGACATCGACTTTGAATTCAACGAGCAGCTTATCGTCGAGCTCTACTCCAAGTAATCCCCGAGCTTGCGTCGCGTGATCGCGATGCGGTTCAACTGGCGTAGAGCAGACGGTAGTAGGCTCTGCGTAAGAAACAATTTATCAAAAAATATGATTTCAGGAGGATGATTTGGAATGATTGAGATAGAGAAGCCCAATATAACGACAGTTAATCTTAGCGAGGACGGAACAAACGGTAAATTTATCGTAGAGCCCCTTGAGCGCGGATTCGGTATCACCCTTGGCAACTCGCTTCGCAGAATTATGCTTAGCTCCTTGCCCGGATATGCCGTAACCAACATCAAGATTGACGGCGTTCTTCATGAATTCTCCACTGTTCCCGGAGTTAAGGAGGACGTTACTGAGATAGTCCTCAACGTAAAGGGTATAATCGCAAAGCTTCATTGCAATGCACCCAAGACGGTCATCATCGACGTAGTTGGCGCGCAGGACGTAACTGCGGGTGATATCAAGGTTGACACGGATATCGATATCCTCAACCCTGCACATCACATTGCTACTGTTGGTGAGGGAGAGAGACTCTACATGGAGTTGACCTTTGACCACGGCAGAGGATACGTTTCCCAGGATAGAAACAAGCAGCTCGACGCACAGATGCGCGGCAGCAACATTTCCGCTCCTATCGGAACTATTTTCACCGACTCTATCTATACCCCCGTTTACAATGTAAGCTACTCGGTTGAAAACACCCGTGTAGGTAACATTACTGACTTTGACAAGCTTACACTCGAGGTACAGACTAACGGAACGATAAGCGCAAAAGAAGCGATTTCCTTCGGAGCCAAGATACTCAACGAGCATCTCAATTTGTTCGTAGATCTTTCGGACGAAGCAAAGAACGTAGAGATAATGGTTGAAAGAGAAGAGACCAAGAAAGAAAAAGTTCTTGAGATGACCATTGAGGAGCTTGACATGTCTGTTCGTAGCTTCAACTGCTTGAAGCGTGCAGGCATTGACACGGTTGAAGATCTTACCAATCGCACCGAGGAGGATATGATCAAGGTTCGTAACCTCGGTAAGAAATCGCTTGAAGAAGTTATTCAGAAATTGCACTCGCTCGGTCTTGAACTCCGCAAGGAAGAAGACTGAAAATAAGACGAGCGCTTAGAATCAGAAAGAAAAACTGAAGAAGGAGGGAACTATAATGCCCGGAACAAGAAAACTCGGCAGAACCACCGCGCACAGAAACGCTATGCTTCGCGGAATGGTAACATTACTGTTGGAGAACGGACAGGTTGAGACCACTCTCACCAGAGCTAAGGAAGTTCGTTCGATCGCCGAAAAGATGATTACACTTGGCAAGAAGAACACTCTTGCAAGTCGCCGCGCTGCATTGGCATATATAACCAAGGAGGACGTAGTAACAAAGGTATTTGTTGAGCTCGCTCCCCTTTATGCAGGACGCAATGGCGGTTATACACAGATCTACAAGCTCGGTCCCCGTAGAGGAGACGGCGCTGAAATGGCAATCGTTAAGTTGATTGACTACAAGAAGCCTTCTGCAGACGACAAGAAGGCAAAGAAGGAAAAAAAGGCTGACAAGAAGGACGCTGAGTAATTCCTCTTATAAAAAAGCACGAGGCTCTGCCTCGTGCTTTTTTGCATTTTTTGACAAGCTTTGCATTTTTCTATTGACAATTCTGCGGGGGGAGGGGTATAATATTATCAGAGGAAAAAATCTTTTTAGGAGGAAGTTTATGAAAAAGCTTATTAAGACAATATCTTTGCTAACCGCGTTACTACTTACCTTTTCTCTTTTAGTAACATTTGCATCTTGCAATAAAGACGACTCTGATGAAAAGATCACCAATCATACTGACAATACCGAGAAGCCCACCGATAATGCAGAGAAGCCCACCGAGGCTCCCACAGAAAAGCCTACCGAGGAAGTTAAGGTTGACCCGCCCGTAGAGATCTCGGCTGAAATGCAAAGTGAGATCAAAAACAAATGGTTTGAGAAGACATACGTAGAGGAAGAGAAGGAGTATTATAATTCGCCCGATCAGGTTGAAATAAAGGCTTGCTACGGTATATTTGACGATGCTTATTGTATTCTTATCGACTATCCTTCGGGTAATTCGTACCCTATGGAAGTCGTCAATATTGAAGTTGGCGAATATACGTTTACTTTTGGACACGTTGGTCTTACGATGGATATTTACTGCAACGGCGAGTTTTACGGCTTGAAGCAGGCTTATGAGAACGGCATCCTTGACGACGCCGAGCTTGAGTCGCTTTACAACTATTACATGAAAACAAGAGGTTGGTAATATCCCCAAAGCAAAAAACGAATAAAAAGCCTTCTCCCTCGGGAGAAGGCTTTTTTGATTTCTTACTCGCGTTTGTGTGTTTTCGACCTCTCCGGCGGATACCTGTTTCGCTTTGCTCAACGGCAAGTTTGCAAAGCAAACGTTGCCCGCCACCTCTCCTAAAAGGAGAGGCTTTATGTAAGATTACGCTCAGCGGTATTGAAACTAACAAAAAGGCTCTCCTTTTAGGAGAGCTGGACGCGTAGCGGCCTGAGAGGTTAAAAGAACCATTATTACAAGTAGGAGAACCAAATCTTTATTCATCAATCCGTATTCTCCGCGACTCACCTTTTTTGATTTTCCGCATATCCTTTTAGAGAAGGAGGTGGAAATATGGATGACCTCAGAGGAGGATGCACTCTTGAGCTTGGCTCTATGACCTCGGCGCTTAAGGCACAGAAGATACTCGGCACGGCGGCGATACCCGCAACCGTGGTCAAGACGAGCGCTTCGGGCGGCGGCAGAGGCTGTAGATACGGGTTGCGCTTTTCCTGCTCCCAGATGGCAAACGTACGAATGATACTTGCAAATGAAAATATACGCGTGAGGGAAGCCGAATGGAAGGACGGGAGCTGACCTACCTCGACAACGCGGCAACCACCTTCCCGAAGCCGCGGCGAGTTATAGAGCGAATGAACGACCTGATGCAGAATAGCGGTGGCAACCCAGGGCGAAGCTCGCACGTCCTTGCGATAAAGGCGTCCGAGACTGTCTTTGAGTGCCGTGAGGAGCTTAGCGACTTCTTCGGCGCGGCGGGACCCGAGCAGGTCTGCTTCAGTCTGAACGCCACTTCCTCGCTAAATTTCTGCATTAAAGGTCTGCTTCACCGAGGCGATCACGTGCTTATATCCGATATGGAGCATAACGCGGTGCTTCGCCCCGTTTACCGCCTCTGGCGCGATGGCGTCATAGATTACAGCGTCTTTCCTACCTTCGTTCTTGAGGATGATGGCAGAAAAACGAAAATTATTCACGGGATACTAAGCAAGCTAAGACGCAACACAAGAATGATAATCTGCAGCGGTGCGAGTAATCTCTGCTCGATGACTATGCCGCTTGCGGAAATAGGCGAGCTTTGCCGCAGAGAAGGGATACTTTTCGTGGTTGACGGCGCTCAGTGCGCGGGGCATATTCCAATTTCTCTTGAGGAGATGAAGATAGACGCGCTCTGCATCCCCTCGCATAAGGGATTGCTCGGCCCTCAGGGGTGCGGAGCGGCGATACTCGGCAAAGGCGTGATGCCTAAAACGCTTATTGAGGGAGGCAACGGGATAAATTCGCTTGAAGCCGATACCTCTGGCGAGCTTCCCGAGCGGTACGAGGCGGGAACGCTTCCCACACCCGCGATAGCAGGGCTTTGCGAGGGCGTAAGGACGGTGCGCGCGCTCGGGATCGAGAGGATAGCCGAGCACGAGCGAGAGCTTTTCAGACGCGCTCTTATCGGGCTTTCGCAGATAGAGGGAGTGAAAGTATATTGCCCTCATCACGAGGGCTCGGTTCTGCTGTTCAACAAAGACGGTATTGACTCCGAGGAGCTTTGCCTCGCGCTTTCCGAGAGGGGTATATGCACGCGCGGCGGATACCATTGCAGCGCGCTCGGGCATAAAACGCTCGGCACGACAAACGGCGGCGCGCTGAGAGTGAGCTTTGGCGTGTATAATAGCTCGTACGACGTAGATAAGCTGTGCGAGGCGCTCAGAGAAATATAAGAAAGCGGAAGGCAAAGCGATCTTCTCATAAGGATGATCCCCCCGACAGATTTTTGAATGTCTGTCGGGGGGATCGCATCAATCAACTGAAAATTATTTCTCTTGCCGTTTTTTCCATTCGCTTTTTAGTAAACTATACATACAAGCATCTACGATTCCTTTATTGCTGAAATCGGCTTGCCTTAAAGTCCCTTCGTATAGCAATCCGCATTTTTTCATGACATTTCCCGAGTGCGGATTGTTTGGATCATGTTGAGATTCGATTCTGTTTGCCCCAACTTCATCAAACAAATAAGGAATAATCGAAGAAAAAGCTTCACTTGTTATACCTTGGTGCCACCATTTACTGCCAATACAATACCCAATATGCAAAATATTCAAATCGTCATTTTTGCCTACGACACTGATTGTACCAATCGGTTCATTGATTTCCTTTAACACAATTGCCCATTGATAGAAATCCGCTTTTTTGCTTTCTTCAACCCAATTACAAATAACTTTTTCCGTTGTTGAGATGTCAGTATGTGTTGGCCAACGAAGAAACTCCGTGACTTTTTCATCAGAAGTCCAATTTTTGTATGCTGCTTCTGTGTCACTTAATTCAAAAGCCCTTAAGCGTAGTCGCTTTGTTTCTATTGTAATGGTTCCTTTGTGTTGCATAGCATAGCTCCGTAATTCTTATTTATCACCAGTTTCGCATTTGTATTACAAACGCATCGGGCAAAGCCCATCCCCCTAAAGATGCACGGGTGCATTCATAGGCTCCTTCCGGGATGGAGGCTTTTGGTTAGTCTCATTATAACACAAATCGGCAGAGAAAACAACAGCTCTGCCGAAATTTATATGTGTATCCGTAGGGGAGACCTGCGGTCTCCCGCGGGCGAACACAGTTCGCCCCTACCGTGTTTCGAAAATATCCTTATGAGAAGGAGCGTAAAGCCTTCCGCTTTCCTTTTTGCCGCGCTTGGATGCGGAATCCGCCCCTACAATCAAAGCAACAGATATCGATCAAAACCCGTAGGGGCGGATTCCATATCCGCCCTTTTCTCTTCGGGAGCATATAGAATGCTCCCCTACAGGCATTAATTTAAGAAAAGCGCCAAACCTTGTAGGGACAGGCGTCCCCGACTGTCCTAAAGGGCGATTCGTGACGCCTGTCCCTACAAATATGATAAATTTTGGGCGAGCCCGTTTTACGGGGGGATTTTTATTGACATTTTGACAGAAATATGCTAAAATGATCATAGCAACCTACGGAGGATACTATGAGAAGATTTGTTTGTGCCGTACTTTCGTTACTGCTTCTGTTCTCACTTGTGGCGTGTAATTCGGATCTGCCGCAAGGCTCGGAAACGAGCGAGAGTGATACGCTTGAGTCTCAAGAGACCGACAAGCCGACAGAGAAGCCAACGCGCCCGGCTCGCCCGACAGAGCCGCCGCTTGACAGTAACGGGGAAGAGGAGGATATAAAGGTGAACACTCAATACACAGCGCTCAATTACGAGGATATGAAATGTATGTGGCTCTCGCAGTTCGATCTCAGCTCGATATATTGCGAGAACGGCAAGCAGAGAGACGCCGAGAGCTTCCGCGCTCTGATGGCGACCGTGCTTGATAACGTCAAGGCAAACGGAATGAATACAGTCATTCTTCAGCTCCGCCCGAATGCCGACAGTATGTATCCGTCCGAGGTGTATCCCCCCTCTGCTTACGTGGTGGGATCTTACGGAAATAAGTTTTCGTACGATGCTATTGAGATAGTGCTTGAGCTTGCAAAGGAGCGCGAGCTTTCTATCCACGCCTGGATAAATCCCCTGCGCGCGATGACCGACTCGCAGATAAGAAGCGTGCCGAGAAGCTACGCTATCCGCAAATGGCTCGAGGACGATGATCTCTGCGGTAAATACATAGTCAAGGTGGGCGAAAATTGGTATCTCAACCCCGCTTACGCCGAGGTCAGAGAGCTGATACTCGACGGCGCGCGTGAGATAATGGAGAACTACGACTTCGACGGTCTGCACATGGACGATTATTTCTATCCTACCACAGACGAAAGCTTTGATAACCGCGCGTATTATCAGTACATCCGCGAGGACGGCAAGCTCGCACTCGCAGATTGGAGAAGGGAAAACTTAAATAAGCTCATCTCGGATATGTATTCGCTCGTAAAGTCTGCTGAAAACGGCGCGCTTTACGGTATCAGCCCCGCGGGAAACTGGAATAACGTGTATAATTCGCATTGCGCGGATATGTACACCTGGTGTGCCGAGGAAGGATATATAGATTATATCTGTCCGCAGGTGTATTTCGGTATGGAGCACGGAAGCTTTGACTTCGTCAAGACCTGCAACGAGTGGCAGAGCTATATCAAGAACGAAAAGGTCAAGCTCGTGATAGGAATGTCGCTCGGAAAGGCGCAGAGCGGCACGGATAACTACGCGGGCGACGGAAAGTACGAGTGGAGAGACAATAAGGACGTGCTTAAGCGCTGCCTTGAATATACGAAAGAGCTTGATAAATGCGTAGGAGTCGCGTATTTCTGCTATCAGTACTTCTATCATCCGATCACAGCCGAGCCGAACGCGGCGACACAAGAAGAGAGGGATAACTTCATTCCGCTGCTTAAGGAGATAAGCTGGAAAGAATAATGGATAGGGCAGATTTTTGTGCTACCTCTCATAAAAGTGTTGACATTTTGGCAAAAATGTGTTAGAATAACTCTTGTCAAAGCGCTTGTGCTTTCCGACACGCCGGTGTGGCGGAATAGGCAGACGCCCGGGACTTAAAATCCCGTGATACGAGAGTATCGTACCGGTTCGACCCCGGTTACCGGCACCAAGATCCCGCGCGAGAGCGCGGGATTTTTGTTTGAAGGGTGAATAAAGCGACAAATCCGCGCGTATAATATAATAGCAAGAAAAACAAAGATTTTTTCGCAAAAAGCGAAAAAAGGCTTGACAAGTCAGATAAAATGTGCTATAATAACTATTGCGAGTGAGAACTCAACAAAATATCGCGGAGTAGAGCAGCTTGGTAGCTCGTCGGGCTCATAACCCGGAGGTCGCGAGGTTCAAATCCCACCTCCGCAACCAAAAGGAAAAGGCAG
>JAFVRA010000142.1 GCA_017504545.1 Clostridia bacterium | reverse complement strand
GATCTCTATGCTCTCAAGGCTGTCGCAATCCTCAAAAGCGTTTGGACCGATATAAACGAGTCCTGTGGGGAAAAGCACGTTATTCAGAGCCGAACAGCCCTTGAATGCGCGCTCTCCTATGCTCTTGAGAGTCGAGGGAAGCTCTACCGAGGTTATAAGTCGGTTTCCTTCAAACGCTCCGTCGGCTATATCTGTGACTCCCTCGGGGATCACGACGGTCGTCTCGTTGCCCGTATATTCCATAAGGCTCTTGCTTCCGTCGTTGAATTCAGCATAGCTGAACGAGCCTGAAGTGCTGAACTGCTTGAGGTTCCATACCACCTCGCAGGGAGTATCCTTACCGTACCAGGTAACGTCCCAACCGTCAGGTCTCTCGGACTTGCTCGTGTAGACCGTAAGGCTGTGACAATGCTCAAATGCATACTCGCCTATCTTAGTCACACTGTCGGGAAGGAGCATCACGCTTCTGTATCCAACCTCTACACCTACTCCCCAGAATGCACGGGGAGCGATAGTCTCCACGCCCTCGGAGATCACTACCTTCGAAAGCATATAGCAATCGTAGAAGGCGTTCTCTCCGATCACCTTAATTGTAGAGGGAATGCTTATGCTAGTCAGACCTCTGCAATTCATAAAGGCTCCCTCGCCTATTTCCTTAAGCGTGCTGGGAAAGGCTACGGATACGAGCGCATCGTTGCCCTCAAATACTCTGCTTCCCATAGAGGTTATTCCCTCGGGAATAACTACGTTTGCATCGTTGCCGCTATATTCAACCAGCATCTTACTTCCGTCGTTAAACTCTGCATAGGTAAACTGACCTATCGTGCCAAACTGCTTGAAGTTCCACACTACTTTGCGGGAGCTATTCTCGCCGCTCCAATTATCGTGCCAACCTTCCGGCTTTTCGGCAACACTTACATATACCGTAAGATTATGGCAGTATTCAAATGCGTTTTCGCCTATCTCGGTCACGCTTGCGGGGATGATCATCTTATAAGCGGGAGCGGAATATCCGCTCTGCCAGAATGCATTTCGTCCTATAGTGGTCAAGCCGTCTGGGAGCACTATTCCCGAGAGCATACGGCATTCGTTAAATGCACTCTCTCCGATCACCTTTAAAGCCGAGGGGAGATTTATGCTTGTCAGCTTACTGCAGTTTATAAACGCTCTATCCCCTATTGCCTCAAGCGTTGCGGGAAGAGTTACGGATACTATCTTATCGTTGCCGGCAAACGCGTCTTTGCCGATGGCGCTTATGCCCTCGGGAACGATCACGTTTTCCTCGTTGCCGCTGTACGCGATCAATAGCTTACTTCCGTCGTTAAACTCCGAATAAGTGAAGTTACCCTCGGTGACAAGCTGCTTGAAGTTCCATACTACGCTGCAAGGCTCCTCCGAGCCGAGCCAATTCTTTCTCCAACCGCTCGGTCTCTCTGCTGTACTTACGTAGACCGTAAGTCTATAGCAGTAATCGAACACTCTGTTGCCCATGCTCGTTACGCTTGCAGGAATGATGATAATGTCATTGACGCTTGCATTAACACCGAGATGCTGGAATGCGGCTTCATCTATCGTAGTCAGTCCGTCGGGAAGCACCACGTTCAAAAGCAGATTACAGCCTATAAATGCTTCCTTACCAATAGTTTTGAGAGTAGAAGGAAGCACTACGCTTTCAAGTCGCTCACAGTGTGCAAAGGTATAATCCTTTATATCGACTATCCCCTCGGGGATCCTTATGCTTGAAAGATGCCTGCAGTCCGCGAAGGCGCTCTCGCCTATCTCGGTCAGAGTTGTGGGAAGAGATACGCTCACGATATTATTACAGTTTGAGAACACCTCGTTGCCGATAGCAGTAATTCCCTCGGGAATAACCACCGTTTCGAGCGCGATGCAATCTCTGAAGCATCCGAGCGGGAGAGTTCTCAAGCCCTTTGAGAACACTATAAGCTCAAGGTTATCACAGTTTGCAAATGCGAACTCACCAAGAGACGTCAATGCATCAGGCATTCTTATCTCTTCGATGCTGTCGCAGTTTTCAAAGGCGCTGTTTCCTATCTCTTTAAGAGTCGTCGGGAGCTTAACGGTAGAAAGGTTCTCGCAATTTGCAAATGCGGATGCCTCGATGAGAGTGACTCCCTCGGGCAGCACTATGCTCTCAAGCACCTTGCTATCGCTGAAAATTCCTCTCGGTATAGTAGTCACACCGCCGAGAATAGTTACGTTGGCGGTCTCGTTGTCGTATTCAACGACGTGTTTGGAACCGCCGTTAAGCTCGATATATTTTACACCGCCCTCCGTTATAAACCTGCTGAAGTTCCACAATACCTTGCAAGGAGAGTTCACACCGTTCCAATTCTTGTGCCATCCGCTCGGTCTTTCCGCTGCGCTTGCATAAATCGTAAGATTATCACAGTACTCAAAAGCGTTTTCGCCTATTTTAGTTACGCTTTCGGGGATTACGATCATATCGGCGCGATTTACGTTATTTCCTATGTGACCGAATGCATTTTGTCCTATGGTGGTCAGACCGTTTGGCAATACCACGCCCGTAAGCTTATAACAAAAGTAGAATGCGTGTTCTCCAATAGTTTTAAGCGTAGAAGGAAGCTCAACGCTTTCAAGCCGCTCGCAGTATGCAAATGTAGAAGCGTTTATATCGGTTACTCCCGCAGGGATCTTTACACTTACCAATCTACCACAGCTCTCAAAAGCACTTTCTCCTATTTCTTTAAGAGTCGTGGGGAGAGTTACCGACACTATCGTGCCGTTATTGGCAAAGAGTCCTGCCTTTATGGCGGTTATACCCTCGGGTATAACTATATTCTCCTCTTCTCCACTGTACTCGATCAGGATCTTACTTCCGTCGTTAAGCTCGACGCATTTAAACTCTCCGTCCGTCACAAATTGCTTGAAGCTCCATTCTACCCTTGCAGGAGAATCAACTCCGTTCCAGCTCTTGTGCCATCCTGACGGTCTTACAGAATACGGAGTATAAACAGTCAAATGCGAGCATGCTCCGAATGCGTCCTCACCGATAGATTCAACGCCTTTGGGTATGACGAGATAGCGCATTCCCGTATCGTTGCATCCTACGTTCCAAAAGGCTCCGTTTCCGATGCTTCTGAGGCTCGAGGGCAGCGTTATCTCGTTGAGAGCACCACAGCTTATAAATGCGCTTGCGCCGATGGAGGTAAGTCCCTCAGGAAGCTCAACGCGCTCAAGCGAGTAGCAATCCTGGAAAGCGCACTCATCAATAGCGCGGACAGTAGAGGGGATCTTTATCGACGTAAGCGATCCGCATCCCATAAAGCAGCTCTGACCTATCTTGGTCAATCCCTCGGGAAGCTCTATCTGCTCGAGATACTTACAGTATGCAAATGCCTCGTTGCTGATATAGGTAACGTCCTTGCCAAGAACGACCTTAACGATATCGTTCTCGTTTCTGAACGCGCCCGTCGCTATCGGCATATTGATATATATCGTGCTATCCGTACAGGTTCCTAAGCCGGTAACCACGCCATTGCTTACGGCAAGGCCTGGGCTTTGTGCCCTGAATCCGATCACCGCACATTCACTTCTCGTGCCTAAACCGTCCTTCAGGTCATAGCTATACCATACTTTTATCGTATACATTCCGCAAGGCTCAAGTCCTGAAAAGCCTCTTACGGTGATATCCTCCGTGCTCTGCACCACTTCTCCGTCCAGAAGAAGCTCTATGGAGTCTATCTGACCTACCGAATCATCGTCAGTATAAGTAAGATTGAAGTTCACCGAGGTAAGATCTCTGTCCTGTATGCTCAGTCTGAGCGACGGCTTGATATACGGCCTTGTGAACATAACGGTGCTTGCAGTCTTGGAGACAGGCGGATCGCCCTCGCCAAGATCGTAGGTATAGTATACCTGCACCGTGTAAGTGTTGCCGGGAACAAGCCCTGTAAAGATACGGCTATTAAGGTTATCCGACACTACGGGCGCATCGTTTCCGTGAAGAAGCTCTATCTTAGATATTTCGTATATTCCGTCGGGGTCACTTACGTCAAGAGTAAACTCTATCCAATCGTAGCCTGCGCTTCTATGCGACACCGAAACGCTCGGGGCAGTCTTTTTAGATGTCGTGAAGCTTGCATTTCTCGTGATCGTGATAGGCCCGTTTCCGTCCTTGAGATCGTAGGTGTAGGTTATTCTGATCATATACGGACTGTTCGGCGCAAGATCCTCAAACGCACGGGAATCGAGGTCGTCTGCGAATATCGACTCTCCGTTCTTTTTCAAGAGCTCGATCTTTTCTATAACGCCTACCTTGCTCGAATCGCTCTCAATGATCTCGAAGGTCACCGAGTCGCTACCTATCTTTCTGACCTTAACGCTTACGGCAGGAGTAGCGTTCTTGACCGTTCTGAACGGGATCTCCAGCTTTTCTATGACCTCGTCGTTATAAAAGTGCAGTACGAGACTATACTTTTCTCCCGACACAAGTCCGCTTATGCTTCTGTCATCAATGCTAAGATCCATCATCTTGGCATCGTCATGCCAGAGCGAAGCCGAGATCAGAGTCTTGTTGGTAATGCTTTCCGCCCAGGCTATGCTGAAGTCCAGCGTGGTGTCGGTAAGCACGAACTCGTCAAGCGCGAGGACCTCCGCGGTGTAGAAGGAATTCTGAGCGAGAATATGCACTCTTTCGCCCTCTCCGTCAAGAGCGTCGTATGCAGCCGCAATAGCGTACTGATATACGGTGTTGGAGGACAGGCCTGTAAATTCAACGGCTACCTCCTCGCCCGTGGGTATTGCCTTCTTGTCAAGTATTCTCTCGCCGTCGTAGATTATAGCGAAGAGCTTTTCTTCCTCCTTGCTTATAAGCGAAACGGGATCGTCTACCTTAACGATGAAATTCAGATCGTTAAAGCCCGCTATCATATTGGAAAGATGTGCTACGGGCTGATTTTCGGTATAAACTCCGACCTTTACGGTACGGTCACCCTCCATACGCACGTCCTTGATCTCGGTGCCGTCAATATACTTTATGGCGTCAATGGTGTACTCGGTCATACCCGCCACGCCGCCGACGTTGCATTTCAGCACCAGATTTTCAAGGTTAGAGCCTTCCTCAAACATATAAGAGGAATACTTCTTTCCGTTAAGCGTAAAGGAAAGTATCTCCACGCTATCGGGATTGTTTACGTGTATCGTGATATATATGTCCTCGTATTTTTCGGCGTAATATATCTTCTCGCTGCTCGGCTGCGCGACTATTGCTTCCTTTGCCGCAGCCTCTATTCCGCCCGTCGTCTCAAGATTGCCAAACGGGTCGTTGACGTTTATAGCAGGTCGCTCGCTGAGACTGAGCGTTCTTACGGCGCCGTAGTCCTGCGCTCTGGCGGACGAGGTGGGAGCCTTCTTGGATACGGTCATACCCTGATAGATAGGCACCTTTCTACCGTCAGAGGTAAGATAGGGATCCTCTACTACGGGCGTGTCGTCGCCAAACCACATAAACGTAGCGATTCCCGCGCCTGCCAGCAAGCATACCGCCAATATCGCCGCTACCGCGATGATCACGTATTTTTTGGCAAACGCGCCGCGCTTTCTGTGCGAAAGCTTGTAGCGTTTCGCGCTGTTTCTTTCAATAATATCCTCGTCGATGCCCGATATGATATCGAGCTTTGCGTTATCTCTGTCATTATTCATTCAGGAAGCCCTCCTCAACGAATTTTTCTCTGAGCCCCTTTCGGATCTTGGCAAGATCACGGAATATCGTGTTCTCGCTTACGTTGAGCATATCGGCGATAGAAGAGATACTGTCAGCATAATAATATCTGCATATAAATACGAACTCCTCACGTCTTGAAAGAGTGCGCAGATATGCGCTGAGTATCTTACTTGCCTCCTTTATGACAACCTCATCCTCGGGTGTCATCACTCCCGACATACATTCATCGAGCTCATCAAGAGAGCTGATGAGCTCGGAGGGAACTCTTTTTGAAGCGTGTCTTCTTCTGTGCTTATCCACAGCCGCATCCCTCGCTATCTTTGATAAAAATGTTTGCAGAGCAGTCGGTCTTGTGGGAGGGATCCTGTTCCACGTACAAAGATACGTATCGTTAAGGCACTCCTCGCAATCCATGCTGTCTCTGAGTATATTATAGGTAATTATGTATAAATACTTGCCGTATTTTCTATCCGTCGCAGTGATTGCCGACTCATCGCGCTGCCAATACAGCTCAATTATGGTTTCGTCGTCTATCATATCGCCGTTAAGATTTGCCTTGCTCTTATCCATAACGTCTCCTTTGCTGATCTTTCCCTCTACTACTATAGCCGCAAAAAATTTTAAAACCTCTCACGTTTTTAGTAAAATTTTATCAAAAAAAAGCAAAAACCCGTATTTTGCAGTTCATACGGGCCTTTACGTTTGCGAAAATGGTCTGACGAGAGCGTCAGTTTTCCCAAATCCTTCGCTTAAGTCCTTCATTTACGTCCTTGCGGAATCCGTCCATAGTATAGCCCATTCCAAGTCCGTCCCAGAGATGCTCGGGGTCGAAATGGTCTGAGCCAAGACCTCTGTAATAAGCCTCACTATGCGAGATTATGACGTTCTCACCGAGAGGATCAAGCGAGTATTTGTCAGAAAGGTATGCAAAAAGCTCGACCGCCGCGTTATAGACACGGCTGACCTGCTCTCTCGCACCCTCAATATCGTCACACTCAAACGAGAAGTTGGTGATATATTTTAGACTTGCGGGCTCGCACATCTCCACGCCGATATGCGTGGTGTTGGCTGCTCCGCCGCTATGTCTCGCCCTCATATCCCACGGAAGCGTCTGATACACTACTCCGTCTGCGGCGTTGATAAACGCGTGAACGCATACTATCCTGTTTTTAGGAGGATTCCAGCTGTTGACGAATGTCATCGCGTCGGGCACGGGGCATCCCACACTGTGCAGAAGCAGCCCCTTTACCTCAAGCGGTATCGCCTCTACGTAGCACGAATTTTTATCCAAAATAGTTTCCTTGATTATCACAACCGTTTCTCCTCGTTTTCATTGCTATTTTATATATTATATCACCTTTTTGCAAAAAAGTAAAGTTTTTCTTGACAAATATACTCTTATGTGATATAATGAGTTAACAGATCAAGAACGGACAGTTCGTAACCATCCTGTCCTTAAACAAAACTACGGGCGTGTGCACACCGTAGGTGTGCTTTTTTGTTGCTCGGGAAAGAGTAATTTATGAAAAATGAGCTTTTGCTGATGCTATCAGTATTTCTTATCTACGGCGGCGTACTTTTCTGCTACCGTCTTTTCGGAAAGCACGGACTTTTCGCATTTTCCGCCACCGCAACCGTGCTCGCGAACATTGAGGTACTTATCCTCGTCGATGCCTTCGGAATGGAGCAAACGCTTGGAAACGTAATGTTCGCGTCCACCTATCTTATTACGGATATTCTATCTGAGAATGAGAGCAAGAAGGATGCCTCTAAGGCAGTTTATATAGGAATATTCACCTCTATAGCTATGCTTGTGCTAACTCAGCTCTGGATGCTCTTCACCCCTGCCGCATCCGACTTCGTGATGCCGTCTATAAAGCAGATATTCTCTACTACTCCCCGTTTGATGCTCGCGAGCATTCTCGGCTACGCCGTCTCTCAGAGATTTGACGTGTGGCTCTATCACGCGTGGTGGAAGCTCACAGCAAGGGGCGGCGACTCAAGAAGG
>JAFVRA010000141.1 GCA_017504545.1 Clostridia bacterium | reverse complement strand
CTTCTTCCCGTTATCTTATCACCGGTTAACCTCTTTTCAACCACGCGACTATCGCGTGGTTTTCGTTTTACAACAAACGGGAGGCGAAACGCCTCCCGTTCGTTTGATCTTGATCGTATTTTTCCCTCACTCCGCAAGGCTGACGTTTTCTGCCGCTTTTTTGCCGAATACCTCGGGAAAGATCGCGTGGTAGCGAGAAAACGGCACCTCTGCGCCGTCGGTCAGCACCAGCATCTTCACGCCGAACAGCCAGATGCGGTAATCCATCGCGATCATACCGTTCCGCGCGTAAAAATCCCGTCTGCGACGTCGCTCGGCGGCGTTGTCGCAGGGCTCGTCGGGGTCCTCAATTTCAAGCAGAAGCGTCCGCTCGGGATAGCGCTCCTTTAGCAGCGCGAGCGTCCTCGTGCCCACACCGCCGCCACGGCTCTCGGGCGATACCGCAAGGTAGTCGATCAGGGCAATATCCCCGTGAAGTATCATGATCGCAAGTCCGAGAAAGCGGCCTTCCTCCTCCATATAGAGTATCTCCATGCTTCCCTCTCGCACCTTGTCCTCGATTATCGAAAACGGCTTGCGCTCCTCGGGCGGAAACGCCTTCATATAAAGCGCCTTGACCTCTTCAAGCCTCTTGCTCGAAGAACATATATTAAGCTCCATAGCTACTCCTTTTCCCCACAAAAAGACACCTTAGCGGTGTCTTTTCGTTTTATTTACGCTCTACCGATATGCTCGGCTATGTCACGCGCGGCAAGCGAATAGTCCGCGCCTACGTTTACGGTTATATCACAAAGCTCCTCGTTTCTGTACTCGTCGTCAAGCGAGAGTATGCGGCTGGTCATATCGTCGCAGTCCATCTCTCTTGAAACGATGTCGCGAATGACGTCATATCTCCTTCTGCGAAGGAATACGAGCAGGGCCTTCGAGCGATACTTGTTCTTCATAGTGAGCGCGCCGCAGATGTCTATCGGAAGCACCGCCACCGAGCCCTTATCGACTATCTTGTCTATCTCCTCAGGCTTCGTGCCGAAGTGATAGCCGCTATAGACGGTGGTCTCAAGGAAGTTGCCCCTCTCCATCTCGCGAATAAACTCGGTGTCCTTGAGGAAACGGTAGTTTCCGTTGCTCTCATCGGCTCTCGGGGGGCGCGTGGTCGCGGTGATCGGCTTCTCCATACCGTAGCTCTCGACAAGCTCTCTTGCAATATCGTTCTTGCGGCTTCCCGTAGGCCCAACAAGGCAGACTACACCGCCCGACGAAAGATCGGGGCGCTCGTCAACGAGAGCGTTGCGGATTATCTCAACGAGATGCAGAAAATCATCGTAGGAGTTTACCGAAAGAAGTCCCGAAAGACGCGTGTTCCAGGGCTTTCTGAAGAGCACGGGGTAGGTAGCGGGCGAGCCTGTGATATTGTGCGCTCCGTCGTCAAGAAGCATATCGAGATTCACCATATCCTTGCGCGTTCCTATAAGTATATTCTCGGCAGGCACCTCGGGGAAATCGTTGCGGAGTCTGAGCGCGCGTGCAGACATACACACGGGCGGAACTGCCGTTACGAAGAAGACGTCGGCAACCGTCAGAAGCTTGCGGACGAACTCGTCAGCGCCAGGGAGCATAGGCTGCGCGCTTACGAATTCGGGATCGGAAAAATAGCGCAGGCGCTTGTCTACCGCACCGTTCTCTGTTCCCCAGCCCTTTATATCGTATA
Source organism: Clostridia bacterium (assembly GCA_017504545.1). Taxonomy (GTDB): domain Bacteria; phylum Bacillota; class Clostridia; order Oscillospirales; family CAG-272; genus HGM12713. Next base: position 9,641 of record JAFVRA010000141.1, on the reverse strand, counting down.
TCGTCAGAGGCGGCTCTATCCCCTCTGCCTTATTCAAACACTCAAGAGCGTAGGCGTTGCAATCGTAAAGGATATCGTCAACGTCAAGCCCTATCTTCAATCTGTATTTTTTCATTTCCATCTCTCTTTCTCTTATTCGTTTTTAGTATAGCACACAAACCCGAATTTCGCAAGAGCTTTTTTGTTTTTTGTCGCAACCGATAAAAGAAAGAAGCTTTTTGTAAATTATATCCATTTTCTTGCAAAAAGGGTCTAAACAATGGAAATAAAAGCAAATATATATAATAATGAAAAAATTTTTTTAGCTTTTTATCGAAAAAAGGCAAAAAAATGCGCTTTAGGTGTTGATTTTGCGAAGGATTTTTGGTATAATGTTATGAGGTAACTGCGAGGTGCTGTTCCCCGTGATAAAATCAATGAGAAAGGAAGAAAAATATGTACGATCTTCAAAAGCCGAATATGTGGAAGCGCATAGCCGCGGCTCTCCTTGATTCCTTTCTGTTGATAATAGTCGCGTCTGCTGTCGTTATTCTGCTTTTGGCAGTCTTTGATATAAACGGTCATTCCGAGGGCTTCCAGAGCCGTTGCGATGAGTTTGAGCAGATATACGGAACCGACTTCGATATGTCGGGCGACGATTACGCCGCTCTCGACGAGGCGGGCAAGAAGGCGTATGACGACGCCGCTGACGCTCTCTCTGCCGACGAGCAGGCAAACTACTACTTTTCAATGATAATGAATCTGACGCTGCTTTCGGTAACGCTCGGATTTTTTGTTGCCTATCTTGTGACCGAGTTTATCCTGCCGCTCATTCTCAAGAACGGTCAGACACTCGGAAAGAAGGCGTTTGGCATCGGAGTCATGCGCGAGGACGGAGTCAGGATCTCGGCAGTACAGCTCTTTGCGAGGACCGTGCTCGGCAAGTTCACTATTGAAACTATGGTTCCCGTGTTCATTCTTATAATGCTCTATTTCGATCTTATGGGGATCGTCGGTATCGCGGTGCTTCTCGGAATAGCGATACTTCAGCTCGTGCTTCTTATCGTTAACAAAACGAGAACTCCCATTCACGATCTTCTCGCCCACACCGTCACGGTGGATCTGCAGAGCCAGATGATATTCGATACTCCCGAGGAGCTGCTTGAGTACAAGCAGTCAAAGCACGCAGAAAAGGTCGAGCGCTCGGAGTAACTCAATTAAAACAGGACAAAAAATAAAAATAATATAAAATCCTTGTAAGAAAGGCGAACAGTATGGAAATCGTTTTGCAAAATCTCACAAAAATATTTCCCGGACGCGGAAAATCGTCTGAGGAAGTAATCGCGGTAAACGACTTTTCGTTTACTCTCCCCGACGGAAAGCTCGTCGGACTTCTCGGTCCCTCGGGTTGTGGTAAGAGTACCACCCTGTACATGATCAGCGGCTTGCAGAAGCCCTCGGCAGGTAAGATACTCTTCGGCGAGGACGACGTTACCGATCTCTCTCCCGAAAACCGCGGTGTCGGTCTGGTTTTCCAGAACTACGCGCTCTACCCCCACATGACAGTTAAGCAGAACATCCTCTTCCCTCTGCAGAACCTCAGAGGCGCTGACAAGCTCTCCAAGAAGGAAATGATGGAGAGAGCCTACGAGGCAGCAAAGCTGGTTCAGATCGACGAGCTTATGGAAAGAAAGCCCAGCGAGCTCTCGGGCGGTCAGCAGCAGCGTGTGGCTATCGCCCGCGCACTCGTAAAGATGCCTCGCGTTCTTCTTCTCGACGAGCCGCTCTCCAACCTCGACGCGCGTCTCCGTCTCCAGACCAGAGAAGAGATCCGCCGCATCCAGAAGGAGACGGGCATCACCACCATATTCGTTACTCACGACCAGGAGGAAGCAATGTCCATCTCCGACCTCATCGTAGTTATGAAGCTCGGCGTGGTACAGCAGATCGACGAGCCTCAGGCAGTCTATGACGATCCTACCAATCTCTTCGTAGCAAAGTTCCTCGGTACTCCTCCCATCAACGTTCTTGAGGGTAAGGTAGAGGGCGAGAAGCTCTACATCGGCGAGTCTGCCGTTATGGACGTTCCCGGTGTTGCCGATCAGGAGGTCATCGTAGGTATTCGTCCCGAGGGCTTCGTGCTTGACGCAAACGGACCTCTCACCTGCAAGCTCTCTAACGTAGAGGTAATGGGACGCGACATCAGCGTGGTATCTACTCACGAGAAGTCGCTCAACCCCACGGTCCGTTCCATCATCAACGCCGACAACAAGGTTCCCGCAACCGAGACGGTAAGCTACAGCCTCAAGCCTCATAAGGTATTCCTCTTCTCCAAGGAGGATGAAAGCCGTATTCGTTTCGAGGTGAAGTAATATGACGACGAATCAGGTAAAGACAGTCGGCGTAAGGAAGAAAAGCTTTGCACAGACGATCCGCTTTGATAAGTGGAAGGGCTGGATCTACCTTGCCCCCGCGCTCGTGCTGCTGCTGATCTTCACTATCTGGCCGATATATAACACTATCCGTATGTCTCTGCTTGAGGGATATACGACTATGAAGGACGTCGGAGGCGCTACCTTCCAGTTTGGCATAGGCAACTTCAAGAGAGTGCTTGAGTACCCCGGATTTATCACCTGTCTTAAGAACACCATTCTCCTTTGTGTTCTTACAGTTCCGATATCCACCTTCCTCGCGCTTCTCATCGCGGTCTGTCTAAACGCCATCAAGCCGCTCCAGCGCTTCCTTCAGACTATATTCTTTATGCCCTACGTTACCAACTCCATCGCGATAGGAATGGTTTTCGCGGCGATGTTCAATATGATCATCGGCGGAAGCGCACGTCCCGACTCGGTAGGTATCGTAAACAACGTGCTTGAATTCTTCGGATTTGAGTACATCAACTGGATCAATGCAGGCTCTGAATACTGGGCAAACATCGTAGTTATGGTGGTTTACATCGTTTGGAACGCTCTCCCCTTTAAGATCCTTATTCTTCTCGGCGGACTTCAGGGTGTAAACAAGCAGTACTACGAGGCAGCAAAGATAGACAGCACTCCCAAGTGGAGAGTATTCACAAGAATAACAGTTCCGCTCCTCTCCCCCATGCTTGCCTACGTCGTTATAACAGGCTTCATCGGCGGATTCAAGGAGTATTCGAGCATCGTAGGTATATTCGGCGAGAGCATGGGCCCCGTAGGCAACGCTTACGCGCTTGACACCATGGTCGGATTTATCTACCGCGCTATCGGTAACCAGGAGGGAACCGCGAGTGCAGCTGCTCTCATTCTTTTCGCCATCATCTTCGCAGTAACTATGGTCAACCTCTACGTCAGCAAGAAGACTGACTACACAGGTAAGAAGTCAAATGCTAAGAAGAAAAAGAAGGCACCGAGCGCAGCTAAGGCAGCTAAGGCCGCTAAGCCTCGCAAGAGCATAAACTTGAACGCAACCGTAAAGCCCGTGATCGCATGGAGCATTTATGCGGCTACTCTCGTAATCGCAATCGCTCTCGCGCTCATCTTCTGGCTGTAATATAAGGAGGTAAAAATGGCTGAAATTAAGGTTATGAAAGCCAAGGATATGAAAAAGGTATCCTCCCGCCAGAAAGTCGGCAAAGTTCTCGGTCTTACCGCGACTTACCTCTTCCTTGGTATTATGGCTATAATAGTTATCTTCCCGTTCTACTGGATGATAAGCTCCTCTCTTAAGGAGATGGACGAGTATCGCCGCGCGATACCCACTCTTATTCCTAAGGTGCTCGATTTCGCGAACTACGTCGAGGTGTTCACAAGTGAGGATCTGCTGCTTGGCAAGCTCTTCTACAATACCCTTCTCGTAGGCGTGGTCTCCACCTTCTTCTCGCTCATCATCACTGTCCTCTCGGCATTCGCATTCGCACGCCTTGAGTTCAAGGGCAAGAACGCGCTCTTCGCGCTTCTCCTTGCGACGATGATGATCCCCGGTGAGCTTTTCACTATCACCAATTACCAGACCATCAACGACTTCCTCGGACTTGCCACTCTCGGTAAGGCTCTCGGAAATCAGTTCCTGATCACTATCGGTAACTGGAGAAACACCTACGCCGTTCTTATCATTCCCTTCCTTGTAAGCGTCTTCTACATCTACCTTCTCAGACAGAACTTCATACAGATCCCCAACGAGCTGTATCTTGCCGCTAAGGTAGACGGAACCAGCGACTTCAAGTATCTCTGCAAGGTAATGATACCCCTCGCGCTCCCCACTATCATCTCCATCACCATCCTCAAGATGATGGGCTCGTGGAACTCTTACATGTGGCCCCGACTCGTTGCTAACGACGAAGCGCACCGACTGATAACCAACGGTCTGCGAACCGCGTTTACAAACGCCGAGGGCGTCACCGATATCCCCGTACAGATGGCCGCGGTCGCAGTCGTATCCTTCCCGCTCTTCCTTGTATTTATCTTCTTGCGTAAGTACATTATGAAGGGTGTTTCCCGCAGCGGAATCAAGGGTTGATCTTAATATTAAGCTTTAAAACAATAAGCTGAATATAAAAAACAAATAAGAAAGGTTATAATCTATCATGAAAAGAATCATTTCTTCCATCATCGCGCTCGTTATGGTGCTGACATTCTGCGTTGGCGCTATGGCAAGCTGTAACGTAGGCGACGTAAACGTTAACGTAAACGGCAACGGAGGCGACGACGTCGTTATTCCCGAAGAGGGCTTCGACACAACAAAGCCCGTAACCATCACCTTCTATCATCAGATGGGTGCTGCTCTTCAGGAGATCCTCAACTCTGCTATCGCAGACTTCAACGAGCTCTACCCCAACATCACGGTCGAGCACTCCTCCTACGGCGACTACAACGGCGTTCGCGATCAGATCAAGACCGAGATCTCTGTTGGTAACCAGCCCAACCTTGCTTACTGTTACCCTGACCACATAGCTCTCTACAACATCGCAGGCGCAGTTCAGACTCTTGATTCTCTTATCGACGGTCAGTACGGCTTCACCGCTGAGCAGAAGGCTGACTTCGTTCCCGCTTACTACAACGAGGGTAAGGCGTTCGGAGACGGCAAGATGTACTCTCTCCCCATCTCCAAGTCCACTGAGGTTCTTTACTACAACGAGACCTTCTTCACCGAGCACAACCTCACCGTTCCTAAGACCTGGGACGAGATGGAAGCTGTTTGCAGAAAGATCAAGGAGATCGACCCCACCTGCATTCCTCTCGGATACGACTCCGAGGCTAACTGGTTCATCACCATGTGTGAGCAGTACGGCTCCGACTACACCGCAACAGGCGACGATAACTTCCTCTTTGATAACGAGACCAACAGAAACTTCGTAAAGAAGTTCCGCAGCTGGTATCAGGAGAAGCTCGTAACCACCGAGGAGCTCTCGGGTGGTTACACCTCCGCTCTCTTCACAGGTGAGAGCGACAGCGGCACACGCTGCTACATGTGCATCGGCTCTACCGGTGGCGCAACCTACCAGCAGCCCAACCAGACCAACGGCGAATATGAGTTCGAAGTAGGCATTACCTCTATTCCTCAGGTAGATCCCACTAACCCCAAGGTTATCTCTCAGGGTCCCTCCCTCTGTATCTTCAAGAATGCAGATACTCAGGAGGTTATCGCAAGCTGGCTCTTCGCTAAGTTCCTTACCACCGACGTAAACTTCCAGGCTTCCGTTTCTATGAACAACGGTTACGCTCCTGTTATCCAGTCTGTAAAGAACAACCAGATCTACGCTGACTTCCTTGCAAGCGCAAGCACAGCTAACATCCAGGCTTACGCCGTTAAGGTTGCTCTCGATCAGGCAAACGCTTACTACGTATCTCCAGCATTCAACGGCTCTTCCGTTGCTCGTGACCAGGTCGGACTTCTTATCCAGAAGTGCTTCGCTCTTGAAGGCGACGACGTTGACTCTGCTATCGCAAAGGCATTCAAGGATGCTATCGCAGAGTGCAAGTACCAGTCCGGTCAGTAATCAGAGACGGGGGTACTTATGAGAGTGTTCACTAATCGCCTTCTGGCGATGCTCCTGCTTCTCTCCATCGTAATCACCTGCCTCGTAGCTTGTAACAACGACACACCCGACGTCACCGACGCCGGCACCGAAGCGCCCACAGATGCGCCCAAGCACGAGCATATTGATTACGTTGAGAAGGTCAAGCTCGATATGAGCTCCGACACACTCAAGCAGGAAGTTTCCGTCAAGTTCTTTATTGACGGCGACACCACTCACTTTAACGTTCCCGTATCCGTAGATAAGACGGGCGTAATGAAGGCAAGATACCTTGCGGTCAATACGCCCGAATCCACGGGTAAGATAGAGGAGTGGGGCAAAACTGCTTCTAACTTTACAAAAGAAAAGCTCTCCTCGGCAGTATCTATCCTCGTTGAGTCGGACGACAACACCTGGAACTTCGACGGAAACGGCAGACACCTCGTCTGGATATGGTACAAGCCCGCTGAGGGCGCTGAATACCGCAACCTCAATATCGAGCTTCTCCAGAACGGTCTGGCAGTAGGCTCAGGTGCTGCAAGCGGTCGCTACGGCGAGAGCGCAGTTGCGGCTATCGCTCAGGCAACAACCGAGAAGCTTTATATCTTCTCTGACGATCTCGATCCCTCCTTCCCCTACGGAGAGGCTACCAGCGTAACTCTTAAGGAGCTTCGCACCAACATCGAAAGCTATGCAGGTCAGAAGGTATCCTTCGAGGGTATCGTCACCTGCAACAGCGACTGGACGGCTTACGTTGAAGCATACGACGCTGAGACAGATATGTACTACGGCGTTCAGGTATTCTACGGCTACAACTCCACGCTTATCAATCCTCTCGCGCAGGGCAACCGCGTCCGCATCGTCGGCGTGGTAAATCAGCACAACGGCACTTATCAGGTCTCGGGACTTTTCTACAAGCCCATGGAGCCCAATAACCCCGCAAACACCGCAAAGCTTGATAGCGGTCACACACCCGCATTCAAGGAGACTACGGCGGCTGATTTCGTCGGCAACAAGACTATCATGGTAGGAGAAGAGGAAAAGACCTTCAAGTATGCTGATCTTGCAATGTCCACCTCTATTTCTATGAAGGATCTCGTAGTTACCGACATTCGCACGACTACAGCCGAGACAAGCGACGACAAGGGTGCTATGACTCTTATCTGTAAGGTTGGCGACATTACCATCTCGGTTCGCACCGAGGTTCTCAAGGACGCCGACAAGAATCTCGTTACCGCAGATTACTTCCGCGACAGAACTATCGACGTCAAGGGTATCGTTGATTACTACGACTTCGAGAACACAGGCAACGGAACCTATCAGATAAGAGTTTACACTCTCGCTGATATTACCGTTCACTAATTAAGGTCTTCAAAAAATTTTTATATAACACAAAAGGAGAAAAAACAATGAAGAAAATTCTTGCTCTTGTTCTTGCTCTCATTATGTGTGTAAGCTGCCTTGCTATTTTCGCAGGCTGTAACGACACCGCTAATGAGAACAAGGGAACAGAAACAGAAAAGCCCACCGAGAAGCCCACTGAGGCGCCCGAAGCTCCTGCTACTCTTGAAGCTGCTAAGACCTTCCTCTTCAGCATGTACAAGGATAGCGCAAGCCCCAAGAACGACTACGACATCGTAGGCAAGGTTATGATCGGCACAACTGCTTTTGAAGTAACCTGGACCGTTGATAGCGACAAGATCTCTATCAAGGAAAGCTCCAAGGCTGATTTCTGGACCGTTGACCTTCCCGATGCTAACGCTGAGGAGTTCGAGTACGTTCTCACCGCTACCATCAAGAACGCTGCAGGCGAGACAGTTAACGTTACCATCAAGCGCACCATGGCTGTTATCGACAACACAGGTCTTGTAACCGCTCCCGTTGCTGACGTAGCTTACAAGCTCTTCGTTGAGCAGGTAACTCTCGGTCAAAAGCTTTACGCTCTTAACACAACTCAGAAGGACGAAGGCAAGTACATCAACACCACCAACGATCCTAAGGCTGCAAACGATTACTTCGTAGAAGTAGTTGACGGCGGATTCAAATTCTACACCACCGACGCTAACGGCGCTAAGCTCTACGTTCACGCTCACACCGTAAAGACAGACGACGGTAAGGTAAGCAAGTACCTCGGCCTCTCTGCAGAGGAAGCAAGCGTTTGGGCATACAACGCTGACAAGACCGGCTGGATCACCACCATCGACAACATCGACTACTACGTTGGTACCTACAACAACTACGCAACCCTCAGCATCTCCGAGGCAAGCTACCTCAAGCCCGAATCCATCGGCGTTTCTTCCTTCACCTGCGGTTTCATGACCAAGGAATACGCTGAGACTCTCGAGCCCGATGCCGAGAAGGAGATCGAGATCCCCACTAATAAGGACGCTGTACAGCCCACCGCAGGCGAGAAGTACACCATCTCCATGATCCAGGGTAACAAGGAAAACGCTACATACTACCTCACCGGTTCTATGAACGGCTACTACATGGCAACCTCCACCAAGGTTGAGGATGCTGCTAACGCATACGTTGAAGTAGTTGACGGCGGTTACAACCTCTACGTTATCGCTGCAGGCGCTAAGAAGTACATCAACGTTGTTAAGAGCGGAACTCACACCAACAACGTATTTGAGGATGCTGCTTCTACCGTTTGGGTATGGGATGCAGATCTCAAGACCCTTAAGGCTGAGTGCGAGGGCGAGTTCTTCGTTCTCGGTACAGGCGCAACCGGCACCTACACCACCTTCGGTATGGTAAAGGCTGCTGAGAAGAACTTCTACGGTCAGTTCGTCGTTTCCACAAACGAGGATCAGACAGGTTCTACCGAGACCCCCGAGCCTAATCCTAATCCCGGTACCGATCCCGAGCCTCCCGTAGTAACCGAGGGTCTTGAGATCACTGCTGAGAAGCTCTTCGCAGGTATCACAGGTACTGGCTATGCTGATCACGACGGTGACCACACTGTTGAGGGTCTTACAATTAACACCAACACTGTTATGAGATCCAACAACAACACCGGTGGTATTGACGTTATCCAGCTCAAGAAGGAAGCAGGCGTTATCACCGTTAAGAACGCAACCGTAAAGAAACTCACCATCAGAGTTGTAAGCTCTTACGACTACGAAAATAACGTATCCGTTTCTCTTGGCGGCAACGCTCTTACTCTTCCCAATCCTGCTGACGTTCACGCAGCAGCTATATCCTCCGGCATAAGCAACGCTAACGGCTACGCTATCAATTACTACGACGTAGTAGTTGAGCTTGACGCAGCAGCTACCGGCGATCTCGTTATCACCAACAGCACAAGCTACGCTGTTTACTTCGCTTACATCATCATTGAGTAATTAAGTAATAGCGAAACATAAACACCCCCGAGGCTTAGCCTCGGGGGTGTTGCTTTTATAAGCGAAGCGACCGAGTCCGTAGGGGAGGATATTATCCTCCCGCCTTGCCTAACGCAATCTTACAAAAAGCCTTCCCTTGTGAGGGAATCTTGTCGCAAGCGACTGTTGAGTTTGCGTTGCAAACGTCAAGGTGACGGCTTGCGGTGGATGAGTAGTCCGTTTCTTAATCTTTATTTTTACACCTCATCCGCCTCGCTAAAGCTCGGCACCTTCTCCCACTTGAGAAGGCTTGATTACGGTTCTCGCTTTATAATTTGGTG
>JAFVRA010000140.1 GCA_017504545.1 Clostridia bacterium | reverse complement strand
GGTTGTTATTTCTGCTCCCGCAGGCAAGGACCTCAAGACCATCGTTTACTCTGTTAACGAGAAGACTCTCACCGCTGATGACAAGATCATCTCCGCTGCATCCTGCACAACCAACTGCCTCGCTCCTATGGCAAAGGCTCTCAACGATTATGCTCCTATCCAGAGCGGTATCATGACCACTGTTCACGCTTACACAGGTGACCAGATGATCCTTGACGGTCCTCACAGAAAGGGTGACCTCCGCCGTGCACGTGCAGGCGCACAGAACATCGTTCCTAACTCCACCGGTGCTGCAAAGGCAATCGGTCTCGTTATCCCCGAGCTCAACGGCAAGCTCATCGGTTCTGCTCAGAGAGTTCCTACCTGCACAGGTTCTACAACAATTCTCGTTGCTGTAGTTAAGGGCAAGGACGTTACTGTTGAGGGTATCAACGCTGCTATGAAGGCTGCTTCTTCCGCTTCCTTCGGCTACAACGAGGATCCCATCGTTTCCTCTGACGTTATCGGTATCACCTACGGTTCTCTCTTCGATGCTACTCAGACAATGGTAGCAAAGATCGACGACGACACATATCAGGTACAGGTTGTTTCTTGGTACGACAACGAGAACTCCTACACCAGCCAGATGGTTCGTACGATCAAGTACTTCGCAGAGCTTAACTAATTTAAGTTTAAAAGCAAACATAAAACGGCTGAGGCAAATGCCTCAGCCGTTTTTGTTTTTCTAACTTTTAAGAAAAATTGACGCGATCTATATACTCGTCGATAAGCTTCTGTATCTCAAGCATATCGTAGGCAGACTCGAATACCATATCCATATTCGTCGTACCCTCGTTGTAGTGATTTTCTATAAACTTATTAACGTCAAACTGCGAGTTTATCGAGGTATCACAGCAGAAGCTGTAGTCCTGACCGACTGCCGATACGCCTGTAGCGAGACAGTACGCCATCTGCGCCGTGAGATAACCCGAGAGCATATTTTGATGGTACGTGTCACCCTTGTTCTTGATAAAGGTCTCTTTGTTGTAGGTGATCTTGCTTTCGGGGAACTTCACTGCGCCTCTCCAGAGGTCGTAAGCTATAGCGCCCCAGTCGCCTACGGGAATTCCTTTCTCTATCAGCTTTGGGAAAGCATCTTTAATATGAGTGGTGTTTGCCTGATGAACGTACGCGTGGGACATATAGTAGAACTCGGTGGTCTCGGGGAAGAGGGCTTGTATCTCCTCAATATCCTCAATGAGAGAGGCATTGTTATTGCCAGCCTCAGACATAAATACGATGTCTATCGTCTTAAGAAATTCGGGGTCTGCGACCGAGAGGTGATTGTCGTATATCCATTTAAGATCTTTACCGCCCCATACGTAGTCGTATACGTTGACCTCGTCGCCGTTAGCCTTGCAGATCTGGTAAAGATAGCCGTGATCTACCGATTTCTGATTTCCCTCTATAATGCAGAAACCGTAGTATACGAAGGAGTTGCCCATAAAGAGAATGTTCTTTCCGTCAAGTGATCTTGTTGTCTGAGTGTTCATAATATCTGTTCCATCCTTAATATTGCTTTGATTATTGATAAGTTCAGTTTTGAAATTTGAGAAGGCTCTGCCGTAGCCTCTCTTGCTTGATGCCGCAATTACCAGCTTGCCGCCGCTCATTCTGATGCAGTAATGAGAGTCCTCAAAGACCGTGGTACCGTTCTTAATATCCGCAGAGGCTTCACGGTTGGTCGCTCCTATGAGTATCTCGTTTTTTTGCTCTGTCTCGGTGTCCTTTCTTATCTGAAGGACCACGCCTGAGGCGGTCTTGAGCCAATTAACTATATTTTCCGCCAAGCCTTGCTCAAGCTCGGCAGAGTTCTCGGGAATAACTACCGAGAAATTCTTGATCGGGGCGTCTCCGAGGGTAAGAGAAGCGTGAGCGTAGCCCGAATAATTGTCGATGATCGTCTTCTCACCGTCATACGCGAGAGCTGTCTTGGTTCCACTTCCGTAAGCCTTGATGAGTGATACGAATTTATCGACTGCTTCTTCAAGTCGCTCGGGGGTGTTTGCGACTATGGCTATCTTTTTGTCGGACACCGAGATCGCGTAATCAAGATAGCTTGAGAGCAGAGTAGCCGCCGTTGCAGAGGCTTCGCGGTTGGTAAGGCCTACGAGTATCTCGAGAGATCCGTCATCCTCGGTGCTCTTGTCCGAGAGCAGCTTGTAGTATCCTATCTCGCTTGAGGAGCTCGGGTCGAGAGCCGTTAGCTTATCCTGTATCCTCAGAGCCATTCTTTTGGTGTCGGGGGCATAGATAACTCGGTATCTGTTCTCACCCGAGAGCACGAGCTTCCCCGTCATATCAACGCTCTGCGAGCTGTCGTCTGGGGCAGGGGTACTGCTTTGGTTGTCGCTTCCGTCACCGTTCTGATCGGTCTTGTTACAGGAGACCGAAAGCAGAAGCATGCAGGAGAGAAGAAGTATGCATATAATCTTTTTCATAGGTGTACCTCCTTATCAACGCCATTATATCACATTTACCTTAAAATAGCAATAGCTTTCAAAAAAAGAAGCCGCTCTCCTTTAAAAGAAGAGCGGCTTGAGTTATATTTTCTTAGTCGTTTGCGGGATGCTTTGCGATATACTCGTCTATGAGCACCTGAAGTCCTCGCATATCGTCCTCGGACTCAAATACCTCGGGGAAGTTGGTATCGTGGTTATCATCGTAGTGAGCGTCGATAAACTCGTAGAAATCGAAGAACTTGTGGATCGACGTATCTCCGCAGAAGCTGTAGTCCTGTCCGATCGCGCTCTTGTTGGTAACAACGCAGTAAGCCATCTGAGCGGTGATATATCCTGCAAGGGGATTTTCGTGATAGTTATCACTCGGTCTGCCTGCGCCTACGTTGCAATCCTCGGGATTGTTGGAGACACCCGTGTTGTTCTTTACAAAGGTCTCCTTGTTGTACTCAAGCTTTGCGCCGGGAACCTTGGTCTTGCCGGACCAAACGTCGTAAACGAGTCCACCCCAGTCTGCGACCTCAATGCCCATATCAATAAACTCGTTTTCACAAGCGTTGAATATATTCGTATGATTTTGGGAGGCGTGGAAGTTGTGAATGAGATAGGTGAATTTAGTGGTCTCGGGGAAGAGCTTGGTGATCTTTTCAACTATATCAACTATCTGCGCGTTGTTTCCGCCCGCCTCGGAGATGAAGACGTAATCAAACTGCTCAAGGAAGGAGGACTCCTCCTTAGTGAGCTTGTTCTCATATATCCAATCAAGGCTCTTTGCCATCCAGGTATAGTTGTAAACGTCAACCTTCTCGCCGTTCACCTGACAGATCTGGCTGAAGTAACCGTTGTCGAGCACATGTCTGTCGGCATCGTCAAGCATATAGGTTACGCAGTTTCCGTAATAAATGAAGGAGTTACCGATAAACATTACCTGCTTACCGTCAAGCGAGATCTCAGCGGGAGCCTCGTACTTTACTAAGTATTCCTTCTCATTTGTGTAGATAACGTGGTACTCGTCAAGCACCGAAAGCTTGGAGATGAAATCGTCGACAGCCTTGTTGAGATAGCCTTCTGTTTTTGCACATATCGCTATCTTATTGCCTTCTGCAAGAATTACGTAATCCTTGTTAGAGGTGAGCAAACTCATAGCCTTGGTGGAAAGCTCTCTGTTGGTAAGACCAACGAGTATTTCGGGAGTTCCGTCATCCTCGATGGTGTCTGCTCCCATCTGGTAGTAGCCAACCACTCCGTCAGCAAGCTTGTCACTTTCAACGAGCTTGTCATATATCGGAAGAGCAGCCTTCTTGGCACCTCTGGGGTAGATTATTCTATATCTGTTTTCACCCGAGATGAGAAGAGAACCGTCGGGAACGTTAGCCTCGGGAACGTCGATCTTGTGTCCGATATCCTCGGTCGTCTTGTCGTCGGTGTTGTCTGTTGCTTTGTCAGTAGCGTCGTTGTTGTCGGTAGTGTTACAAGCGCAGCAGAGCACGAGCATTACCGCAACGAGAATCAAAGATAAAATTTTCTTTAACATAATATGCCTCCGTTTCTTTATGGCAGCACTGCCACTAAAATTCATTATATCACAATGCTCCTCGAAAATCAAGGGATTTATCTAAAAAAATAGGCGCCAGATATAAAAACAGCCCTGCGCGAAAGATCGCGCAGGGCGTTTTTGATTTAGTTATCTCTTCAACGAGCGTACGGATTAGCCCTTGATTGCAGCCTGAGCAGCAGCAAGACGAGCGATCGGTACACGGAAGGGAGAGCAAGATACGTAGTCAAGACCGATCTTGTGGCAGAACTCTACGGATGTGGGGTCACCACCGTGCTCGCCGCAGATACCTACATGGAGGTTTTTGTTAACGGGTCTGCCGAGGGTTACAGCCATATTCATGAGCTTACCAACACCTGTCTGGTCAAGCTTTGCAAAGGGATCGTTCTCGAAGATCTTTGCATCGTAGTATGCGTTGAGGAACTTGCCTGCGTCATCACGGGAGAAGCCGTAGGTCATCTGAGTGAGGTCGTTAGTACCGAAGCAGAAGAAGTCTGCGTTAGCAGCGATCTCATCAGCGGTGAGACAAGCTCTGGGGATCTCGATCATGGTACCAACCTCGTACTTCAGATCGGAGCCGGCGGCGGCGATTTCGGCGTCAGCGGTCTCAACAACGACCTTCTTGACGAACTGCAGCTCCTTGATCTCGCCAACCAGAGGGATCATGATCTCGGGGACCATGTTCCAGTCGGGATGCTTGGCCTGAACGTTCAGGGCAGCCTTAATGACAG
>JAFVRA010000010.1 GCA_017504545.1 Clostridia bacterium | reverse complement strand
TTCGCCTATTGTCATTAGAATCACCTCTTGAAATTTATTGAATCCGGATTCTGATATTATTATAACACACATCAAATGCCAAAACAATAACTTGTTTTTCGAACTGTGACGCAACCTGTGGTTGAGTTCGCAAAAAGAATGGCGCACCTGCTTTATGGCAGGTGCGCCAAGGCTTGCTTTTTTATTTATCCGCTTCCCTGCTCCTTCGCCTTTCGTATCTCCTTGACCACGAGCACGGCGACGGGGGCGAGTATCATTCCCCAGAAGCCGAAGATTCGAAATCCGACGTACATCGAAGACAGCGACGCGAGCGGATGGATACCGAGCTTCTTGCCGACGAGCCGCGGCTCGACTATCTGCCTTGTGATGCTCATAACTCCAAGCAAAATAAACAGCCCCACGCCGCTCGCCGTATCTCCGCTGAGTATGAGAAATATCCCCCACGGCACCAAGAACACTCCCGCGCCGAATAGTGGGAGCATATCAATAAGCGCAAGCAGAAGTGCGAGCAGAAGCGCGTAGCGCCTTCCGAGCAGAAAGAGTCCGAGATAGAGCTCGGCAAAGGTTATCACGAATAGCCAGAAGTACGCCACCGCGTATGCCTTGATGCCGCCAAGCACGCGCGAGAGCATTCCTCTTATCTTTTTCTGAGACTCCTCACCGAAGAAGCCTAAAAGATAACCCTTGATATTTTCAAGATCCGAGCAGAGATAGAAGCTCGACACCACCGCCACGACCGTGCCGATCACCGCCTTTGGCGTTCCCATGGCTATCTTGCCGACGGCGGTAGCGAGCGCCGCGCTTCCCTTCTCACCAAGTGAGGCAAGTGCCGCCGAGATGCCCTCGGCTATTTTTTCTCCTATCTCGCCAAGCTCCTCGAGCAGCGGAGAGTCGGTCGGGGCGCTGAGGGCGTTGTCGGTAAAGCTACCCACCACGTCCTTTATCATATCCACGTTCTCACCAAGATACCTCACGAGCTCCTGCGCCTCTCCGTAGAGCTTGCGGACGGCAAGCGTCACTATCACGCCAAGAAGCAGCCAGAACACCGCAACGTAGAAGCGGCACCACGACTTGACCGCTCCGCCGAGCGAGCGCGATGAGCGCTTTGCGAGAGCAAACAGCGGAAGTGACACCGCGAGAGCCACGAGAAATGGCAAAAGTATCACAAGGGCGTATTTGAGCAATATATAGATCCCAAAAAGTATCAGCGCCGCGCACAGAAGCGCCGAGCTTCTTCTCTGCCATTTTTCCTTTCCCATATTACCCCCTTTTTTATAGAATTATATCCGTTTTTTAGTCGATATATGTTATCCTTTCTATTTTATGTTGACAAACGCGAAATTTTCTGCTATAATATAAGTTGAATTTTTGTAAGGAGATATAAAAGTGAAAAAAATAATTTCTCTCATTCTGGCTCTGCTTATGCTCACGCTCTGCTTTGCCTTTACCGCGTGTGATACCTCTGATACCACGCAGACATCAAAGCCCGATTCTTCTACGAAACCTACCGAAAAGCCTACTGAGAAGCCCACCGAAGTGCCTCACGTAGCGCCCAAGCTTGAGGACATTGACTTTTCGACTATAGAGACGCTTGACGGCGTGAACGAGTCCGCGAGCGAGACCGACTACGTCAAGATCACGGTCCGCGACTACGGCGATATGATCGTAAGACTTTACCCCGACGTTGCTCCCGCGACGGTTGCTAACTTCAAGAAGCTTGTAGGCGAGAAGTTCTACGACGGACTTATATTCCACAGAGTTATCAAGAACTTTATGATCCAGGGCGGCGACCCTCTCGGCACGGGTATGGGCGGCTCTAATGCCGCAATCAAGGGCGAATTTTCGAGCAACGGCTTTGAAAACAACCTCCTTCACACTAAGGGCGTTGTCTCAATGGCTCGCAGCAGCGCTCCCAATTCGGCATCCTCTCAGTTCTTCATCTGCCACAAGACCAAGTCTCATCTTGACGGTGATTACGCTTCCTTTGGATACGTTATCTACGGTCTTGACGTAGTTGACGCCATTGCATCAGTTTCCACGGATAATAACGATAGACCCCGTGAGGAAGTCGTTATCGAGTCTATCCGCTTCGTAACAATTCCGAATAATTAAAATCTAATAAATATTAAAGAGGCTACTATGAAAAAAACAATTTCTCTGTTACTTGTATCAGTAATGCTTATTTGTTGTTTTTCAGCCTGCAATGGAGATACCGACACCGAGGATAAGGCTTCTGAAACAGAAGAGGCTACTGAAGCGCCATTCGTTCCCGCAAAATCTTATGAGATAGACAAATCCGAGGTCGACTCTCTCAGCGGTGTTTCGCTGACTGAGGAGGAGACAAACTACGTTATCATCGACATCAAGAATTACGGAAAGATGCTCGTGCGCCTATTCCCCAACGTCGCGCCGACCGCCGTAAAGACCTTCAAGCAGAACGTCAAGGACGGCTTCTTTAACGGAAAGCAGTTCGACCTTATCATCAAGCACTCCTTTATTCAATGTAACGATAAGTACGATGGCAAGCAAGAGATAAACGGCGAGTTCAAGGCTAACGCCTTTGAAAACAATCTCTCGCATGTACGCGGAGTTCTTTCTCTTCCACGCGCCGATGAGAACACCTCGGACGCATCGAGCTTCTTCATCTGCACAAAATCCGCTCCCGCGCTCAACAGCCAGCACGCCGCATTCGGATTTGTAGTTTACGGTGCAGACCTCATCGACGATATCGCGGCAGTCAAGACAAACTCCGATCAATCCCCCGTTACACCTATTACGATAACCTCTATAAGCTTCGCTAAGCTTTCATAACTCAAAATACAAACTAAAGCAGATACTCAAATAGAGTATCTGCTTTTTCTTTGCGGATATAAAAAAGCCGCTCGCTACAAACGTAGCGAGCGGCACAAGCTTTAAGCTTTTATCTGGGCATCGGATCCCATCTTTCGTCAGGAAGCCAAGAGTAGAAGTCGGTGATAGTCATGTTCGTCTCACCTGCGATGTGGTTGTCGATTCCATTCTTGAAGAATCTCTGGTTGAAGGCAACGTCTCTTACGGTTGCTCCGCCAGTACCGTCATAATGTCCTGTGCTTACAGGCCAGAATACGATGGTGGGATCTGCAAGCTCGTAAACAGGACCTGCCTCGGTATTGTTATAGCCGTGGTGAGCAAGCTGAAGGATATCGGTCTTGAGCTCGCTGCCGTAAAGGGTCTTGAGAGCAGCGTTCATAAGTCCCTCTGCGTCTGCGAGGTAGAGAGCCTCGTAGTCCATAAACTCTACCTTACTTACTACGGACATGTTGTTGTGAGAATCAATAACTCCGGGAAGAACGAGGTCCTGAGAGCCAAGGATCGTAACAGTAACGTCAGCAAAGTAGAACTTCTGACCGGGATGTGCCTTTACTACCTCATCAGGCTGCCAACCCTCAAGGGCTTCGGGCATCCAGACCTTTCTGTATTCCTTTCCAACGTGCTTCATGTGCTCGTCGTTAGGCTGGCTGTAGATTACCTTCTTAACGCTGATCTTATCGGTGTACTTGGTGTCCTTAGCCATATCGATGAACGCGCCGAGGTGGTCGTTATGGATATGGGTGAGGAGCCAACCTGCTACAACGATATTGTCGGGATCATCAGCAAGCTCCTGAAGTGTGTAGTAGAGCCACTCTGCAGAGCACTCTTCCTTGTTATCACACTGCTCGTCTTTGGTGATACCACCGTCTATAATGAAGAACTCGCCGTTGGAGAGCTTATAAACGTAGCCCATACCGCCGGGATATCCGGATGTACCGATACCGATAACGGTAAGAGAAGGATCTGTAAGCTCCTTGTAGATGTTGTCATCCTCAAGACCGGGAAGATCGTATTCGTCTCTGTTGTCAACGGTAACTCTGGTCTCAGCTATAGCGTCAAGATACATTATGTTTACTATCTGTACTTCGGTAAGGAAGGTAGCATAGTAGTTGTCACCGATCTGGTTTTTGGTATAAGCAACAAATCCGTTCAGCTCGAGATCCATAAGGAAGTCCTCATACTCGGAGAGAGTGGTGTTCTCTGCGATATGCATTACCGAGGACTGACCGAGATCGATATCAGCTTTATCAAATGCTCTACCATTGTACTCGGGAAGCTCGATATAGTTTTCGAGATCCTCAACGTCGTATCCGTTGATCTCAGCGGCGGAAAGGCTGATATCCCAATCAGAGTTGATAACTATCTTTCCGGGATTTGCAGCAACGTAAGCCTTTACCTTAGCAGCTACAGCCTCGATGAGCTTAACGTAACCCTTAACAGAGTTGTACGCGAGAACGTACTTGCCGTTGATGTACTTCGCAGCAGCTGCACCTGTCTTGACTTCAGCGTAGAGCTCAGCCGACTCTGCTATGGTAGTTTCACCGATGAGAATAGCGGGAGCGTTTGCACTTTCAGCGTCAAAGTCTGTGCCTGCACCGGGCATCTTACCTACTGCGCTCTTGAATGCTGCTCTGAGAGATGCGAAAGCGTCCAAGTCGTCATCACTTGCCTTGTCTTTTCTTATAACCTTTACCTTGTACTCACCGTTAGCAAAAACGACGAGGCCATCGGCGTCGGGAATATTGTCATTATTGTCCTCAGTGGGTTTTTCGGTCGGCTTGTCGGTAGGAGCGTCAGTTCCGTCGGTAGCGTCTGTGCCCTTATCACTTGTATCGTTGTTGCAAGCGGCAAAAGCGCCCAGAAGCATAACCGTTACCAACAAAAGCGCGATCAATCTGATGTACTTCATAATTTTCTCCTTGTTTTGTGTACTTAGCGTAAATTCGCCTATATAAAGATTAGCATATTTTGTTCTTTTTGTCAACCTTTTTTATAAAAATCGGTCAAAAAATCGTGTCCTCGGAGTGTTACTCCGAGGACACGAGGTGCTTAGGAAAGCTTAGGAGTCCATCTATCTTCGGGCTCCCAGCTTATGAAATCCTTGATAGTCATATTGGTCTCGCCCGCTACGTGATTTGTAACGCCGGGCTCAAAGAACATCTGATTGAAGGAGACGTTCTTAACTATTCCCTTGTAGTGCGCGGTATTTACAGGCCAGAATACGATTATAGGATCTGCTATCTCATAAACGGGGCCTGCACCGGTGCCGTTATATCCGTGGTGGGCAAGCTGAAGTATCTCACAGTCAAGCTCTTCCCCGTAAAGCTTCTCAAGCGCCGTGTTCATAAGTCCCTCGGCATCTCCGAGATAGAGTGCTCTGAAGCCCTCGTATTCAACCATAGTTACTACGGAAAGGTTGTTGTGAGAGGAGTTGGTCTTAGGCATCAGGAGATCCTGAGAGCCCAAAACTGTAACCTTAAGATCGCAGAAGTAGTAGGTCTGACCGGGGTGTGCCTTGACTATCTCATCGGGCTTCCATACGTTGAGCGCTCTTTGCATCCATGGCGTTCTGTCAGATATTCCCGCTTTCGACATCTCACGGTCGTTAGGCTGATTATAGATGACCTTCTTAACGGTTATCTTATCGGTATATTTGCTATCCTTAGCCATATCAACAAATGCGCCGAGATGGTCGACGTGGATATGAGTTATAAGCCAACCCGAAATAACGATGTTATCGGGATCGTCAGCAAGCTCCTGAAGGGTTGCGAAAAGCCACATCGCAGAGGTAGTACTGTTAGAGTTAGCGGCGTTAACACCACCGTCAATGATAAAGAAGGTTCCGTCAACGAGCTTGTAAACGTATCCCATTCCTCCGGGCCAACCGGTAGCTCCGATACCCGTTACGGTAAGCGAAGGCTCGCTGACCTCCTCGTAAACGTTATCACGCTCAAGTCCGGGAAGCGCATATATTGCGCGGTTGTCAACTATTACTCTCGTTTCCTTGTACGCGTCAAGATACATCGCCGTAACTATCTGCGCGTCAGTCGAGAAGGTGAAATACTCGTTATTGCCGATAGTATTCGATGTGTAATACTTAAAGCCTGCCGCATAAAGCGAGGTAACGTACTCGTCGTATTCCTCGGCGTTGGTCTTCTCTGCTATGTGCATTACCGAGTTCTGTCCGAGATCTACCGAGAACTCGTCAAATCTTCTTCCGTTGTATTCAGGAACCTCAATATAGGATTTAAGCTGCTCCTCGGTATATCCTACCGTTTCGGCAAAGCTTACGAAGAGATCCCAAGAGGAGTCGATGACCACGTTGCCCTTTTCGCAAGCGTTTACGAGGTTAACGACCTTTTTCATAACAGCTTCTGCGCCCTGATCGGAGGTATAAGCTATAACGTATTTACCGTTTATAAACTTAGCCGCAGCCTCTCCTGATTTGAGCGTAGAATAAAGCGTTGCGGATTCCTCAAACTTAGTCTCTCCTATAAGTATAGCGGGCGCGCCTGCTATGTTATCGTCAAAATCGGTGGCCGCCTTTGCCATAGCGCCGACCTTGTTTTTGATAGCCGCGCGCAGATCGCCGTATGTCAGTCTGTCGGTCTCGTCCGCAAGCTCTTCTCTTGCTATATAAGCTCTGTAAGCGCCGTCGCTGAATACTACCAGCTTTTCGGTATCGAGCTGACCTATCTGAGTAGTCTCACTATTAGATGTGGCATCAGTGGAAAGGTCCCCACTGCTATCCGTTGCGTCGGTGTTATCCTCCGAGTCGCAGGATGCGAACACGGCGATAGCGATAATAAGCGCCAAGATCAGCGCAATAAGTCTGAATCTTTTCATTTTCTCTCCTTGTGTAAAGCGAAATAGGTACACTATTAGATTAACATATTTTGCCCTGTTTGTCAATACTTTTTTGATTGCAAAAGCACCCCCTCGGAGAATTCCGAAGGGGTGCTTGATAAAGAGTCGCGTCTTAAATTACTTCATAGGATCCCATCTTTCATCCTCGGGAAGCCAGGAATAGAAGTCCTTGATAGTCATATTCGTCTCGCCTGCGATATGGTTATCGATACCGGGAGCGAAGAATCTCTGGTTGAATGCAACGTCTCTTACGGTCGCTCCGCCGGTTCCATCATAGTGACCGGTGGAAACAGGCCAGAATACGATAGTAGGATCAGCGATCTCATAAACGGGACCTGCTGCTGTGTTGTTGTAGCCGTGGTGAGCAAGCTGGAGAATATCGCACTTAAGCTCTTCGCCGTAAAGCTCCTCAAGGGCGCCGTTCATAAGTCCCTCGGCGTCGCCAAGGTAGAGCGCTCTCTTATCCTGATAGTCGACCATGGTAACTATAGAGTGATTGTTGTGAGAATCGGTGAATGTGGGGAGGACGATCTCCTGAGAACCGTAAACGGTAACCTTAAGATCGCAGTAGTAGAATACCTGACCGGGATGTGCCTTGACTACGCACTCGGGCTTCCAGAGCTTGATAGCATTAGGCATCCACGGAATTCTTTCAGGATGTCCTGTCTCGGTCATGATCTGGTCTGTAGGCTGATTGTAGATAAGCTGCTTGAGAGTTATCTTCTCCATATACTCGGGCTCCTCAGCCATATCTATGAACGCACCGAGGTGGTCCTTATGTGTGTGGGTAAGAAGCCAGCCTGCGATAACGATATTATCGGGATCGTCAGCGAGCGCAACGAGGGTATTGTAGAGCCACTCGGACGAGGTGATACCCGTGCTTGCATCGGGCTTGTTGATACCGCCGTCGATAATGAAGAAGCTACCGTCAACGAGCTTGTAAACGTAGCCCATTCCTCCGGGCCAGCCCGTTGCGCCAACACCGATAACGGTGAGCGAGGGATCGGCGATCTCATCGTACTTGTTGTTGAGCTCAAGACCGGGAAGACCAAACTCTTCTCTGTCGTCAACCATTACTCTTACCTCCTTGAACGCGTCAAGGTACATAACGTTGACTATCTGCTGCTCGGTGAGAACAGTAGCGTAGTAGTTTTCTCCGATGGTGTTCTCGGTGTAGAGAATGAAACCGTTAAGGTAAAGATCCTCAAGGTAACTCTCATATTCGGCGAAGGTAGTGTTTTCTGCTATATGCATAAAGGAATTGCCGCCAAGACCAATGTTGCTCTTGTCGAATGCTCTTCCGTTATACTCGGGAAGATCTATGTATGCAGAAAGGTTGCCAATATCATATCCGAGAATATCAGCATTGGTAAGCTTAATGTTCCATGTAGCATCTATAACGAGCTTACCGGGATTGCTCTTAGCGTATGCGGAAAAGAGCTTAGCTACCTCTTCGATCAATCTCTCAGCGCCCTGCTCGGAGGTATATGCCAGAACGTACTTACCGTTTACGTATTTAGCGGTAGCCTCGCCTGTCTTGAGCTTTGAGTAAACCTCCGCAGACTCTGCAAAGGCTGTGTTTCCGAGAAGGATAGCAGGCTTATCTGCGTTCTCTTTATCAAAGTCGGTAGTTACCTCAGGATTCTTTCCAACTGCGCTCTTGATCGCTGCTCTGAGTGCTGTATAGGTACTCTTAGCAAGATCGTCAGCCTCGTCAGCTCTGATAACGTTTGCAAGGAAAGCACCGCCGTCAAACAGCACGAGCTGATTGGTGGGTGTAGCGGGGGTGTTTGCATTGGGATCGTCAGTTGCATTATTGCCGGGAGCATCGGTTGCAGGAGCATCGGTTGCGGGCGCGTCTGTAGGATCGCCGTCGCCTGAGCCGTTGCAGGATGCGAATACTGCAAGTGTCATTACCAAAGCAAGTAATAAAGCGATTGTTTTGATGTGTTTCATAGCTTTTCTCCTTATATTTTTTTAATCTCTTTGATTAAAATTTCTTAATTATTTCTTCGAGCACCTTTTTCTCGGCGCTCTCTGCGCTCTCTGCCACAAGTCTGCAGCCTGCGGCGCGCTGATGTCCGCCACCGCCAAAGCGAGCGCAGATCTCGGAGACGTCAATGTCTCCCGCCGAGCGCATAGACACGTTGAAGAGTTTTTCCTCGGTATTCTGCTTGACTACGAAGGAGACCTCCGCACCTTCGACCGATCGCGCTACGTCGATAAGCGTTTCAAGATGCTCTGACGAAGCTCCGAGCGAGCATTTTAGTGAATACGGAAATACCACCGAGGATATCCTTCCGTCCATATATGTCCTAAGGCGATATATCGCCTCGCCCTCCGCCTTTAGCTGAATGAGCGGCTTACTGTCGTAAAGAAGCGTGTTGATACGTGAAAAATCAACGTCTGCCTCTATAAGCTCTGCCGCGATACGCATAGTCTGCGGAGTAGTATTTGAAAATTTGAAGCAACCCGTATCGGCACTGATAGCCGCATATAGACAATTAAGTGTTCTCTCGGGTATCCTATCAATATATTTAAGCTCGACCATGCGCCGCGCCATGCGGTAGATGATCTCACCCGTTGCTGCCGCCGTGGGATCTATATAGTTATCTGCATAGACCGTTCCCTTCGCGTGATGGTCTATCATTATATCCACGTCGCGATGAAGTCTCTCAAACAGAGAGCCAAGCTGAGAGGGAGATGCGGAATCTACCGATATTATACGCTCGTAGTCTATCTTCATATCATCGTCGAGGATAGCGCTTCCCTGCACTCCGTCGGCAAGGAAGAGCAGTCTTTCGGGTATATCGTCCGAGCAAGCGCAATATGCGGGGATCTCCATAACTCTGAAGAGCTCGCGCAGAGCAAACGCCGAGCCGACCGCGTCGGCATCGGGACGGACGTGATAAAGTATCAGCGTTTTTTTATTCTCAGCTATTTTCCTGCAAAGCTCATCAAGCGAGAGCTTTTTGAAGGGGTCAATCATTTTCCTCGTCCTCTTCGGGAGTTATCTCTATCTCATTGAGAAGCTTGGAGATATGCGCGCCGTGCTCTATCGAGTGATCCTCGTAGAAGCTGAACTCGGGGGTCATTCGCAGATTAAGTCTCTGCGCTATCTCTCTGCGGATATATCCTGCCGAGGATTTCAGTCCCTTTGCGACCTCCTTCTTGTCTCCCATCATTGCCGAATAATACACCTTAGCGTATTTAAGATCGGGAGTAACCTCGACAGCAGTTACGCTTATAAAAGCGCCGCTGACTCTCGGGTCCTTGACCTCTCGGAGCACCAAAGAGAGCTCCTTTTTCATTTCATCATTTATTCTTCCACGCCTGTAATTTGCCATAATTTTCCCTATTCGTTATTATAAGTCATAATAAGTTTATACTTATGAACATTATACCACACTTTTTTTCTTAAATCAATATTTTTTAGATAAAATAAATAAAAAAAAACGGAAGCCTGCAAAATACAAGCTTCCGCGTTTTTATTCAGTTACTGTGCCGCGTCAACGATAGCCGCGAACTTCTTTGCAACCAAGGATGCGCCGCCGATAAGGCCGCCGTCAACGTTGGTCTTTGCGAGAAGCTCTGCCGCGTTGCCGTCGTTCATAGAGCCGCCGTACTGAACGGTAACGGTCTCTGCAACCTCAGCGCCGTAAGCCTCAGCGATAGCAGCGCGAACGAATCCGTTGCCCTCGTCAGCCTGATCAGCGGTAGCGGTAACGCCCGTACCGATAGCCCAAACGGGCTCGTATGCAACGATAACGTTCTTAAGCTGCTCAGCGCTTACGTTGGTAAGAGCCATCTTGGTCTGGTACTTGAGAAGAGTCTCGGTGTAGCCAAGCTCTCTCTGCTCAAGAGTTTCACCAACGCAAACGATAGCCTTAAGACCTGCGTTAAGAGCCGCAAGAGTGCGGAGATTTACGGTCTGGTCGGTCTCAGCGAAGTACTGACGTCTCTCGCTGTGTCCGATAACGACGTACTCAACGCCTGCCTCAACGAGCATCTCTGCGGAGATCTCGCCGGTGTATGCGCCGGACGCCTTGAAGTGTACGTTCTCAGCACCGATCTTGATATTAGATCCCTTTGCAGCCTCAACTGCGGCGGGAATATCGATCGCGGGAACGCAGAGTACTACGTCGCAAGCATCCTTGCCTGCAACGAGGGGCTTCATCTCCTCAATAAGCGCCTTTGCGCTATTGGGAGTCATATTCATCTTCCAGTTACCTGCGATAACTGTTCTTCTCTTTGCGGTATTCATTCTTAGTTTACCTACCTTACTTGATCACTTATTGAGGAGGCAGGAGATACCGGGAAGATCCTTACCCTCGAGGAACTCGAGAGATGCGCCGCCACCGGTAGAGATGTGAGTCATTCTGGAAGCAAAGCCGAGCTTCTCAACTGCTGCTGCGGAGTCGCCGCCGCCGATGATAGAGATAGCGCCGGAATCAGCAACTGCTGCTGCAACTGCCTCAGTACCTGCTGCGAAGTTAGCCCACTCGGAAACGCCCATAGGTCCGTTCCAAACTACAGTGCCTGCGCCCTTGATAGCGTTAGCAAAGAGCTCGCGGGTCTTAGGACCGATGTCAAGTCCCATCCAGCCGTCAGGAATATCGTCGGAGTTAACGATCTTGTGCTCAGCGTTCTCATCGTACTCGGTTGCAACAACGTTGTCAACGGGGATCATGAAGTTAACGCCCTTTGCAGCTGCCTTAGCTACCATCTCGTTAGCGAGATCAAGCTTGTCCTCTTCGCAGAGGGATGTTCCTACGCTGTGGCCTGCAGCTCTGAAGAAGGTGTAAGCCATACCGCCACCGATGATGAGGGTATCGACCTTGTCGAGAAGGTTGTTGATAACACCGATCTTGTCAGAAACCTTGGCACCGCCGAGAATAGCAACGAAGGGGCGTGCGGGATCAGCGAGAGCCTTGCCCATAACGCCGATCTCCTTCTGGATAAGATAACCGCAAACTGCGGGGAGGTATGCAGCTACGCCTGCGGTAGAAGCGTGTGCTCTGTGAGCAGAGCCGAACGCGTCGTTTACGTAAACGTCTGCGAAATCAGCGAGCTCCTTAGCGAAGTCTGCGCCGTTCTTGGTCTCTCTTGCGTCAAAGCGAACGTTCTCGATAAGAACAGCCTCGCCTGCCTTGAGAGCCGCTACCTTTGCCTTAGCGTCCTCACCAACGATATCCTCAGCGAAGGTTACCTTGTTGCCGAGAAGCTCGTTAAGGCGGTCAGCTACGGGTCTGAGTGTGAATTTCTTCTTGTCGTCGAGAGCCTTCTTAAGAAGCTCTGCCTTTGCTGCTGCCTGCTCTTCAGCAGGAAGTGCCTCTACCTTCTGCTTCTCCTTCTTGGTAAGACCGAAGCCCTCGGTAAAGATAGAGTGGGGCTTGCCCATGTGAGAGCAAAGAACTACCTTGCAGCCCTTCTCGAGAAGGTACTTGATCGTAGGAAGTGCCTCTACGATTCTCTTGTCGGAGGTGATAACACCGTCCTTAAGCGGTACGTTGAAATCGCAACGAACAAGGACTCTCTTGCCGGCTACGTCGATATCCTCAACGGATTTCTTGTTGTAAGTCATTTTTTATATCCACCTTTCAATTATTTTACCATCCTATAATATATCATAAAACCTTGACAATTTCAAGACAATTTTATAAAAAAAGTTTTTTAAATTTAAAAAATTGACTTTTTGGCAAATCCCTACACATTTTTGAGGCTTTTTTGTTCATTTTAACGAAGAATTCATCTCTTTTTGCAAAAAAGCGACTATTTTCTTTTCCTCACGCGAGATCTTTACCTGTGACAACCCCATAACGTCCGCCACCTCTTGCTGAGTTTTGTTTCTGAAATAGCGCAGAGCGACTATCCTCTGCCAGTCGCTCGGCATTTTGGATATAGCTCTCTGCAGAGCCATACGGTCAAGCAGGCGCTCGGTAGTCTCGGCACTGTCGGCATCCGCGAGAGTATCCTCAAGCACCGCGCCCTCCTCTTCACCGTAGATATAATCGGAGAGCGAGGTAATGGGTGACATTGCGTCAAGAGCCATCGCCGCTTCCTCAACGCTCACTCCCACTGTCTCGGCAAGCTCGCGGATATGCGCCTCTCTGCCCTCTCGCTCGGCTATCGCATTTTTCGCCTTCATAAGCTCTATTCCGAGCTTCTTGTAGTACCGTCCGACCTTTATAGGCCCCTCATCTCTGAGCGCCCTGCGTATCTCGCCGAATATCATAGGCACGGCGTAGGTCGAAAAGCAGGTACCCCTCTCAAGATCAAAGCTTCTTATCGCCTTGAAGAGCCCGATCGTGCCTATCTGCATCAGATCGTCAAGCTCCATACCTCGCTCACGAAAGCGCAGAGCGATGCTTCTCACAAGTCCGCGATTGAGCTTGATAAGCTCCTCCGACGCCGCCTCAGACGCCGCTCTGTCTTCGCCTTGCGCTATTTCAATAAGCTCTCTGTTTATCTCGAAGCCCTTATTATCCGCTCTTATCTCCCCCTCAGATATTTGAACAGAGTTACAGTAGTTCCCTTTTTGCATCCCGAAAATACCCTCACCTTATCGCAAAAGCTCTCCATGACCGTAAAGCCCATTCCGCTTCGCTCGTTCTCGGCGTCGGTGGTAAAGAGCGGCTTTCTCGCAAGCTCCACGTCCTCGATACCGCATCCGTTGTCCTTTATTTCTATCCGCACGAGCCCGCCCTCGCAAAGACGGACGGTTATGTAAATAATGCCTATGCTATCCTTGTAAGCGTGGACTATACAGTTTGTGACCGCCTCGGATACGGCGCATTTTATGTCGGCAAGCTCGCTCGGTGTCGGATCGAGCTGAGAGCAGAATGCCGCCACCGCCGCCCTTGCCATTCCCTCGTTGACCGAGAGCGACGGGAGTCGGAGCTTCATCTCGTTTTTTACCTCCGCGGTGAATTTATTTTTAGTTCCCTTTGCCTTCATTACTTTTCTCCCTCCTTTTTTTGCTCTATCCGCACTATACGCTCAAGCCCCGCCATCTCAAATATCCGTCTGACGCGCGCATTCGGGCTCTCCACGACAATCTCGCCCCCGACAGCTTTCATTTTTGCATACCGCCCCATTATCAGTCCTATGCCCGAGCTGTCCATAAAATCTATTCCCGACAGGTCAAGCACAAGGCGCTCGGGACGAAGTTCGGCTATGACCGTGTCTATCTCACTCCTCACGGCTACAGCACTGTGATGGTCGATCTCGCCCGAGAGCCTGACTCTGAGCATCTTCTTTTCCTTGCAGATATCTACTCGGCAATTTTTGCTTTTGATTTGCATTTTTTGACCTCCTTGCTTTTGTTTTTTAGTTATATGCTTATACATTGTAGCATATATTCCGCGCGGATTTTGTCAATTCCCGTCTGCTTTTAAAAAAGAGAATAAAAGAGATAAAGGTTTACATTTTTTGCCATTTTATTGTCATAAAGCCTCTTTTATCTTCAAAAAGCAAAAATTTTACAAGGTTTTTTTAAAAAAATCGCAAAAATTTTTCACTTTGCTCTTGAAATTTTTTATTATTGTGATACAATGTAGGTGTAAACAAAATTTATGGAGGTAAATTATCATGGCTTACAAAATTTCCGATGCTTGCATCGCTTGCGGTGCATGTGCAGAGGCTTGTCCCGTAGAGGCTATCAAAGAGGGCGACGGCAAGTACGAGATCGACGCTGATAAGTGCATCGAGTGCGGCGCTTGCGCAGACGCTTGTCCTGTAGAGGCTCCTGCTGCTGAGTAATTTTACGATTTTCAGTACATAACGAGGTTGTTGCCCACCGCAACAACCTTTCGTTTTTTATTCGTGGAGGATATATGACCGATATTACCCTGCTTGACGGAGAGCGCATAGACGCCGTTAACGAAAAGATAAATCTAATACAAAAAAAGGACGGACTTACCTTCGGCACAGACGCTTTTCTTCTCGCCTCCTTTATAAAGCCACGCGCACACGGACGTGCGGCGGAGCTCGGCGCTGGAACGGGAATAATCTCGCTGCTGCTCGCGGCAAGAGAGAAATTCGGCAGTATATGCGCCTTTGAGATACAGGAGGACTTTGCCGAACTTGCAAGACGGAACACCGCGCTCAACTCGCTTGATCACAAGATAGAGATCGTCTGTCGGGACGTCCGCGATATTCGCTCTCAGGAATACGGCGAGTTCGACGCCGTTTTCACCAATCCCCCATATATGAAAACAGAGAGCGGCAAGAGAAACGAGTCTGATTACAAATACATCGCTCGCCACGAGGTCTGCGGAAGCATTGATGACTTTTGCGCCGCGGCGTTCAGGCTGCTCAAGCACGGCGGCAAATTCTACGCCGTATGGAGACCCGACAGGCTCTGCGACCTACTGTGCGCTATGAGAAACAACAGATTAGAGCCTAAGATAGTTACTCCCGTAGCCGCCGACGCCGAGAGCGCACCCTCGATGGTTCTCGTCTCGGGCAGCAAGGGCGGCGCGCCCTCAATGGAGCTTACCGCTCCGCTCATACTTTACGCCGAGGGCAGCAGAGCCGAGATGAGCGAGAGAGCCAAGAAAATATACGAAACGCTTTCGTTTGACTAAAAGAAAACAGAGGATATATGGAAAACATAAAAAGAGTGCTGAGCTTCGTGCGGAGAGCGCTTGACGATTACTTAATGATAGAGGACGGCGATAAGATAGCCGTCGGGGTATCTGCCGGCAAGGACTCGCTGACCCTGCTTTGCGCGATGGCAGAGATAAGACGCTTCTACCCCAAGAAATTCGACCTGCTCGCGATAACCGTGGATATGGGCTTTGAGGGAATGGACTTCTCGCCCGTAAAGAACTTTTGCGAGGAGCTTGGAGTTGAATACGAGATAGTGCCGACTCAGATATCAAAAATAATATTTGACGTCAGAAAAGAAAAGAACCCCTGTTCTCTCTGCGCTAAGATGCGCCGCGGCGCGCTCTATAACTATGCAAAGGAGAGGGGATGCAACAAGGTCGCGCTCGGTCATCACTTTGACGACGTGGTCGAGACCTTTATGCTCAATCTTTTCTTTGAGGGCAGGCTTGGCTGCTTCCAGCCCGTGACCTACCTTTCCAACACCGATATAACTCTCATCCGCCCGATGATATATATGCCCGAGAAGGACGTGCGCTATTTCGCATCAAAGACCGAGCTGCCTATCCAGAAGTCTCCCTGCCCTGCCGACGGCAATACCGAGCGCGAGGAGATGAAAAAGCTGCTTGCCTCGCTCGAGCGTGAAAACAAGGGGCTTCGCTACCGTATTTTCGGCGCTATACAGCGCGGCGGCATAGACGGCTTTTGCGAGATAGGCAAGATGCAGGGTATGAAAGCGTACGAGGAAGAGGAAACGAGCGAGGAGTAAAATCGGAGTTGCAAAAAATATTTTCATTTTTTCGATTTCTATTGACAAAGCTACCTGTTTGTGTTATACTTAAGTAGCAAATATAAATCCTATTCGGAGGGCTTTACAATGAGCAGAATCAAGACTGTTGAAACAAAAGATATTGCAAAGACCGTTAAGAACGGCGGTTGCGGTGAGTGCCAGACCTCTTGCCAGTCCGCTTGCAAGACTTCCTGCGGCGTTGCAAATCAGAAGTGCGAGAATAAGGAAAAGAACTGATTTTCCGAGAACTCAATAAAACGCTGTCTTACTTTTAAGACAGCGTTTTGATTTTGAAGATATCAAAATACGTATAAATTCAGGAGAAGATATGGTACATCAGTATAAACTTAACGGATATAACATCGTTCTTGACACCGCGAGCGGCTCGGTACATACCGTTGACGAGGTGGCTTACGATATTATAGAAATGTATGAGAGCCATTCGGCAGAAGAGATAGTAGCGACTATACTTGAGAGATACAAGCATCTGCCCGACGTAAACGAGAGCGAGGTGCTTGAGTGCATCGACGATATTACCGCGCTCAAGGAGGCAGGAAAGCTGTTCTCTGTTGACGAGTACGAGGAGCTTGCCTGCAATTACAAGAATAACAGCAAGGTCATAAAGGCTCTCTGCCTACACGTTGCACACACCTGCAACCTCAACTGCTCCTATTGCTTTGCAAGTCAGGGCAAGTATCAGGGCGATCGCGCTCTTATGAGCTTTGAGGTAGGCAAGCGCGCCTTTGACTTCCTTATCGAAAACTCGGGCACTCGCCACAACCTTGAGGTCGACTTCTTCGGCGGCGAGCCTCTGATGAACTGGGACGTTGTCAAGCAGCTCGTGGCATACGCGAGAAGCATTGAGAAGCAGCACAACAAGAACTTCCGCTTCACGCTTACCACCAACGGAATCCTTATCGACGACGAGGTAATAGATTTTCTCAACAAGGAGATGAGCAACGTAGTTCTCAGCCTTGACGGAAGAAAAGAGGTCAACGACCATTTCCGCCGCGATTACGCGGGCAACGGAAGCTACGATAAGATAGTGCCGAAGTTCCAGAAGCTCGTAGAGGCGCGCGGCGGCAAGGATTACTACGTTCGCGGCACCTTTACTCACAACAACGTTGATTTCACGAACGATATATTCCACATGGCTGACCTCGGCTTTACTGAGCTTAGCATGGAGCCCGTGGTATGTCCTCCCGACGATCCTTACGCGCTCACCGACGAGGATATGCCTAAGATCTTTGAGCAGTACGAGATACTCGCAAAGGAAATGATCAAGCGCAAGAAGGAGGGACGCCCCTTTACCTTCTATCACTATATGCTTGATCTCAAGAACGGCCCCTGCATCTACAAGAGAATTACGGGTTGCGGATCGGGAACCGAGTATATGGCAGTTACCCCCTGGGGCGAGCTTTTCCCCTGCCATCAATTCGTCGGAGACCCCAAGTACAGCCTCGGCAACATATTTGACGGAGTTACCAACACCGAAATTCAGGACGGCTTCCGCTCCTGCAACGCCTACGCGCGTCCCGAATGCAAGGACTGCTGGGCAAGACTTTACTGCTCCGGCGGATGTGCCGCTAATTCCTATCACGCTACGG
>JAFVRA010000139.1 GCA_017504545.1 Clostridia bacterium | reverse complement strand
TGCAAACGTCAAGTGGCTCGACGGATGAGGTGTCCTTAACCCGAAGAAATTAACTACTCATCCACCGCAAGCGGTCACCTTCCCTCACAAGGAAAGGCTTTTTGTAACATTGCGTTAGGCAAACGGGACGCCAAGGATGTCGTCCCCTACAATCAATAAAGATAACACCAAATTATAAAACGAGAACCATAACCAAGCCTTCTCCAGTGGGAGAATCGTGTCGCATGCGACTGTTGAGTTTGCTTTGCAAACGTCAAGTGGCTCGACGGATGAGGTGTCCTTAACCCGAAGAAATTAACTACTCATCCACCGCAAGCGGTCCCCCTTCCCTAACAAGGGAAGGCTTTTGGTAAGATTACGTTAAACTCACGGGGCTGTCGGGCTGCTTCTCTTGGCTCAGCGTAAAGTTTGCTTTGCAAACGTTTAGCGCCGTCCCCTACCAACAAAAAGGCTCTCCTTATAGGAGAGCCTGCTTCACTTTGTTCAGCGTAAAGTTTGCGAAGCAAACTTATGGCGCGTAGCGGACGGAGAGGTCAAAAAAAGTAACATTAAGACACGCAAGACAACCAAATCTTTTTGTAGATCCTGAAAATTGCCTTGGCAATTTTCACTTTCGGATGAACTCGCTATATTATCGCTCCTTCATCCGAAAGTTCGACTCGCTTTGCTCGCTCAGGATGACTTGCTGAAATAAAATGTGTGTTTAATTTAAAAAAGCTTGAGCAAAAACTTTGCACGAGGCACAAGTTTTACCCAAGCTTTCCCTTCATTAAAGTTCTTTGCGCTACTTTCTTCCAAGAAAGTAGCAGAAATACTATAACCTATTCTAACTCCCCCATCGCCTTAAGCGCGGCGAGGGCGTCCGAGAGGCCACCGACCTCATCGATAATGCCGTATTCTACCGCCTCCCTGCCCTCGATTATCGAGCCTATATCGGTCGCAAGCTCGTCGGGGCGCATCATCAGCTCCCTGATAATATCGGGCGTTGAGGACGAATGCTCACAGATAAACTTGACTATCCGCTTCTGCATCTCCTCAAAATAATGAAAGGTCTGCGGCGCGCCGAGCACCACGCCGTTGACTCGCACGGGGTGAATGGTCATCGTCGCCGACGGCACTATAAACGAGCGCTTTGCCGCGGTCGCAAGCGGCACGCCTATCGAATGTCCGCCGCCGAGCACGAGCGAGACGGTCGGCTTCTTCATTGAGGCTATCATCTCGGCTATCGCAAGCCCCGCCTCAACGTCGCCGCCCATCGTGTTCAGTATTATCAGAAGCCCGTCTATCTCTCGGCTCTCCTCTATCTCCACAAGCTCGGGGATTATATGCTCGTATTTTGTCGCCTTCTGCCCCTCGGGGAGCAGATAATGTCCCTCGATCTGCCCTATTATCGAAAGACAGTGTATCCGCGTATCCGTGCTGAGCGCACCGTCCTTATCCGCATTATTTTCGGGGCTCTCATCGGCTGCCTTGCACCTCACCTTTTCCTTTACCCTCTTTTTCTGTTCTGCTGTTGACATAGATCCCTCCGTTATATAATAGTTTTGGTAAAAAAGACGAAATATATGTCATATTATTTGCAGAAATTTGCACTTTAAATCTTTACAACTTTAAAAAAATGTGATATAATATAAAAAAGTATGTCAATAAATAGACAAAAAATCAGAAAGGAATAAAATCACGGTCATGGCAAACAAAATTTTGGTCGAAACATCTGCAAGACACGTTCACGTAACTGCAGAAACCCTCGAAATCCTCTTTGGAAAAGGACACACTCTCACAAACAAGAAGGACCTCAGCCAGCCCGGTCAGTTCGCTTGCGAGGAGAAGGTAACCGTTAAGGGCCCCAAGGGCGCTCTTAAGGCAAGCATCCTCGGTCCTACACGCCCCGCAGATCAGGTAGAGCTCTCTCTCACCGACGCTCGTACTATCGGCGTAGTAGCCCCCGTTCGCGAGTCGGGCGACATCGCGGGAAGCGGCGCTTGTATCCTCGAAGGCCCCTGCGGCTCTGTTGAGGTAAAGGAGGGCGTTATCGCGGCTAAGAGACATATACATATGACATCTGCTGACGCAGCAGAGCTCGGCGTTTCTGACAAGGAGATCGTAAGCGTTAAGCTTGACACCGCTCGTCCTCTCGTATTCGGTGACGTAGTAGTAAGAGTAAGCGACAAGTTCGCTCTCGCTATGCACATCGACACCGACGAGTCCAACGCTGCTTGCGCTTTCGGTGAGGTTTACGGCTCTATCGTAAAGTAATCGTAAAAAGATGAAAAAGCTGAGAATCCTTTTTCAAGGAGACAGTATAACCGACGCGGGAAGAGACAGAAGAAATTATTTTGATCTCGGCCACGGATACGCGAGCGTTGCCGCTCCTCTTATCAGAGAAGCACACCCCGAGCTTGATATTGAATTTATCAATCTCGGTATCAGCGGAAACCGCACCGATCAGCTCTTCGATCGGATCAAGTACGACGCGGTCGATCTTCAGCCCGACATCGTCTCGGTCCTCATCGGCATCAACGATATCTGGCACCGCGCTATCGGCGTAGGCACTACCGACGCGCAGATAGATCTCAACTACCGCTGTATTCTCGATCGCTTGAAAAACGAAACGAACGCGAAGATCATGATCCTCTCGCCCTATCTGCTTGACGTAGACGACAAGCCGAGAATGAGAGAGGGACTTAAGACCGTGCTCCCGATGATCCGCAAGATCGCAAACGAGTACGCTGACGTGTACGTTCCGCTTGACGAGCTGTTTGAGGAGGCGCTCAAAACTCAGCCTGAGCCTCGGTTCTATTCGGGCGACGGCGTTCACCCCAACGAAAACGGAGCGCGCTTTATCGGCGAGCATTACGCAAAGGCGATAGAGAAGCTTCTTTGATAACATCGTAATAAAAAAATATAAGGAGATAAAATCATGAGCAATGAAAACATTTGCGAGTACGCAATGAGCCGTGAGGTTCAGGAAATGTGTACCGTAACAAAGGGCCCCAAGCACGGTCCCGCTCCCATTCCCGAAGAGGGCAAATGGGTTGAAGCAAAGCAGATCAGCGACATCTCGGCTTACACACACGGTGTGGGCTGGTGCGCACCCCAGCAGGGAGCTTGCAAGCTCTCTCTTAACGTAAAGAACGGCATTATCGAGGAAGCTCTCGTTGAGACCATCGGCTGCTCGGGTATGACCCACTCGGCTGCTATGGCTGCAGAGATCCTTCCCGGTAAGACTCTCCTCGAGGCTCTTAACACCGACCTCGTTTGCGACGCTATCAACACCGCAATGAGAGAGCTCTTCCTCCAGATCGTTTACGGTCGTAGCCAGTCTGCTTTCTCCGAGAACGGTCTCGTTATCGGCGCAGGTATGGAGGATCTCGGTAAGGGTGAG
>JAFVRA010000138.1 GCA_017504545.1 Clostridia bacterium | reverse complement strand
TGAATGATGAATGATGAATGATGAATTAATTTGTCGTAAGGGAGGGACTTGCTCCTCCCGCGTTTTTACGTTTTTCCGCTACGCACAAAAAGCACCGCCCGTGTGGGCGGTGCTTTTATAATTAAAATGCGAGCTACTTTAAATCTCGGGATCTTCCTTAAATCTCGGATTCTTCTTTAAATCTTGAGATCGTGGAGGCGCTCCATTACCGCGTTCTCGCCGCTTGCAAAATAATCGTAAAGTCTGCAATACTCGGCGTAAAGCTCGGCGTAGGCGCGGACGTTCTCGGCTACGGGGTAATAGGTCTTCGCGATCGGCTGCTTCATTTTCTGCGACGCCTCTGCAACTGTCGTGTAAAGACCTGCCGCCGTCGCACCGTAAACCGCGCTTCCGAGCGCCGTCGCCTCGGACGACTCAAGGCAGGATACGGGCATATTCATCGTGTCAGAGAGTATCTGCATCAGCATCGGATCCTTAAGCGGTATTCCGCCCGTAGCGACGACCGAATTTATCTCTATTCCGCTACTCGTGTAATTGTCACAAACTCGCTTTATCTCAAATACCGTGGACTCAATAAGTGCGCGGTAAATATCCTCGGGGCGAGTCGCGAGAGTAAGACCGAGAATCATTCCCGAAAGCTTGTCGTTGGGCATCACCGATCGGTTTCCGTTGAACCAATCAAGCGCGATAAGTCTGCTCTCGCCTATCTTCTTCTTTGCTGCGAGCGAGCGAAGGTAGGCGTGTATGTTCATTCCGCACTCTTTGGCGCGGCGCTCGTATTCTGCGCTTACGCAGTTTTTCACGAACCAATCGTAAAGGTCTCCCATGGCGCGAACGCCTGCCTCAAGCGAGTGAAGTCCCTCGGCGGTAGCCTCGTAGCCCTGCGCGAGAATTCCCTTTACGTTATTGTATTCCGAGCTCATTACCGCAACCACGGCAGACGTGCCTATCGCAAGCGTTGCGCGCTTGTCCGCTATACCTGCGGCGCTTATAGCTCCGTGAGCGTCGATTATCGGTACTGCGACTGCAGTACCCTCGCAAAGACCGAGCTTCTCAGCCCAAGCAGCAGTCAGTCTGCCCGCGCACGAGCCTACGGGAGTGAGATCGGTATCAACCTTAGAGAGCACGTCGGCAAAGCCGCCGTCTATCTCTGCAAAATAGCTTCTGTCGGGATAGCCCTTGCCGCCAAAGTTGTCGTAATGCTCCTTTATAGTAGCGAAAGCCACGCTGTGAACTCTGCTTCCCGTGAGCACCGAGGCAATGTGATCGCCTGCGTTTATAAATACCGAGGCACTCTTATATACCTCGGGGGCTTCCTTATAGACCTCGTAGAGCTTGGGGAAGAAAAATTCTCCCGCGATACGTCCGCCCGTCATATCGAGCAGATAGGGGTAGAGCTTTCTTGCGGCATCCTCAAAGAGATGCGTATATTTATCCGCGCCGCGATGCTTCCAGAGCATAGAATACGCGAGCGGCTCGGCTTCAAAGCGCTCGTCAAAGCAGAGAGGCTCTCTGTTCTCGTCAAGAGGGAAGAGAGTGCAGGCGGTGAAGTCGATACCTATGCCGACTATATCCTTTGGATCTACGCCGTTCTTCTTGACGAGCTCGGGAATAAGAAATTCAAGCGCGTCGGTGTAATCCTTGGGGTGCTGGAGCGCGAATTCCGAGGGAAGCGGCTTGCCCGCAAGCTCGGTCATCACTCCGTGGGGGTAGGGAAAGGTCGGCGTGTGAGGAAGAATACTGCCGTTCTCGGCGTCGGCGAGGACCGCGCGTGCCGAAAGAGTGCCGTAATCTATGCCTATAACGTATTTTTTCAAGGTGTCGTCCTCCGTTTTTTGAAGATTTATTGCGATCTATTGCAGAAAGATTGAAATTTCACCGGTCGAGAGAGTTATCTCGCCACCGCCCTCAAGCGCGACCTTCAGAGCGCCGAGCGGCGTGATGCCCGTGGCAGTTCCGAATCTCTCCTTGCCGCCCTGAATAAAGCTTATCCTGCGCCCTATAAC
Organism: Clostridia bacterium; assembly: GCA_017504545.1. Taxonomy (GTDB): domain Bacteria; phylum Bacillota; class Clostridia; order Oscillospirales; family CAG-272; genus HGM12713. Next base: position 10,601 of record JAFVRA010000138.1, on the reverse strand, counting down.
GCAGGAGCGGCGGCGGTATATATCAATTACGGGCGAGGTGTCCTCAAGCTCGAGAAAGCCAAGGAGTCGCTCAGAGAAGAGAAGAGCGAGCTTATCGGCGCGCTCTCGCGGTATCGTCTCTGTTGAAAGCGCCCCCGCTTTTTCCTTGAGCTCCTCGGGAAAATCCGAGGTTGAAAGATTTATTCCGATGCCGAGCGCGATATATCTCTGCGAGTATCTTTCAAAGGATTCGGCAAGGACACCAGCGACCTTTCTGCCGTTTTTGTAAAGATCGTTTACCCATTTTATCTCCACGCTTACGCCGAGAAGCTCGTCTATCGCCTCTGCCGCGGCTACTGCCGCAAGAGAGGTCAGCGAGAGAAGCCTGTCCTCGCTCTTCGGAGCGGCAAAGAGAATCGTGGCGTAAAGCCCTGTCTGCTCGGGAGAATAAAAGCTTCTGCCCATTCTTCCTCTGCCGTCGGTCTGTCCGTCGGCTATAAAAAGAGCAGGGATAGGCTCGTCGCCGCTATTTATATATTCCTTTGCACGCGTGTTGGTCGAGTCTGTGATCGCGTAGCGGATAAGCGAGATGCCCTTCTTCATAAGATCTCCTTTTGCGAGTAGGTGGGTTGGTTAAATAATATTATACTACACGAGAGAGAAAATTTCAACAAATTTTATAAAATCTTAACTAATAAGTTTTGATAAATTCTTGCAAAAAAAGAGAAACTGTGATATAATTATAATGGATAATGGTATGATGTACCCATTTTGCCTTTTTATAAAAAGAGTAAGGACTGAAAAAATGATAATTCTCGCATCTGCGTCTCCAAGAAGAAAAGAAATACTTTCAGAGCTCGGCGTTGATTTCAGGGTAGTTGTTGCCGATACCGACGAGAGCTCGGATATAAGCGACCCCGTCGAGCTGACGCGTGAGCTTGCTCGCCGCAAGGGACTTGCGGTGTACGAAAAGCTTTTGCAAAGCGGCGAATACGACGCCGAGAGCGCGATAATAATCTCGGCAGACACGGTGGTGTGCAGAGACGGAGAGATACTTGGAAAGCCTCGAGACAGAGCTGACGCCGTGGCTATGCTGACCTCGCTCTCGGGCAGGTCTCACACGGTCGTGTCTGCCGTTGCGGTGACAGTGCGCGGAGTTACGAGAACCGATGCGAGCGTTACCACCGTCAGAGTGCAGGAGATACCGCGCGAGGAGATCGAGAGATACGTGGACAGCGGCGAGCCGATGGACAAGGCGGGCGCTTACGGTATTCAGGGGCGCTTTTCAGCCTTCGTTGAAGGAATAGACGGCTGCTACTTCGGCGTTGTCGGACTTCCCGTAAACACTCTCTCAAATCTCTATCTTGAGGCTACGGGAGAGCGACTTTCATAGCTTAGAGTAATTACTTGACTTATCAAAATTTCTGAGGACCTCAGGGAAAGGAGCATACGGTGGCAAAGATCGTCGGAATAGACCTTGGCACAGCAAATACGCTGATCTGCACCAAGGGCAAGGGAATAGTTCTTCGTTCGCCCTCGGTGGTGGCTATCAGCAAGGCTGACCGCTCGGTAGTGGCGCTCGGCAAGGAAGCGCGCCGCATGCTCGGCAAGACTCCCGAGGGGATACTTGCATTCCGTCCGCTCAAGGACGGAGTCATCGCAGACCCCGAGGTAACCTCAAAGATGATAAGAGCGTTTTTTGAATATACCGACTCTATCTCGCTCTTCGCGCGTCCGTCGGCTATCGTGTGCATTCCATTCGGAGTCACCGAGGTGGAAAAGCGAGCGGTCGAGGATGCGACCTTCGAGGCGGGAGCGCGCTCGGTGGCGCTTATAGAAGAGCCGCTGGCGGCGGCTATCGGCACGGGACTTCGCGTTGGCGGAGCGAGAGGAAGCATGATAGTGGACATAGGCGGCGGAACGACCGAGGTCGCCGTGATAAGCCTTGGCGGTATAGTTGCCTCGAACTCGGTAAGAGTGGCGGGCGACGAATTTGACGAGGCGATAATCTCCTACCTTCGCAGAAGAAGGGGAATACTTATAGGCAGCGCAACGGCTGAGGCGCTGAAGATAAAGATAGGCTCGGCTCACCCGTCGTGTGACGGCGGCGAGATGGAGGTCTGCGGAAGAAGCCTTGATAGCGGCCTTGGCGCTGTGATGAAGATACATTCGTCAGAGGTCAGAGAGGCTATAAGCGGAAATCTCGAGCAGATAATATTCGCAATAAAGAAAACGCTTGAGCAGACGCCCCCTGAGCTCTCTGCCGACATATACGATTTCGGAATAATGCTCTCGGGCGGCGGTGCTCTGCTCCGCGGCATAGATAAGCTTATCTCCGAGAGAACGGGAATTCAGGTGAAGATAGCTCCGCGCCCGCTTGAGAGCGTTTGCATGGGCATACTTCGCGTGATAGAGAGCGAGGGCAAGCTCGGAAACCTGCTTCAGTACAGAGGCAGATAAATTTTGACGAAAGGAGAGAGGATATGGCAGCAGGACTTTTCGGAAAGCTCAGAGCAAGGCTCACTAAGAAAAATAGTGTCGGCGAGAGCGCTGAGATCGAGACAAGAGAATACAGCGAGCAGGACTTCCTCTCTGACCTTGAATGGACGGGCAAGACCTATCTTCTGCTCGTCATCTCCGCGGCTGCGCTTGCCGCGGCGGCGATAGCCTTGGCGGTTCTCTGGAAGGTGTTTTACGGACTTTTGTTCGCTATAATAGTAGCGCTCGTCTATACGGTAGCCGCAAGCAATATACTTTATTCAAGGCTTGGATTTTCCTACGACAGCCTGCCGGGCGCGCTGAGAATAAAGGACGTTTACGGCAAGAACAGAGATCAGGTGTTCCTGCCGAGAAGGCTCTTCTGGCTCGACGTCTCTGAGATAGGAGACAAGGCGTTCTGCCACTCGTCGTCGGCAAAGATCACCACAGTCTATCTGCCGAGCACGCTCAAGACCATCGGAGAGAACGTCTTTGAGGGATGTGAATCTCTATGCCGTATATGCTTCGAGGGAAGCGAAGAAGAGTGGGAGAGCATCGAGAAAAAGACCTCGCTTGAGGGGATAGAGATACTTTTTTTGCAGGAGATAGCCTACCCCGTAAAGCCAAAAAAGCAAAAGAAGGCTAAAAAAGATAAGAAAAATAAGGGTAAAAAGGAGCGCCGCGAGGGCGATCGAGAGGAAGAATAAGAGATGAACTTTTTTAAATCGAGATTTTTCATTCTCTGCCTCGTCGCCGCGATAGTGCTGACTCTCATCCCGACGCTTATCGCCGCGTTTGGCGGTACCGATCTCTTGCGATCGGCTCTCGGAACGGTGGCAAAGCCGTTTACGATGTGCGGCTCGGGAATAGCAAACGCCTTTAACGGCTTCGTCGAGATATTCACTCAGTACGACGAGCTCAAGGAGGAGAATGCGGCTCTTCGCGAGGAGCTTGAGGCGCTGAAGGAAAAGGAATACAACGAAGAGCTTTTGCGCGAGCAGAACGCGTGGCTCAGGGACTATATAAATCTGTGCAACGAGCATCCCGAGTTCGTATTTACCGACGCGTCGGTAATAGCGAGAGAGGCGGGGAACTATTCTACCGTGCTTACGCTCAATAAGGGAAGCGCCCACGGAGTCAAGCGCAATATGCCCGTGCTTACGAGCAAGGGATTGCTCGGCTACGTCAGCGAGCTCGGACTCGATTGGTGCAGAGTTACCACGGTGATCGAGCCTTCGAGTAGCGTTGGCGTTTATACCGACCGCGACGGTCAGCTCGGCGTGCTTGAGGGCGACTCGCAGCTCAAGCAGAACGGGCTTTGCAGAATGTCTTATATAGGCGGCGAGGGCAACGTTGGCATAGGCGACAGAGTCTATACCGCAGGCGGCAAGGATAGCCTATACCCTTCCGGATTGCTTATAGGAACGGTCAGCTCGGTCGATATAGACGAGGTGACGGGAGAGATGGTGGCAGAGATAACCCCTGCCGTTGATTTCGGTGCGCTTGAGAGCGTCAGAAACGTAATGCTCATCTCGGGCATTGAGAGAGATACGGGTGAATGATATGCAGAACAATATCAGAGAATCGCTCTTTCGCCCCGAGCTGCTTAAACGAATAGTGATATACGGACTGCTCACGCTTCTGCTCGGAAGCGCGCAGTGCTCCTTCTTTCCGCTTCTGAATATATGCCCCAGCACCCCCGATCTGATAATGGGAATGCTTCTCGGGATAATTCTGATAGACTCGGATAAGAGCGCCGCGGTGGTAGCGGTGGCGGCAGGATTTTTCATTGACGCAATAGGCGGAGGAGCGATAGCGCTCTCGCCATTGGTATATTGCCTGTTCGTGCTGTTTATATCGCTTTTTTCAAGGAAGATGCTCACAAGCTTCGCTTCCTTCGCGCTTCTTATGATACCCGCGCTCCTCTACCGAGGAGTCGCAACTGCGGTGTGTATGGCTATAGACCGTCGCGCGCTCGTGCCGATCTCCGAGCTTTTCGGTGTTATCGGCCCCGAGCTTTTATGCACGGCGATAGTCTGCCTGCCGCTCTACTTTGCGGTAAAGCTTTGCGCTATTCCGCTCGAGACACACAGTAAGTTCACTTTTTGAGAGATAAACCACGCCTAAACCAAAAGGAGACTCAGATGAATTCAAAATACGCTTTTATTCCCGACGAGACGACGGGATGCCTTACAGAACAAGATACCAAAAGATATATATCAAGACTGTTTTTCGCAGTTGCCGCCTTTGAGGTGGCGGGATACGTTGTGGCAAATCTGCTTGAGCTCATAGTCCGAGCGGTATGTGAAAATTTTGCCCCCGAGCTGCTTGAATCGGGCATTTTCATAAGCGTAGCTAACTACCTTATGTCCATGCTCCCGATGTATTGCGTTGCTCTTCCCGTGTTCTGCATAGTTGCCTCGCCGCTTCCCAGCGTGCTTCCGCAGAAGAAAAAGATGGGCACTAAGTCCTGGTGGGCAGGTCTTTGCGTTTGCTTCGCGTTTATGTACGTCGGCAACTATATCTCCACTATAGTTATCGAGATAATGGAGATGATACTCGGCAACACCACGAGCAACCCCATCGAGTCGCTCGTTGCCGAGAGCAATATCATAGTTGATATCATATTCATCGTGATCCTCGCGCCTATCCTTGAGGAGATCTTCTTCCGCAAGATAATCTGCGACAAGCTCCTTCCTCTCGGCGAGGGATACGCTATAGTTCTTTCCGCGGCTATCTTCGGCCTCGGACACGGCAATTTCTATCAGTTCGCATATACCTTCCTCGTCGGTATCATCTTCGCGCTGATATACGTAAAGACGGGAAAGCTGAGATACTCCATCACCTATCATATGATATTCAACCTCGTCGGCGGAGTCATAGCGCCGTGGCTGGTTGAATTTGCGGATCTTGAGGGCGCTATGGAGCTGCTCGAGCAGGCACAGCCCGATCTTGAGGAGGCACTCATCTGCCTTGCCAAGATGATACCCATGCTGATCTACGTTACTATCTATATGGGCGTTATCGCGATCGGCGTAGTGGTGCTGATAAGAGCGCTCGTGAAGAAGAAAATAAGATTCGAGCAGGGTGCGCTTATGCCCTATGCCGAGAATAAGGTGCTGACGGTGCTCTGTACCGTCGGAACTGCCGTAGCGGTCACCGTCTACGCCTTTACCTTCCTTTTGTCGCTTATACGATAATCGGATAGGTCAGTAACAAAACAGTGTTCTAAAGAGGAGACCTTTGTGATAATGAAAAAGAGTAAGAGAGATCCAAACAGGCGGCAGAGAGCCGTCGCTCGCAATAAGGACTATCGCTTTTTCGTGCTTGCAGGGGTCTTCTTTGCGCTTATGACGGCGTTTGCGGTGGTCTTTGCCATCAATCAGATCAAGGGCCCGTCGGGGAACTTCACAGACGACGGTCTGACTGTGAGAGTTGAGACTGTCGCGGGCGAGAGGGGACGGATATACGACCGCAACGGAAAGCTGCTCGTCGGCAACGCCGCGCATTACGATCTGATATTCGAATACGGCTCGATGCCCGACAGACGCGCGGGAGTTAACGCCTCTCTGCTTGAGTGCCTGAAGGCTCTCGAGGCTACCGAGAGGGAAGGCAAGCGCGTTGACGATTACTTTCCGCTCGTGGGGGCGTATCCGGATTTTAAGTTTTCAACCGAGCTTCTCGATAAGGAGAGCGAGGTTTATTATTACTATTCTCGATTTCTCAGCAAAAACAAGCTTGACGAAAATATCGGGCTTAGCGAGCTTACCGAATATTTCACTGACAAATACTCGCTTGACGAAAAGAGATACACCGATTCCGAGATAACCGAGCTTATCAGGATATATTACGATATGGACAGGATAGGCTTCGGGTACTATCAGCCCTACACTCTCGCCAAAGGCTTTGAGCCTACGAACGAGGGCGATATGGCGCTCATCGCTTATATCGAGGAGCATCACACCGAGGGCGCGACGCTTATAAAATCCACCGAGAGAGTGTATTCCTACGAGGGCTACGCTACGCACATACTCGGAACTATCGGCAAGATAACCGCAGAGAATATCGAGGACTACGCCGATTATCCGCTTGACGCGCTCGTCGGCATCTCGGGCTGCGAGAACGTCTTTGAGGAGTATCTGCGCGGAAGTAACGGAAAGAGGATCTCAAAATATAACGCCTACGGAGAGCTCGTCGAGAGATACTACGATCCCGAGCCGGTGGTGGGCAACGACGTTTATCTGACTATAGATATTGATCTTCAGATAGCCGCAGAGGACGCGCTCCGCGAGCAGATAGAAGCGCTCGCGGCATCCGAGACGGGCGCTATCACGGCGATAGATCCCAATACGGGAGAGGCACTCGCCATAGCCTCGTATTCTACCGTCAGCTCGCTCAACTTCGCGCTTCAGGGCACGTTTGCCCCCGGTTCTACATATAAGGTAGGAAGCGCGCTTGCCGCTCTTGAGGAGGGCTACATCAGCGACTCGACTACCTACGTCTGCAACCACACCTATCCGTACCTCGGCGGTCCTACCTGCCTTGGAAATCACGGCACTACCGACGTACACGAGGCGATCGAGGTGTCCTGCAACATATTCTTCTACTATCTCGGACACGGCTGGGGACTCGACAATATCACCGAGTACACCAAGCGCCTCGGTCTCGGCTCGTCCACGGGCATAGAGCTCGGTGAAAGGACGGGAATAGTGGCGTCCAAAGCCTATTGCGAGGAGCACGATCTCGAGTGGAGCGAGTTTGACGACGCGACGGGCGCGATCGGACAGTCAAAGCACGCCTACACGCCGCTTCAGCTCAGCGTCTATATGGCAACCGTGGTAAACGGAGGCACGCGCTACGCGGCGCACATCCTCAAGTCTATCAGGACGCGAGGGGGAGATATAGTGCTTGAAAAGAGCACGGAGGTGCTTGACAGAGTCAGCATATCCGAGGAAAATCATAAGATCCTTATGAACGCGATGAGCTCTGTCGTAAGCTCAAGCTCGGTGCTCAGCTCGCACTTCGGTGACCTTGAGGTCTCTGTCGGCGGCAAGACGGGTACCGCCGAGACGGGCAGGGAGGTCTCAAACGCGCTTTTCTCGGGATTTGCACCCGCCGATAAGCCCGAGATCGTGGTCTCCTGCGTTCTTGAGGAGGGCGATGCGGGTACTAACGCCGCTAAGGCCACGGCAAAGGTATTCGACGCGTATTTCGGCACTGACGAGGAATAATAAAAGCCAACAAGAAACTTAGAAAAAAGTTAAAAATATACGATATTCCCTTGACAAAGAAGGTGAATTGTAGTATTATATATTAAACTAATATCCATATCACCAAAGAAAGGAATTACAGTTATGGAAGTTATTAAGTATGCCGTTGTAGGTACAGGCAGAGGAAAGGTATTTATGTCTCCTCCTGAATATACCGGTATGAAGCTGACCGCAGTTTGCGATCTCAACCCTGACAAGCTGATCATCGTCAAGTACAGATTTGACAAGGACGATTCTATCCAGCTCTTCACAGATTACGACGAAATGCTCGCGAAGGCTGACATCGACGCAGTTATTCTCGCAAACTACTTCAACGAGCACGCAGAGTTCGCTATCAAGGCGCTCAAGGCTGGTAAGCACGTGCTTTCCGAGTGTACCGCTATGGGTACTATCGGCGAGGGCGTTGCACTTTGCCGCGCAGTTGAGGAGTCCGGCAAGATCTATATGATAGCAGAGAACTACCCCTTCACCAAGGCTCGTATGGAGATGAAGCACCTCTACGAGTCGGGTGAGCTTGGAGAGCTTCTCTACGGCGAGGGTGAGTACGCTCACGCAATGAACGCTCCCTTCGACATCGCTCCCGGTGAGTACCACTGGAGAAACCAGATCCCCTCCACTTATTACTGCACACACGCGATCGCGCCTATCATGCTTATAACCAACACCGTTCCCACAAGAGTAAACGGCTTCGTTCCCAAGATCGAGGATCAGAGCTACCGTGGAAATGAAGTAAGACTTCAGGACCCCGGCGGAATCATCGTTTGCGAGATGGACAACGGCGCGGTAGTAAGAACTATGCAGGGTGCTTTCAGAGCAACTTCTATGGCTACCAGACTCCACTGCACTCACGGTGCGTGCGAGATAAACAGAGCTGACGGAAGACTCACCGTATGGCACGAGGGCTTCAACAGAGGCAACAACCCCAAGTACCGCACCTACGAGCCCGAGTGGCCCGAGGAGTACGCTGAGATGGCTGCAAAGGCAGGCCACGGCGGCGGAGACTTCTGGGTAATCCACTACTTTGCAGAGGCAATTCAGAAGAACGAGCAGCCCTGGCTCAACGTTTACAGAGCTTGCGCTATGTCTGCCGTTGGTATTCTTGCTTGGAAGTCGGTAGTAAACGGCGGCGCCGCTTACGACGTTCCTAAGTTCGACGACGAAGAGGACAGAAAGAAGTACGAAAACGACTTCTGGACTCCCTTCCGCAAGGAAGGCGAGAGCGATGAGGGTATGCCTCCCCGTACGGCTTCTCCCTGGAAGCCCACCGAAGAGGCTTACGCAGCAGCTAAGGCAGCTTGGGAAGCAAGCGACTATCTCGGTCTTGGTTGGAAGAAGAGCGGATTTGCTGAAGAGCTTGCTCTTGCAAAGGCAAAGTTTGAAAAGAACTGATTTCTTTACGAAAGGAATTTTGCAGAATGGATAACAATACTATCAAATACGCGGTCGTTGGTACAGGTAGAGGCGGCACGTTTATGAATCCCGCACCGCACATGAACATGAAGCTTCAGGCAGTGTGCGACCTTAACCCCGACAAGCTTATCATTATGAAGTACAGCAGAAATCTTCCCGAGGATCTCGAGGTATATACCGATTACGACGAGATGCTTGAGAAGGCTGACATTGACGCGGTAGTTCTCGCGAACTACTTCCACGAGCACGCTCCCTTCGCTATCAAGGCGCTCAAGGCGGGCAAGCACGTGCTTTCCGAGTGCGCGGCTATCAACACTCTCGCAGAGGGCGTTGAGCTCTGCCGCACAGTTGAAGAGACAGGCAAGATCTACATGATCGCTGAGAACTATCCCTTCAACAAGGCTCGTATGGAGATGAAGAGACTTTATCAGTCGGGCGAGCTCGGCGAGCTCCTTTACGGAGAGGGCGAGTACTGCCATCCTATGAACGAGCCCTTCAACATCTGCCCCGGTGAGTATCACTGGAGAAACCAGATCCCCTCCACCTACTACTGCACACACGCAGTAGCGCCCATTATGTACATCACCGACACCGTTCCCACCAAGGTAAACGGCTTCGTTCCTAAGATCAAGGATCAGAGCTACCGTGGAAACGAGGTAAGACTTCAGGACCCCGGTGGAATCATTATGTGCCAGATGAGCAACGGCGCGGTAGTAAGAACCCTTCAGGGCGCATTCCGCGCACAGTCGGGTATTACCAGACTCCATTGCACACACGGCGCGGCAGAGCAGAACAGAGAGGACGGCAGAGTTCTCGTATGGCACCAGAGCTTCAACGCAGGCGATCAGCCCAAGTACCGCGTTTACGAGCCCGAATGGCCCAAGGAATTCGCATCTCTTGCTAACGCTGCAGGCCACGGCGGCGGAGACTTCTGGGTAATGCACTACTTTGCAGAGGCTATCCACAAGAACGAGCAGCCCTACCTTGACGTTTACAAGGCGTGCGCTATGTCTTGTATCGGTATTCTCGCATGGAAGTCGGTTCTCAACGGCGGCGCTTGCTACGACGTTCCTAAGTTCTACGACGAAGAGGACAGAAAGAAGTACGAGAACGACAACTGGACTCCCTTCCTCAAGGAAGGCGAGAGCCCCGAGGGCAAGCCTCCTCGCACGGCGTCTTCCTGGAAGCCGAAGCCTGAGGCTTACGCGATCGCAAGAGAGAAGTGGGAGGCAAACGGATATCTCGGTCTCGGCTGGGAGAAGAAGGGCCTCGACGCAGAGCTTGAGAGACTCAGATCTATCGGAAAGATATAATTCTTTAAGATCAATAAAAACCGCACCCGCAACCGCGGGTGCGGTTTCTTTCATTATTATAACAGCGCCGCCCTTTGCGATTTGGTGTTATCTTTCTTGATCGTAGGGACCGGCGTCCTCGACGGTCCAAGCCTTCCCTTGTGAGGGAAGG
>JAFVRA010000137.1 GCA_017504545.1 Clostridia bacterium | reverse complement strand
TCTACACTAACACAAAGGCTCTCCTTTTAGGAGAGCTGGCGGCTTGTACGCCTGAGAGGTCTAAGACACCCAAAGACATAACGAGATCCCTCAGTCGTGGGCGAGCCACTCCCCCGCTATTTTTGACTAACCCGTCAAAAATAGTTCGACTCCGCGGCGGTTATTCCCATACATTCCCTACCTTGCCAATATCTCGCCGCTCCGCTCAGGATGACCTGCTCAAAGGGAGTGCAGCTGTGATTTTGAGCTTTTTGGACAATCGGGGACGCCGTCCCTACAATAAATTTTTGTGTTTATCGGCATAGCCTTTACAAAAAGTCCGCCACTATATCGAGATTTTCGTTATAAAAAACAGCCTCGCTCGGCAAAGTCCGAGCGAGGTTGTTTTATAAAATTCAAGCTTTTTCTTTTTTATGGTCATCACGCCACTCGCGGAACATACCGATAAAGATAGAAACTGTGATCAGAATGCTTGCGATAAGCGCGGTGGGATTGGCAACCATGGCGTTATAGATCGTCCAAAGCGTTTGCGAGATCAAGCCAAGTATTCGCATATTCTTGGTCTTGATGCTATAGAAGCTGATCACAGCGAGCATACTTCCCATAGCGGGGAGAAGCGGAATAAACGAAAAGTGCCCAAGCTTGATAAATTCAAGTATCGGAGAGAGCGTGGCAAGCGCGATAAAGACGTAGAGCCAGAAGCGGTGGCTCGCCCACTTTTTGCGCCCTCTGTTGTAAAATACGGCCTCACGCGCCATTCCTATCGTATTGAGCAGAGCGCCCGTGTATGCTCCGGCAAACAAGTAATTCAACGCCCAGACCAAGTCAGATGCAAACTTGAAGACAATGATCTTGGAGCGGCTCTTGGCGGCGTATATAAATATGCTGAGAGCTATTCCTATAATACCGAAGACCTGCGATATTACCTCAGGTGTAAGCTTTTCGAAAATGCCCATTTTTATGCCTTTCAGATGTCAACGTCAATGATTTTAAACCACTAAAGTATAGCACATTTAAGGCAAAAAGTAAATAGCCGTAATAGACAAAAACCGCTGCATATTGCAGCGGTTTTATGTACAATTTACGCCTGCGCTTTCCACTCTTCAGCTTTTGCGGCAGACATTCTCTTGATGTTTTCCTCGGTGTATACAGACTCTGCGCCGCCGTTGGTGTAAAGGAAGAACTTACCGTTCTCGGTTACGTAAAGCGTCTCTTCGTAGCCTGCGGGATCGCCGAACTCACCAAAGGTGCGCTTCTCAACGACAGTTGCGTTTTCGGTATCGTACTCAACCTTGCAAATAACCTTTTTCATTTTTTAACCTCCTATATTTTTTACACAATATTATAACATATAAATTGTAGAAAATCAACAGAAGTTTAGTAAAAATATTTAAAATTCCAAAATATTTTTTGGTTATTATGAAAAGGTTTGGTAGATTCCCGACGAGGAGTGATCCTCCTCTTGCATATCAAAATATTCTTCAAGTCCCGACACCTCGACGGCAGGAACGTAGGTCTTCGCGTATGTAAAGTTACCGTTCTTACACTTTCCGATCTTCTTATAGAAGGTATAGAACGGTAGCACGAGTGAGCCGTCGACGTCGCCCGAAAGATAGGTTATGCCGACCGCGTCGTAGCCCTCAAAGGATATAGCCTCCTGCTCCGCCATACAGAGCTTGCAGGAATGTCCGCCGAAAACGTACCCGTTATACAGCATCTGCTCGGCTACCTCAAGCGGTATCAGCTTGACGTTTGCCTCTGCTGCGTATGAGTTTTTAACATCTACTCTATTTTCAACGTAGGACACGTCGCACTTTGTAAGTACGCCGTCGCTGACCATATCACCGCTGAAATTCTGAAAATTATCAAAGCTTATCAGTATATAGTCGGAACGCGGCACCAAAACGTAGGGGTTGATCGGGTTATCACTCTCGTTGTAGAGATAGATATGCATCCAATCCACGCCGTTTTCATTGTAGCTACCGTAATTTCTTATGATCTTGGCATCAGAAAAGTCGGTGCCGAATATTTCAAAAAGACTTTCTTTTATCTTTGAGAGCGAGTCTATTATCTCGCTATCGCTCTGTCTCTGATCGACCGACAGCGTCATACCGTCAAGAACTATAGGAGGAAAATTGACCTGCTCGCCGTTTTCCTGCATTTGCGGATACACAAATGCCTTGAAGACGGTAGAATTCTGGACAAACGAAAGCCTATAGTCCTCGTTTTCACACTCGCTCCTATAGAGACTACCGATATAGCGGTCGCTCTCAAACTCGGTATCGAGCTCGCCGATGCTCTTCCCTGAAACATTTGCAAAGCGGCTTGCTATTCCTTTGGCATCAAGCGAGAAGCCAATAGGATCAAGCATCTTCTCTGCCCCGTACTTTCTGTAGGTCGTAAGATACTCTTCTTCGGGAACTGGAATAATGCCAAGCTCGTCAAGCGAGGGAGCATCAACTTTTACGTACGCGTTGGTCTTGACAGAGTCAACGGCAGGGCCGTCAAACACGGTTGCTATATCGGACGCCGAATATCTGGCGCCATCATAGGTCGGAATTATAAACGCGGGCGCTCTTCCGCCAAGAGACATAGCGGCAAAGACCGAGCAAAGCAATACGGCAGCAAGTGAAGCTGCAATTATCGTCAGAGCCATTTTTCTTTTTGCCCTGCGCTTTGCTCCATAAAGTACCTTTTGCTCCACCTCAACGTAGCGTTCAACGAGTTGCTCATCTATCTCACTCATCACGCATATGAATTTGTCCTTACTCATACCGCCACACCCCCTTTTTCCAAGAGAGCGCGAAGCTCAGCCTTCATAGAGGTAAGTCTTCTATCTAAGCTTGAGAGACTCATTCCTACCTTCTTAGCTATCTGATCGCGAGGAGCAGAAAAATAGTACCTGCTCATAAATATATAAAAATCCCGATCAGACACACCGCTGAGATAACTGTTGATTATCTCTCCTATCTTTCTCGTCTCCAGCTCTGAGAGCATATCGCATCCGTCGCGTAGCACGCCTTCGAAATCCGAAAGATCGTCGCACGCCGCTATCGGAACACGCTTATCTGCGGTCTGCATATCGTACTTATCAATAGCGGTATTTCGGGTTATTCTTGACAAAAATGCTTTGAGCACGCGCGGCACAGCAGGCGGAATAGAATTCCAAGTCTTCAGATAAGTGTCGTTAAGACACTCCTCACTATCCTCGTTGTTGCTCAGAATATTGAATGCTATAGTATAGAGATAGCTTCGATATTTTCTGTCAGTCGCGCTTATCGCGCTCTCGTCGCGAAGGTTGTACAGTTCTATTATCCGCTCGTCAGCAAGCACGCCTTCGTTAGCGGAAACGTCTCTACTTTTCATAAATCCTCCTTGTTGAGTTAGTTGAGGTCGCCCTCACCTATAATGACGGAAAATTTTCCCGAAGTCATCAGATATTTTCAAAAATTATTCTTCTTTCTCCTTTTTCTTCTTAAGCACCGCGCTTGCCGCTATTGCACTTGCGCCGATGCTGAGCGCTCCCGTGGCTATAGCAGAGCCGCATCCTCCGCTTGTGGCAGGTTCCATACAGTCGGGGAGATCATTGGTCGGCTCGTCGGTAGGGGCTTGCGTTTCGGTCGGCTGCTCGGTCTCCGCAGGAACAACAAATGTCTCGCTTCCCGCAAAGCCGCAGATGCAGGACTTGTAATATCTTTTATCGCCGTTCTTCTTTTCGGAGACGAAATACTTATCGTCTGCGACCTCTTGGTCAAAGGTGTGCGAAGCGACATCATATTTAGCGTTGCAAAGCGCCGACGGGCAGGTGTTCCAATGGCTCTCCTCGTCATACTGCCAGTGCGCGTCGCCGTCGCCCTCAAGATGACCGCGCGTGCCGCAATCCCAGAAGATACCCGAGGAAACTCGGGGCTCGCAGGACGGCTTGAGATCGGGTGGAACGATGTCGTATATCCAACTGCTCTCAGTTCCGTCTATCTTTATAACTCCGTCCGAGCTTACCGTAATGACAGCGCTAAGAGGATCTGCCGAGAACCAGGTGTTCTCGCCCATAGAAAGCTCGTGAAGCTTTGCTTCGACCGTCTTTACGTACTCGCCCTGCGCGTTATACACCGTCTTTTCAAAGGTGTGTCTGTAATTATAGTGCGCCTTTGCATCACTCCTCCAGAGGCAGTTGCGGACGGTGTTCATATCGAGATAGAACACGCCGTCGTTATATCCTTGATTATTGGTGTGAAGGTGACCGTTGATACACATAAGCACGGTGCCGGGATTTGCCGTGTTAGCCGCCTTGAATATCTTGCGGACCGCCGCGGCATCAGACGACGAGGTGGCAAAGAGTCCCGACATACCGTCGTGGCCTACAACGATGCAGGGAGTATCCTTCTCTGCCGCATCCATCAGCACGCCCTCAAGCCATACGAGCTGATCGGGGCCGAGGGAGCATTTTTTCGTGTTGCCCGAGGGTGCGCCCCAGCTTGCAGGGAGATTGTGCTCCCACTTTTCAGTTGTGGGATTATAGGAATACTGAGTATCAAGGCAGACTATTCTGAAGCCGTCAAATTCAAAATAATAGTATCCGATATTCTCGTCAAACTCGCCGTCCTCGGTTCCCCACACGACGTATTTGTCGTTAGTCAGCGTTGCGGTAACGTTTGCCATTGAGTTGCCCTCGGTCTCAAGCTCGTGGTTGCCGTAAACGTTGTAGGCAGGAAGCAGACTTCCGTCGCTGAGGCGATAGTTGTGATAGGTGTCTATAAGCTCGGGCGAGCCCTTGAAATCATTGCAAAAATCACCCGCGCTCATAATAAACGCCGAATTGCTCTTATCGGCGCGCGCAAGGATAGCCTCAAGGTCGGAGATAGTTGACATATACATTCCGTTCTTGTAGTGAAAATCTGCAAAGAGAGTAAAGGTAAGCGTACGCATTTTCTCCTCCTTGGGTGCTTCAAGCTCGGTAACGGTTATCTTCTTGACCTCGTAGGACGCGCCGTAGCTGAAAAATCCCACTCTGTCGTAGCCGTGAGCACTGCTCGGCGCTATCTGCTCGGCAGAGGTGATAAGCGTGCCGTTGATATAGTAATAGTTAACGCCGCCGTAGCTTGCGACTCCGAGCGTAACGCTCTCGCCGCTCTTGATGTTTTCAAAGCCATCCGGTGTCTCGGCTACCTTTTTTGAGGAGTCCGAGCCGACCGATTTTCTTATGGAATATGGCGAAGTGCTGCCGCCGATATAGATAGCGAGCCATTGCGCGCCCGCGGCACTTCCGTCAAGAGAGTCGTATATGTTGTTTGCAAGTCCGATAGAGCCGCCCTCGGAGGTTGCGACGATCTCTGCCTCGTAAAGATAATTATCCGCGTTTATCTTGGGGAAAGCTACAAAGCTGTCGGCGTTCTTTCCGCCAACACACAGCGCGCCCTTTGACGAGTCAAGCGAGACGGAGAGCGACGGATCCTCCGCGATATAGCCAAAGCTTGCGCCCTCGCCACGATAGCCGTACTCAAGTTCCTCGGGAATCGTAGAAAGAGCCGAGAAGTCAAGAGAGTATATTATTCCCTTCTCCGCTGCCGAGGAAGGAGCGCTCCCTGCCGCAAGCACACTGACCGTCGGCAGTAGCAAAACAAGCGATAAAAGTATTGAAAAAAGGCTCAAAATTCTTTTCATAATACACCTCCTGATCTTTCTTTAATTTATTGTATCACAAAAGCACATAACTTTCAAGATTTTTTAAAAATAAAAATCCCCCCGTAAACGGGCTCTCTCAAAATTCATCATATTTGTATGGACAGGAGTTCTCGACTGTCCATCCTTGACAGCAAGTCACTAAAAGCCTTCTCCTGTAGGGCAATCGTGTCGCAAGCGACTGTTGAGTTTGCATTGCAAACGTCAAGTGTCAGAGGCGAAGCGAAGCGGAGTGGCTCGCCGTATGAGGAGTTCGTAACCTAAAAAAATTGACTACTCATCCACCGCAAGCGGTCCCCCTTCCCTCACAAGGGAAGGCTTGGACAGTCGAGGACGCCTGTCC
>JAFVRA010000136.1 GCA_017504545.1 Clostridia bacterium | reverse complement strand
GGCAGCCCGTTTTCTTGTTGTCATCACAAAATTTTGTATTTTTTCAAAAACCCTCTTGAGAAATTCTCAAAAATATTATATAATATAGAGTGAAGATTTATTGCAATTCAGAAAAGCACGGAGATCAAGATGTCATATAGCGAAAAGCAAAGTAAAATACGAAATTTCTCAATAATAGCGCACATCGACCATGGAAAGTCCACCCTTGCCGACAGAATTCTTGAGGCGACAGAGACTGTTTCCAAGCGTGAGATGGAGGAGCAGCTGCTCGACAATATGGACCTCGAGCGTGAGAGAGGTATCACTATCAAGGCGCGCGCGGTGCGAATGAACTACAAGTCTCCCGACGGTGAGATATATCAGTTCAACCTCATCGACACCCCCGGCCACGTTGACTTTAACTACGAGGTGTCTCGCTCGCTCAACGCCTGCGACGGCGCTCTGCTCGTCGTTGACGCAACTCAGGGAATCGAGGCGCAGACTCTCGCAAATGCCTATCTCGCGGTTGACGCTAACCTTGAGATAATTCCCGTTATAAATAAGATAGACCTTCCCTCTGCCGACATCGAGCGCGTGCGAGGCGAGATCGAGGATATTATCGGTATTCCCGCTGAGGACTGCCCTGCCGTTTCCGCAAAGACCGGACTTAACATCGAGCAGGTGCTCAGCGCGGCGGTAGACGGTATTCCCGCGCCCACGGGGGATATTGACGCGCCCCTTAAGGCGCTTATCTTCGACTCCTACTACGACAGCTATCTCGGCGTCGTTGTAAACGTGCGAGTATTCGACGGTCAGGTCAAGAGCGGAGACAAGATAAAGCTGATGAGTAACGACGCCACCTTTGACGTCGTTGAAGTAGGCTTTATGACGGCATTCGGACTCCAGAAGTGCGAGACTCTCTCTGCAGGCGAGGTTGGATATATCACCGCCTCGATAAAGAGCGTTGGCGAGACGAGAGTTGGCGATACCGTTACTCTTGCCACCAATCCCACGAGCGAGGCGCTCCCCGGCTTCAAGGCGGTTCAGCCTATGGTATATGCAGGTATCTACCCCGCAGACGGCGCGAGATACGGCGACCTTCGCGACGCGCTTGAGAAGCTTCAGCTCAACGACGCGGCTCTCGTGTTCGAGCCCGAGACCTCGATAGCGCTCGGCTTTGGCTTCAGATGCGGATTCCTCGGACTTCTCCACATGGAGATAATCGAGGAGAGACTTGAGAGAGAATTCAATCTTGACCTTATCACCACCGCGCCCTCGGTTATCTACGAGGTAAAGCGCAAGGGCGGCGATCTTATCAGAATAGACAACCCCTCAAACTTCCCCACCGCAGACGAGATAGAGATAGCCTACGAGCCGATAGTAAAGGCGAATATCATCACCCCCACCGAGTACGTAGGCGGCCTTATGGATCTCTGTCAAGACAGACGCGGAAGCTTTATCGATATGAAATATATCGATACCACGAGAGTTGAGCTTCACTACGATCTCCCTCTCAACGAGATAATATACGATTTCTTTGACGCGCTCAAGAGCCGCTCGCGCGGATACGCCTCGCTCGACTACGAGCTTGGCGATTACGTGCCGAGTAAGCTCGTCAAGCTCGACTTCCTGCTCAACGGCGAGCAGGTCGACGCGCTCTCCTTCATAGTTCACGAGGAGAAGGCGTACGGACGCGCGAGAAGAATTGCCGAGAAGCTCAAGGACAATATCCCGAGACAGCTCTTTGAGGTTCCGATACAGGCGGCTATAGGCTCTAAGATCATCGCGCGCGAGACGGTCAAGGCGATGCGTAAGGACGTGCTTGCAAAGTGCTACGGCGGCGATATAACCAGAAAGAAGAAGCTGCTTGAGAAGCAGAAGGAAGGCAAGAAGAAGATGCGCCAGCTCGGCTCGGTACAGGTATCCCCCGAGGCGTTTATGGCAGTCCTCAAGCTTGACGACGATAACTGATAGTACCGTTTATATCAACAAAACAAAAAAGAGAGCTTTGCTCTCTTTTTTGTTATTTACGGGTTTATTCTTTATACCAGTAATGCTCACAGTATTCACCCGTAAGGTAATCTGCATTTTGGTTTGAATCGGACAGATCCACCTTGTCAGAGAAAAGAGCATACATAGTTCTCACGCGCCAACCATCTGCATCACGAAAGACTACCTCAGTCAAGGCATCACAGCTATAAAAAGCTTCAGCCTCAAGACTTACGACTCCTCTGCCTATCTCTACGAATTCAAGCTTATCGCAGCAGTAGAAGGCATTGTAGGATATCTCTTGCACGCTGTCTGGCAGAACGATCTCTTTAAGCGAGGCACAAAATCCAAACGCCGCCCCTCCGATATCTTTCAAAGCATTTCCAAACCGAATGCTTTGCATATTCTCACAGTAGAGAAATGCGCTGTGTCCGATCTCCTCCACGGAATCGGCAAGCGTTACCTCGGTCAGATGCTTTGCATTTTCAAAAGAAGATTCTTCAATAACGACTGTACCGTCGGGAACGCAATATGAGCTGACCGTTTGACCTGCCGCATACTTAATGAGTCGCGAGCCGTCCTTGGAAAATAGGCTTCCGTCAATAGACTTGAAGTGCGAGTTTTCATCAGCAACGACAAATTCCACAAGTGAGTCGCATTTCTCAAATGCCAAGAGACCAATAGATTCTAAGCTCTTGGGAATATGTACCTTTTCCAACGACGAACAATGCTGAAACACAAAGCCGCCGAGCGATATTACGCCCTCAGGGATCTTTACCTCGCACAACGTATAGCAATTTTCTATGGCGGAGCCGCAAACAACGACTGTATTCGGGTGGATCGTAAGTGTCTCAAGGCTCTTGGATGCAGTGGAAACGAATGCGAAATACGGATTTTCCTCAGTTCCTACGTAATAACCGCTTTGATACTCGTTGTAAGTCATTTTATCACAGAAGGCAAACGGTGAGAAATCGATCTCGCGTATTCCCTGCCCTAACGTAACCTTTTCCAACGCGTAGCACTTTGAAAACGCCAGACCTTCTATTCTGACAACGCTGTCGGGGATCGTCATGGACTTGATCGTGTCGCAGTTGAGAAAAGCGCCGGTTCCTATAGCAACAACGGGCATATCTTTTATGCTTGCGGGCATGGCAAGATCGGTATCCTGCCCCTTGTACCCGGTGATAACGACACCTCCGTTTTCTACCTTGTATCTGTAATCACCGAACTTAAACTCACGGTTCTCGTCGAAGCAAGAGGATAAACAAATCATACATAAGGCTGCTATCAATGCAGATAGTACTAAAACATAAAGCTTTCTTTTCATATTTTCCCTCCGCTGTATTCTTTTTTACATATGTATTGTAACATAGATCCATGAAATTGTCAAGGAGTATGCTACTCATCAGAATGAGCAAGCTATCACTGCTTCACTACTTACGGCAGCCTTACCTGCTATAAAATATAGCACCCCGCAAGTCATAAAAATCGTTTTCGCTATTGACATAAATAAGATTTTGTGTTAAAATCTTATAGTCAGCGGAGGCGGGATTGCTTTCTCACTTTTCATTTTGCACTTTTCATTTTGCATTCAATTCGCGGGTATGGCGGAATTGGCAGACGCGCAAGATTTAGGATCTTGTGTTAATTCGTGCAGGTTCGACCCCTGTTACCCGCACCAAAAGAAAAGAGATGGCAGCGCCATCTCTTTTCTTTTGGTCGGATTGAATTAAACAGGGGTCGAAGGAGCGCGGTAGTGAATGACAACACAGTGTGTTGTCAGAGCCGCGCTGACCGAGGAGCGTAGCAAAGCCGAAATACCCCTCGGCTTTGCGTCGTAGCGACGAGACCGACCCCTCCCCCCAAAAAGCAAAGAGATAGCAAAGGGGTACCTTCCATAAAGCAGGTTTTACCTACCGATAGAAAATCATCTTCGTAGGGGCGTTCTGTG
>JAFVRA010000135.1 GCA_017504545.1 Clostridia bacterium | reverse complement strand
CTTACATATCACCATATCGAACAAATATCTCGCCGCTCCGCTCAGGATGACCTGCTCAAATGGGGTGCGGTTGGTAATTTAATGTAAACGGGTCATCCGCGGGCGTTCAAAGAACGCCCCTACGGGTTTGTGCGCGTTTGATATTTTTGGTTGTAGGGGAGGATATTATCCTCCCGTAGTTTATAAAAATGTCATTGCTTTTTGCGCGGACGACCAGTGGTCGCCCCTACCGATTTGTGCGACGTTTGTTGTTTTGCTCGCGGGCGATTCTTGAATCGCCCCTACAGGTTTTGGTGCTTTTCCTTAAATTAATGCCTGTAGGGGAGGATATTATCCTACCTTTAAATTAAACTCCTCTCTGCCTCGCACCTCGCTTTTACTAACATGTGCGAGATTATTGCTTTTTCCTATTGATTTTTTTATACAAGAATGTTATAATATTATCGGATGTGTAAACTTATGCCTAATAAAGAAAGGAGAACGGTGCGCCCTCGCGCTTCTGCCTTATGACTATTTTTGATAAGCTCCGAGAGAGATGCTCCGTGATCTCTTTCATAGTAAAGCTCCAGAATACCGCGCTATACCCCGCTCTGTTTGCCATTATCGTAGTCCTTTCGGCTACTCACGGCAAGGAGGTCTACGTTCCCTGCGCTATCATTCTTTCTGCTTTTTCTATCTTTGCGGGACTCTTTTCAAGTGATCTCAAGGTCTTTCTCGTTCCCGCATTTCTCATATACTACGCGCTCGGCTCTGACGTCCCCGCAGATTACTACGCGGGATACAACGCTCTGCCGCCCTTTGATATCTCCTCGCTCATTCCTATAGGAATCTGCATCTTCTTGCTCGCCGCGACACTCATCTACAAGATGATCTCTATAGGCGCACTCAAGGAGATGCTCCAAAAGCGCGGATTTTTCTTCTGGGGAATACTTCTCATTGACTTAGCACTTCTGCTCAACGGAGCATTCAGCGCGACCTGGAGCCCCTACAATCTCGTTTACGGACTGCTTTCTTCCGTCGTTCTCACGC
Source organism: Clostridia bacterium (assembly GCA_017504545.1). Lineage (GTDB taxonomy): Bacteria > Bacillota > Clostridia > Oscillospirales > CAG-272 > HGM12713. The sequence continues at coordinate 2,391 of JAFVRA010000135.1, read as the reverse complement.
TCTTCTACGGACTTTTCCTGACGGTCATCGCGCGCTCCGAGGACGGAGTCGCATACGCCTGCAAGACGCTGGTCGCGGTTGGCTACGCAGTTTCCGCCGAGATACTTATCGTAGCGTACCGCCTGCATCTCAACGACAATCTTTTTGTAAATACAGGCGGATACGACCGTGTAAATCGCGTGATGCTCTCGCTCTCCTGGGGACTTCCGACTATCATCGGTGCGGTCATCGCCGTAGCGATCTGCGCTTGTCTCTATCTTGCACGCTCGCGCAAATTCCCTATGTTTTCATACTTCTCAGCCTTCTTTTTCTGGCTGATGACTATCTTTATAGACACCCGCTCGGCGATAATATTCGGCGGACTTTCGCTCTTTGTCGGAATAATCATCTGCTGCATCGGCGGCAAGAACAAAAAGCAGATAAGGATAGTCACAACCGTGCTTATCTCGCTCGGTCTGATTTTCGTGATCTGGATAGTAATTTTCCACCCCGAAAAAATTCAGAGTATAATAGATAAGGTACTCAGAGTCTTAAGGCTTGACCTTGACGGCGAGGGCAAGACGAGTATTCTCGACCTGCTCGGCTCGCGCGTAGATCTCTGGCGCGGCGGTATTGACGACTTCCTCAAGGCGCCCGTGTTCGGCTCGGGCTTTATGTCGGGCGACTACGGCCCCGACGGTGTCTACAGCAATATGTACCACAATATATTTATAGAGTTTCTCGGCTCTATGGGTATTTTCGGTATATTCGTATTCCTGATCCACCTCAAGCATCTTCTTGAGGCGCTGATCCGCAGATACTCTCTCGACAAGCTGCTTCTTCTCGGAGTACCGCTCTGTATTCTCGGAATGTCGCTTGTGGATAACTTCTTCTTTTACCCCAATTTTCACATTCTCTACGCCGCGTTCCTCGCCTGCGCCGAGGTCTCTCTCGAGCACAAGCGTCTTGAGCGGCTCAACAACCTCAACCGCCCTAAAAAGAACGAGAAGCCGCGCGTGGTATTCACCTTTATCGAGGCAGGCATGGGACACATAATCCCCACCCGCACGGTTTGTGACGCCTTCAAGCGCAAGTACGGCGACAAGGTTGAGGTGATCGAATCGAAATTCTTTACCGAGACGGGCGATCCCGATATGCAAAAGACCGAAAAGCTCTTCACGAGGGCGGTCAAGAACACAAATCGCTCACCTGTTCTCGGCGTGCTTTGCAAGATAGGCAATCTTATCGCGGGAGACAGCTTTGCGCTTCAGGTGCTTCTCTCTCATACCGTGAGCGGAAGAAAGACCGCGCCGCTTGCCATCAAGCACGTATCCGAGATGGACGCCCACGTGATCTACAGCGCGCATTGGGCAATTCCCTATTACGTTAACAAGATGACCTCTCCCCGTCCCTACGTTATCTGCTTCTGCCCCGACGTTTATTCAAATGGCGCGTTTGACGTCGATTGCAACAACTTTTTGATCTCGACAGAGCCGGGATACCGCAAGATAGCGAGAACGAGAATGTACGCGGGCGGAAATATCACAAAGATACCCTTCCCCGAGCGCCCCGAGATCGCATCTCTCAAGAAGGCTGACAAGCGTGAGCTTCGTCGCTCTCTCGGGCTTCGCGAGGACGTGTTTACTATTTCTCTGAGCGACGGTGGCTACGGAATGGCGCGCCTTGGTGATACAGTTAAGCATCTGGTAAAAAGCGCCGATATTCCCATGACTATCGTAGCGCTCTGCGGACTTAACGAAAAGCTTCGCGTCGAGCTTGACGAGCTTTCTAAAAAGACTCCCGAGCATATAGACCTCGTCGTTCTCGGATTTACGAACAGAATAACCGAATATCTCGCCGCGTCTGATATATACGCGGGCAAGAGCGGCGCGAATTCTATCGCAGAGCCTGCCTCGCTTGGCGTGCCGATCATCGTGACCAAGTGCGCGACCTATATTGAGACGGGAATCAAGAATTACTACGTCAAAAATCTTCGCGGAGCTATGTATATCCCGAGCGCACGCCGCGCAGCAAAGAAGATATGCGAGCTTGCAAAGAATAGAGAAAAACTTGAAAAATACCGTCGGAACCTGCTGAATACCCCCTCGGCTCTCTACGACGCCGAAGCCTCCGCAGACCTCATCTGGCAACGCGTCTGCGATCTTGGGGTTGAGGAAGGTTAGAAGTTAGTTAGGGTTAGGATTTTTCTCTTCTTTTTTGAAAAAAAGAAGCAAAAAACTTTAATGAAGGAGAAATCTAAATTGGTAGGGGTTTGCGCTAAACGTTTGCGGAGCAAACTTTACGCTGAGCGAAGCGAAGCAGCCCGACCAACCCTAATATCCAAATTTTAAAAATATCTATTTTTCTAAGGAAGAGTTTTCGGACACCTCATCGGTACCGAAAACTCTTTTG
>JAFVRA010000134.1 GCA_017504545.1 Clostridia bacterium | reverse complement strand
TATTGAAGCGTTCGTACAAATTTAGGGGTGTGGGCTTTGCCCAAAGCCTTTGTAATACAAAGGCGAAACTGGCAATAAAACAGAACGATAAATAAGAATTTAGCGAGGTGAAACTATGGAATATACCATTACAGAATATAAGGATTATAATGAGCAAGAAATTCTGCCGCTTTATAAAAGTGTTGGATGGATAAACTACATCAGAAAACCTCAAATGCTGAAAGATGCCTATTTGCACTCATTGAAAAGTTATGCTGCTTTTGCAGACAGCAAACTTGTAGGTGTGATTCGTGTTGTTGGTGATGGTTCTTCGGTAGTCTTTGTGCAAGATTTGCTTGTATATCCCGAATACCAAAGACAGGGTATTGGTACGGCATTGCTTAAAAGAATAATGGAAGATTATCGTGGTGTGTATCAGTTGCATCTACTAACAGAAAACACCGAGAAAACAATTGCTTTTTATAAGTCCCTTGGTTTCATTATGGACACAGATATAGATTGCAGAGCATTTTCAAAGTATTGTGTTGATTGATAAATTCCAATTTATCAATCAAAATAAAACGAACCCCGACAGACTGTAAAAATCTGTCGGGGTTAATTATTTCTTTTACTGCGAGGCAAGTTTCATTTATCCGTAGGGGAGACCTGCGGTCTCCCGCGTGCGAACATAGTTCGCCCCTACCGTGTGTTATGCAAACATCCTTATGAGAACCACCCTTTTGCAGAGCTTTTTTATTTATTCTTATTTATTCTCAATCTGTCGCGGAGGCGGAAGATGTAGAAGGATATCATTCTCGTCAGGGCAATATCGTAGAGAATGAACGCAACCTCGCCGAGAACTACCGTAAGGGCGATGAGCCATGGGCTTTCAAGCTCGCTTCCTGCGGGGGTGAAAAAGAAGATCGTGACGAGTGCCATCAAAGCAAAGCAGATATTGAACACTATCTCTTTGATCACCCATCGTAATATTTTGCTTTTTCTTTCTATCTTTTCTTTGATTATGGGATAAAATCCGAAGAAAAGCGCGTAGAATGCGGCAGGTGTCTTTTGCGGGAGAAGTATCAGCGAGAGTATCGACGTAACGCCGAAGACTGCCCAGGGTGCGCCCTTGCCGTATTCAATAACGGTTATTATTACCGCAAATGAGGCTATTGCCGCCATTGCCATATCCATGATCTCAACGAACGAGCCGAGATAGAGCAGAACTACGCCGAGAGCTGATAGCATCGCGCATACGGCGAGGTCTTTCGTGGTGTTTTTTCTTTGCTTACTCACGTCGCGCCTCATCAACAGCAGGAGATAAGGTCACCGCCGCAGCACTCACAGCAGCAGTCGGCACACATAAGTCCCGAGCATATATCGCAGGTCGAGCATCCGCCGCCAGAGGTGGTGGTATATCCACCGCCGTATCCGTTTGCTCTTCTGCGGAGATTTTCTCTTGCGGTCCTGTACTCGTTGTTGTAGGGGTTCATAGAGCAGGCGATGTCAAAATAGCGCTGAGCATCGACGTACTGTCCCTTCTTTACGAGAACACAGCCGTAAAGGAAGTTCCATTCCGCCGTTCTGTCGCCCTCATGGAAGCCCATAAGCTCGCTTTCAGCCGCCGCTACGTTGCCTGAGTTGATAAGACGGCGAATGGCGTTATATTTAGGATTGCTTGAGGAAGAGTTATTTCCCGCGTAATTGTAGTTGTATCCGCCATTCGAGCCTGCGCCTGCCTGAGCACCGCCGTTTTTACGGATATTCTGTATCTCCTCGTAAGCGGCGTTGATGTCCTTCATCTTCTCGCTTGCAAGGTCGGCAAGATCGCTGTCGCGGTATTTGTCGGGGTGATATTTACGCGCAAGAGCTCTGTAGGCCTTTTTTATTTCCTCGTCGGACGTATCGGGAGAGACTCCCAATACCTTGTAGGGATCAGTCATCAGAGGGCTCCTTTCGTTGATTTTCGTTATTTTCGTATTTTTTCATTATCTCCTCGGTCTTATCGGGAATACCGATAAAGAGGATGTTTTTAAGTATATTTTCTATCATCTCGTTCTCGGTAGAAACGAGGTCAAACGCGCTCTCGGCAACCGTGAGGCGAAGCTTTACGGCGTCGTACATAAGCGCGAGCTGCTCAGCGCTCGGTATATTTCCGTTATAGAGGCGCAGTATAGGATTATAGCGCTTTTTCTCACTGTCCTCGCGCATATCGTCGATAGCGTCGGCAATATATATCCAGCCGCCAACTCCGCGGCCTATCTCGTAGGCAATGCGCGCAGAGCTTCCTTCAAGGCCGAAGGACATTATCTCTCCAAGCAAGCGCCCGAAGCTGTCGGCAGGGGTGTCCACGCTTATTTTGTCGCTCGTCTCAATGTCATCCAAGACCTTCAGCTCTCTTGATACCGCATCGTCGAGGAGCTTGAGCTCAGGCTCTTTCTTCAGCGCCTTCTTCCTTGCGTGAGATACGAAGGGAAGGGTTACGCGCGAGCGAAAGCGCTTAAAGCCGCTCTCGTCCTTGAGATCGTCGGCGACCTTGTGGTAATTGAGTATCGCCGCGGCGCGCGAGCAATAATCGAGCGTTTCGTTGCGGAGCATCGAATTGCGCTTAGTGAACGGGTGGGCGAGGCAACGCTTTTGCTTGAAGGTTACCTTTTCGTCAAGGAGAGCAAGTCTGGTCAGCGCAAGAAAGACGAAATCGTAGCTGAGCGTCATACGCGAGCACTGTCCCGTGCATTTACCCATAGCGCGACAGAGGCCGCAATAGGTGCCGCGATAAAATTCGTATTCCTTGACCTTTGCCTCGGGGCTGTTTAGCTTCACGTACCCGAACATACCGCACCTCCTATGCAAGCTTAGAAAGAGCATAACTACTCAACATAATATAATACCTTATTTTTTATGAAATTACAAGGCTTTATTTGTAAACATTTTTGGAAAAAAGCTCTGAGTATTACAAAAATGCCGCAAATTCCGAGAATTTGCGGCATTTTGCGGCATTTTGATCTTATATCAGCACCTCTGCCTCAAGGCAGGTAATACCGTTTTGATTGACCGTGCGGAAGCTGTATCTTCCGTCCGATCTTTTAGCGTATATCTTAATTACGTCGCCAAACGCCGCCTCGTGCAGATAGGAAAGCGACATACCCTTTATCTTGGGAATATCCTCAAGCGGCATAAAATCGCAGAGCATATCGGCGTAGCGGGTGTTGTTCATGTGCATATTGTAATCAAGATCGGAATAAACTATGCGTCTCTCTCCGAGAAGCTCAAGCTCGTCGGTGTGAGGCACACGAAATCTCGGAGGCATACCTATATCCAAGGGCGGCTCGTGCTCAAAGCCGAAGTCAAAGGCGTCAGCCTTGCAGAGCTGTTTTGAATTCAGATCGATAAGCGCCCAAGTGGTATCAGCGGCGGCGATCACCTCATCGCCTCGCAGGATGCGGTAGTATCGGTTAAAGCCAAAGGCGCGGCTCTCTGCGGTGAAGGTCTCCACGCGTATATCCTCGTGCGCGTAAAGCGGCGCGTAGAGGGCGATCTTAGTCTTGCTGAGCAGGAACGCGAGAGAATGCTCGTCGCGCAGACGGTCAAGATTGTGTCCCGTACTGTCAAGATGCGCGTTTGAGGTCTCCTGCATATATACGAGAAGCTGTGTGGGGCGAACTATTCGAGCAGCGTCGGTGTCGTGCCAGCGCGTAGTGTATTCCTTTACAAATTTCATAAAACCATATCTCCGCTAAAATGTAATACTTAAGATATTTTAGCAGAAATTCTTTAAAAAATCAAGTTTATTTTATGAACCTTTTTAAATTGTTGCGCCCTCACCGTCAACAGATGCGACCGCACCCGTTTCTGCCGTGGCACTTGCCGCACCATAGCCTCGCTCATCGCCCAAAAGTCCGAAGCTTACCGCGATAGCCGAGTTTACGTTCCTCATCATACCCTCGTCGAGATGTCCCATCTTTTCTTTAAGTCTTCGCTTGTCCAAGGTTCTTATCTGTTCAAGCAGTACGACCGAGTCCTTGGCAAGACCGACTCTGTCGGCGTGTATATCTATATGCGTGGGAAGGCGGTTCTTACCCATTCGCGAGGTTATGGCGGCAGCTATGACCGTGGGGCTGTAGCGGTTGCCCACGTCGTTCTGAATGATGAGCACAGGGCGTAGTCCGCCCTGCTCAGAGCCGACCACGGGGCTGAGATCGGCGTAATAAATATCTCCACGTTTAACGTTCATCAGATTTCACTCTCCAATTAAGCAGATCGTAATAAAGGAAAATGCACAACAGTTTCCGTTCAAGTATATTTTTGCCGCGCCCACACCGATTTTAAACACGGAGCTTATCTTTTACTGACGGAAGTTTTAACCATTTTCCCCGAGGTAGCGACAGACTGCGACGACTATCGCCCTATTATATTAAATGCATGAGTATATACGGGTGATAAGAGAATAGAGAGGTGTGCCAATATATACCGCTTGAGAGTTGTTGACATAAAGCGACAAATGTGATATAATTACTGTGTGTTTCTTTAATATAAGAGGAAGGAGAGGGAAAGGAGATGCTTTTTAATTCTATTGAATTTTTAATATTTCTGCCGATAGTTTTTATAGCATTCTGGGCGACACCTGCCAGATGGCGCTGGATACCTCTGCTCCTTGCCTCGTATTATTTTTATATCTACTGGAGCCCGAGGCTCATCTTCCTCATTCTCTTTACTACGCTCGTCGCTTATCTTTGCGGAATTCTGCTTGAGAGGGCGGGAGAGAGAAGGGGGATACGCCGGCTGATACTTGCGCTTACGATGATAGCCTGCCTTGGAGTGCTTGTCTTCTTCAAGTATTTTAATTTCCTTTACGACACCTTCTACGATCTGATGTGGCTCTTTGACGGAAGATTTCCGCCCGGACGATTTGACATCATTCTCCCCGTGGGAATATCCTTCTACACCTTCCAGACGGCGTCCTACGTGGTCGACGTGTATCGTTCAGAGATCAAGGCAGAGAAGCATCTTGGGTACTTTGCGCTCTTCGTAACCTTTTTCCCTCAGCTCGTCGCAGGACCTATAGAGCGCCCCGACGCGCTTCTGCCTCAGTTTAAGACGAGACGCTCGCTTCGCGAGCTCGACTATATTGGCGCGTTCAGGTTTATGCTGGTCGGCTTCTTTAAAAAGATAGCCGTTGCCGATGCTATCGGTATCGTCGTCAACGCCACCTACAATAACGTAGAGGGCGCAAACGGACTTGCCGCGCTTATCTCCACGCTTCTGTTCTCGGCGCAGATATACTGCGATTTCTCGGGATACAGCGACATTGCCGTGGGATGTGCGAAGCTCTTTGGCGTTAACCTTACCGAGAACTTCAAAACGCCTTACGCCGCACGCTCTATCAAGGAGTTCTGGAACAGATGGCATATCTCGCTCTCCTCGTGGCTCAGGGATTATATCTATTTCCCCATAGGCGGAAGCCGAGTGAGAACGGCAAGATGGATATTCAACATCACGCTCGTATTTTTCGTCAGCGGTCTTTGGCACGGAGCAAGCTACAATTTCATAATCTGGGGACTTATGCACGCCTTTTATCAGATAGTCGGAAAGTTTACCCTCCGCTACCGAGACGGTTTCTGGAAAAGACTCGGTGTCTCTGTTGAGGGCAAGCTCGTCTCTCGCCTTAGAAATCTCGGCACCGTCGCACTCGTAACGCTCTCGTGGGTATTCTTCAGAGCCGACACGCCTTCAGACGCACTGAGTATACTTAAAAAGATATTTACGGATTACTCGTTCAATCTTGAGTATCTCAAAACCACCGCCGAGACTCTGTCGCTCTCGATCCCTCTCGTCGCTTACGCGGCATTCGCGCTCCTTATGATGCTTTTCCTTGAAAAGCTCAAGTATCCCGACAGAGCCGCGCTGACCGACAGATGCTCCTCGCGCACAAGAGCGCTCCTGCGCTTCTCGTCCTACGCGATCATGTGCATCGCGACTATCTGCGTATGGATAGTGCTTCAGGCATACGACATCGGAAGCTCGTTTATATATTTCCAATTCTGACAAACTACTAAAGAAGGGAGTAAAGCATGAAAAAGAGAATAATAAAGCTTATAGCGTTGCTTCTTATCACGCTTGCGCCCTTCGGTGCATTCGTGATGATAACGGAATGTCTTTCGGACAGCTTTGAAAAGACATATCTAGGAGGCTTTGACGAGAAATACGATCGCCTTTACTCTGCCGAGGGCAAAAAGATAGTCTTTATCGGTGGCTCAAGCCTGCCTTTCGGGCTTCGCTCGGATCTTATAGAGGCAGAGTTTGGCGGAGAGTATACTATCGTCAACTACGGTCTTTACGCCACGCTTGGCACTAAGCTGATGATGGATACCGCGAGGAAAAGCATAGGCGAGGGCGATATAATAATACTTTGCCCCGAGCTCAATTCCCAGACCTACTCGCTCTATTTTAATCCCGAGGCAACTCTTCAGGCGATGAACGGATTTTCGTCTATGCAGAGCTCTCTTGACGGTGAGGATAAGCTTTCGCTCGCCTACAATTACTACAAGTACGCCTTTGATAAGATAGGCTACACTCTCGGCGGCGACGCCCCCGATCCTTACGGCATCTACCGCGCGGACTCTCTGGACGAATACGGAGAGATAGCAATCGAGCGCGAGAACAATATAATGAACAACGGATTCGACTCGAATATGACGGTGTATACCGACGAGTCGCTACTTAACGGCGAGTTTGTCTCTTTTGTCAACGATTTCGTTGAGTATGCAGAGAGCAAGGGCGCGACGGTGTATTTTAACTACTCGCCGACCAACTGCCTATCTATCAGAAGCTCAAAAAACGCGAGAGCCGAGTTTGAGGAAAAGCTTTCGTCTGTGCTTGAGTGCGATCTGCTTGGCACTATTGAGGACTACCTCATTGACGAGAGATACTTTTACGATACCAATTTCCACCTCAATTCCGCAGGAGCGATATATTTTTCAAATATGGTAGCGCTCTCGCTTAAGGAAAAGCTCGGTATGGAGGCGACGACCTCGATATCTGTCCCCGAGCCGCCCGCTCTTGAGAGCGACGAGGTGGTGGACGTGGAGCAGGGAGATGCTCTCGTTGAATTTGACAAGTATCTCGGAGAGCCTAATATAGACTATGCCGACTGCTTTATATACGAGCTGAGCGGATCCAACTATACGCTTGTCGGCGTTAAGGACGAGCACAAGGGCATGCGCGAGGTAATTCTCCCGTCGGTTTATAACGGCAAGAACGTCACGGCAGTAGGCGAGAACGCCTTCTACGGCTGCTCCGAGCTTGAATATATTCATATCGGAAAAACCTACAAGAGCCTTTCTAAGAGCAGCTTCGCGGGTTGCGTATCGCTCAAGGGCGTGTATTTCTACGAAATGGACGGAAACAGACTGCTTCCGTCTGCCGACGATCTGCTTCTCGGAGCACCCAACGGACTCAAGCTCTTTATCCCCGAGGGTTCAAACTATGAAAGCGGATATACCTGGGTTAATTACGCCGGCGCATTTGAGATCTTCGAGAGGGAGGGGCTGAAATGAGATATATAAAGCTTATTACCGTCGCCCTGCTCATAGCGCTCTGTTGTGCGCTCAGCGCGTGCGGATTCGTCAGCTATTCAGAATATAGAGAGGATAGCACCGCGGAGATCGGCGCACTGATAGACGAGTATATAGAAAGAATAGACTCACTCTCAAAGGAGCAGTTTTACGAGGGTGAATACCGCAGAGAATTCGTTCTGGCGCTCATTGATGCAAAAAACGAGCTTCGCGAGTGTAAAACTGCCGCCGAGCTTGAGGAGGTATTCTCACGTCACTCGGAAATAATACTTGCGATACCTACCGATATATTAATGACGCTTGAGTACGTATCTGAGCAGATAAGGCTTCTTGCCGCAGAAAACGTCTACCGTGCCGAGCAGCAGGAGCAGGTGGATTGGCTCGTGTGGTATTACGGCTCCTTGCTTGAGGGCGTCACGACCGTTCCCGAGTGCGAGGCACTTCTGCGCGATTTCAAGACCGCGCTCGGAAACATAAAGACGGACGCTCAGCTTAAGATAGACGAGCTTGAGGAAATGAAGGCGCAATATAGCCTTCAGTTTGGCTCTGACATCGACTACTCTCTTTACAGGACTGAAGAGCGCGAAACGCTTGAGGAAATAGAGAAAAGCTTCCGCGCCGAGATAAAGAATACAAAAAGTATTGAAGAGACAGATGCGACGAGAGCGATATTCAATGAAAGAGTCAAGGCAGTAAAAACTGAATCTCAGCTCCTTGCTGAAGAAAGAGAAATATGGCGCGCGCGTTGGCAGGTAGCGCTTGACAGCTTTTCAAAAATCATTTCGATAGATATTTCATCTGAGATCAAGGATTGCCTTGATAAAATAGATCAATCAACGAGCGAGGATAAGGCTGACATACTTGGATGTTCGTTTACACTTTCCTATGCAGACACGCTTGGAGAAGCGTCACTTGAGCTTATGAAAAACCTGACGTCTATCTACGTCGGTGCATACGTCGGCGCTGAAAGCTACCGTGAGGACGAGCAGAAGCAGATCGAAAAGATCATAGATTCTGCAGAAAAAGAGCTGAGCAGCGTAAAAACGGTAGAGTCGCTCAAGGCTCTTATCAATAAGACCGAGGCAGAGCTTGATAAGATCAGCACGAACGATGCTCTCTGGGAAAAGGAAAACGCCGAGTTTGCTCTTCACATGCAGAATAAGTATCTTGAGCTTGCGCTTGACGCGCCGAGCGAGCTTGCGGTGGCAAACAGCACCGAGGAGCTTGCAAGGATAATAGATTACTACGCCTTCTATCAGCTTGACGGCAAGTCGTTTGAGCGCGCTACCTTCAGAGTAGAGTTGAACTACGCGCACAGATACGCCGAATGGATAATACGCGACGTTTATTGGTGCTGCGAGTTGCTTCGCTCGGCGGTGGGAATCACGGGATATTTCGAGCAGGACAGCAGTCAGCTCGTCATCACGCTCATCCCCTACGACATCGCGTCAAAGAGCCATACCGATAAGCCGCTGGATATAGTCCGCTACGATAGTCTGATAGAATATTCCTCCGACTCAACTCTCCTAGACAGAGCCGAGGACTTTGACGCCTTCCCGTACTACGATCTCTACAAGGGCAGGGAGATAACCGTGTGGAATTCCCAGCAGCTCTGGTACGCCCTTGAGCACGAGTATATCCCGATACCCGTAAAGGATTCACCCGCAGAGGTGGTTCTCAACAGAGCAAAGGAGATACTGCGAGAGATAATCAAGGACGGAATGACTATCGAGGAAAAGGTGTTCGCGATATATTCGTGGTACGCCGATAACGTAGCCTACGACTACAAGTATTCCAACTATATGGCGACTGACGTCAGAGAAAACTTCCCCGACGTGCTCGTATCAACGCTTAATTGCTTTCACGCTGAGGGCGCATTGCTCGATAATCTTGCGGTATGCTGCGCCTATGCGAAATCCTGCCTTATCCTTATGAGGATCGAGGGAATTGAGTCGTACAGAGTCATATTGCACAAGTATGCGGAGAATGCGATAGATAATCTCGGAAAAGGCGGATACGGTTCACACGCTATTATTGCTCTCAGAGCGTCAGACGGCAAGTTCTACTATTGCGACGTTGAGCAATATGGATCTGAGGGAGACGTGCTTCTGAAATATAATCAGCTTCTCGTTACTGCCAAGGAACAGACACCCTACGGAAACTCTTTGGATAGGATCTGGAGAGATAAGCTCGAATGGGGAGATACTCTGCCCGTGGAACTTATCTGGAGCAAGCTTGAGTATAACGGTAAGCGTGTGTTCGTCGGTAGCGCAGATGAGGTAAAGGCGATAGTAGATGACTATAAAAGCTCTGTTAAGTTCGGTCAGCAGATAAATATATTTGCTACAGACGAAGCAGATAGTGAGATACGCGCTTTCCTCAACTCCGAAGAGAAGATCTCGTACGTTTCTCATCAGCACGGCGGATTTAACGAGTATATGATATATTGCGCCGAGAAGTAATAAAGAGGCTAAAAAAAATACCGCGCGAGCGAGATTTTTTTAGAAAAAACTCTTGTAAAAAGCAGCGTAATGTGATAAAATAATTTCTGTAATTTTTATTTTCAAATTAGGTTTTTGGAGGGATAATATGGACACAAACAGAAGACCTGAAAATATGGAGCGCATAACTAACTTCGAGCTTGCAAATGCGTTTATTGACGAGCAGGTAGAGGCTATAAGAGCGCAGGTTGGAGAT
>JAFVRA010000133.1 GCA_017504545.1 Clostridia bacterium | reverse complement strand
TGCCAGTTTCGCCTTTGTATTACAAAGGCACAGGGCTTAGCCCATACCCCTGAAGTTGCGCGCATCCTAAGGCTCCCTCCGGGAGGGAGCTCGACGAAGTCGGGTGAGGGAGAGTGCGTTACAATGAAGTTAGTGCAAATCTAAAGTCACGCAGGCTCCTTCCACCGCTAACGCGGTCCCCCTCCCTCTCGGAGGGAGGCTTTCTGCTAGTCCCATTATAACACAAATCGGCAGAGAAAACAACAGCTCTGCCGAAATCTGTTTGTAGGGGCGACCATTGGTCGCCCGTTTTTTTTGAGGTTGTTTGCGGGCGATCAATGATCGCCCCTACGAAGAACCTAAGCATCCTTATGAGAACCTGCCTAAGCAGAGCTTTTTTATTTATGATACTTAGTTCCCTTTTGGATATTGAATGCGCGGTAGACTGCTTCGAGCAGGATCACGCGCATAAGCTGATGCGGAAAGGTCAGCTTTGAGACTGAAAGGCGCATATCCGCTCTCTGCTTTACGGCGTCGGAGAGTCCGAAGGAGCTGCCGATTATAAAGCAGACGTCGCTCGTGCGTTGGCTTACCTCATCAAGCTTCTCTGCAAGCTCCTCTGACGAGCATTGTTTTCCCTCGACGCACATCGCCACAACGTAGGCTCTTGAGGGTATCTCGGCAAATATCTTTGCGCTTTCCTTATCAAGCGCGCTCTTTATCTCGCTCCCGGACGGCTGATCCGAAAGTCGCTCCTCCTTAAGCTGAACCATCTCAAATCGGCAAAAGCCGCCAAGTCGCTTTTCGTATTCTGCCGCCGCTTCGCGCAGATACCCCTCCTTAAGCGTTCCAAGGGTTATAAATTTCACGTTCAGCATTTATATCCTCCTCTTTTGGAAATATCAGCTCTCGGGGCTCGTCTGGGTGAGAGACGGTGATCTTTACTCCAAGTCCCGACACCGCGCGCTCAGTCTCGTCAAGCGCGAGGCAGGGATCGTTGTTCTCCTTGCTCAAGTGCGCGAGCATTATCGCGCGCGTTCCGTGATCTGCAAGCTCAATCGCAAATTCGGCGCACTCGCAGTTGGAGAGATGCCCTCTCTTTGAGGCTACTCTCTGCTTAAGATCGTACGGATACGGCCCGTCACGGAGCATATCCACGTCGTGATTGGATTCAAGCACCACCGCCTCGCATCCGAGAAGATTTTGGCGAATTTCTTCTGAGATATAGCCGATGTCGGTAGCGTATCCGATAGCGCGCTCCTGCTCGCCGTCAGAAAATTCAATTCTGTATCCCACGCTCATACGGCTGTCGTGCGGAGTGCGGAACGAGCTTATCCTCACGTCGCCAAGCTTTACCGAAAATTCGGTTTGCTCAACTACGAGGCAAGAAAGCAGATGCTCGGCACATCGGCAGCAGACCTTATCAGCCGAGCCCTCGGTAATATGTATCGGCATCGGATGCTTTTTAGTCAGCACCTCAAGCGCCGCGATATGATCGGTGTGCTCGTGTGTTATAAATATCGCGCTGATATTTTCTATATCCTCGCCTATTTCATCAAGCGCTCTACAAAGAGCTCGGGCGCTCTTTCCTGCATCTATCAGCAAGGCAATATCGCCTATTCTGATAAAGGTGGAATTACCGCCCGAGCCTGAATATAAGCTTACTATTCTGTAATTTTGCTTCATCCGATCATTCCCTCTATCCAAGGCAATACGAACAAAAGCACCGCTTCTACCGCGAAGGTGGATATGAATCCGATAATAAGCATTATCATCCACTTTGAGCGCTCAAGTCTGCGCTTTGCCCCGTCGATAAGAGCGCGCTTTTCTTCAAGGCTCATCTCGTCGGGAAGCATCTCCTCGGTAACGCCCTTGAGATACATTCCCTTATTGTAGATGATATACGCAATCACAAGCGCCGCAAGCGCTATCATATATCCCCACATCACGAAGCGGAAGAATTCAAAATTCATTGAGAAATAGTAAAATGCGAGAAGCAAGAGCGCCACTACCACCGTTGCACACAGCGTTATAACGTTCTTTTTGCTTGGTTTCTCTTTGTTAGCCATCAACAGCTCCTAAAATTACGCTATCTTTACTGCGCCCTCGGGACGAATACGGAGAACGATGCACTTGCCCTCTCCGAAAACGCCGTCCATAAGCGCTCTGAAGCCCTCGACCTCGTCCATAGAAACGTAAGCCTGGATAGTTCCCGCAAATCCGCCGCCGTGTACTCTCCACGCGCCGCCTCTGCTTGCGAGATACTGCTCAGCAAGGCAAAGTGCGAGAGAAAGTCCCTGCTCGGAAAGATTCTTTGCGGTATATACGTTCTGGAGGTAGCAGAAGGAGGACTTGCCCGAAGCGAGAACCTCGGAGAAGAATGCGTCAAGATCTCCGCTAAGGAGCGCGTTCTTCTGAGCGGCAACTCTCTTGTTCTCTGCGAAGAAGTGGAGCGCACGGAGTATAGCTCTGTCGCCGAGCTTCTCGCGAAGTGCGGGAATTTCAGAAACAAAGCCGCTCTCGTCAACCTCACGGAGCACTGCCTTGCCGAAGTGTGCGGCAACTGCCTTCATCTCGGCGGGTACGGAAGCGTAATCGTCTGTAAGATCGGCGTGGTTTCCGCCTGTGTTTACGATACAGAGGTTGTAGCCTGCGGCGGAAATATCAAAGGGCACCTTATCGATGATGGGAGCCTTGGGATCGTTGAAGTCGATAGCCACGATGCCGCCGACCGCGCAAGCGACCTGATCCATAAGTCCGCAGGGCTTGCCGAAGAACACGTTCTCGGAATACTGCGCGAGCTTTGCGATCTCAACGTTGTCTACCTTGCCGTCGTTGTAGAGATGGCTGAGTATGTTACCAACCATATCCTCAAAAGCGGCGGACGAGGAAAGTCCCGAGCCCTTGAGAACGTTGGAGGTGGTGTATGCGTCAAAGCCGCCGATAGCGTAGCCGTCCTTGAGGAAGCCTGCGCACATACCTGCGATGATAGACGCGGACGAGCCGAATTTTGCCTCGTCGGGTGTATTGTATGCATTAAAATCAACTACGTCCTCAGGGAAGCCCTCGCTCTTGATGCGGATAACGCTGTCCTCACGCGCAGATGCAACCGCGATGATATCGAGGTCGATAGAAGCCGCAACTACGCAGCCGTGGTTGTGGTCTGTGTGGTTGCCCGAGAGCTCACTTCTTCCTGCAACAGAGTAGAGAGTGATCTCTCTGTCAGCGCCGTAGATAGCCGCGAACTCGTCTATAGCCGCAGAGTAGCGCGCCTTCTGTGCGGCAACTGCAGCCTCACCGTAGATGTACGTAAGTCTTGCATCAATTCCGCCGCTTGCGATATGAGCCTTCATTTGAGTTGTGTTCATGATATATCTCCTTAAAAACAATATTATTCAACGAATATATTATATCATTCTCGTGGCGATTTTGCAATTACTTTTTTATTTTATTTTCATTTTCTTCATCTTTTTTTGGCTTTTTTTCTTAAATATCGCCTCGGGTATTGAAAAAGAGCAAAAAATAATGTATAATAGTAGCGTGCCAAAGTATTTTTTACGGGAGTACGAAACCTGATGAGCTTTTTTAAGAAATTCACCGACCTCTGCGCCGGTATAGCCGCATTTTTTGCGAGCATCTTTTTTATAAGAAAATATATGGCGTTTGTACCCGAAGAGCCGCCCGAGCCGTCAAAAAGCGTGGCAAGCGATACCCTTGAAAGTGTAACAGACGCGATCGAGAAGGTTACGGAAAAATTCCCGAGCAAGCTCGAGCAGTTTCTCGAGCCTACCGAGAAGACCGACTACTCTATGCTTATACCGCTTATTTTCCTTCTGCTTCTCTCTGCTCTGCTCGGCAGAGTATTCAAGCGCCTGCCGTACGTCTGCTTCGGCATCTCGCTCCTGCCTGCTATGATGATAGCGTATATGTACGAGGCGGGAACGATCTACGAGCAGATAGGGCTTTTCCTTATCCTCGGCGCGCTTCACGTCGTGGGCAATCTCGTCGAATGTATTATCCGCGACAGAGAGGACGGGCGACACCGCGCGTCGATCGCCGCAAAGATCTCGACAGCCGCGCCTGCGATCTTCTGCTTTTTCGTTATGTGGAAGGGCGCACAGACACCGCCGGAGGATATTGAAAAAATAAATCATTTTGAGGACAGAGTCTTCTTCGGTATGACTGAGGCCGACGTTGAGATAATGACGAGACTCGGAATTATGCTTCTCGTGATCCTCGCAATAACCCTTATTCTTCACAACGTGTACTTTATCGACGCTATCCTCTCGGTAATTCCCTTTGGATACGTAGTATATCAGGTCGCGGGAGAGTTTCTCACCTTCGCGCCCTCCGTTATCTTCGCGCTTACGCTCTTCTGCCTGCTTGCACACGTGCTCCTCTGCCTCTGCGAGAACAACCTCTCGCGCAAGGAGCAGCTACGTGCAAAGGGCGAGCCTCGGGAAATATGACGGGAGGCAGGATATGGAGAGATTTCAACTGAACGAGCACGACAAAGAGCTTATCACGACGGCTCTTGCGGTCTTAGAGAAGAACTTTGACGACGGTGTTTACAACCACACGGTCGGTTGTGCCCTGCTCTGCACCGACGGAAGCGTCTATAGCGGCGTAAACTGCGACGGGATACACGGAGCGTGTGCCGAGTACGTAACGGTAGGAATGGCTATTTCGGACGGAAAGCGCGAATTTGATACTATCGTCGCGGCGCACGACAAAGCAAAAAATTCCGTTATCTCACCCTGCGGCAACTGCAGACAGATGCTTTATGAATACTGCCCCGACATTAAAGTCATAGTGAACGACGAGAACGGCGAGCTTATAAAAGTAAGGGCGCGCGATCTTCTTCCGTTTGCGTGGCAGCCTGTAATATGCTAAAAAAACAGAGCCAATAGGAGCGTTTTTATAAGGATGTTTTCGAAACACGGTAGGGGCGAACTGTGTTCGCCCGCGGGAGACCGCAGGTCTCCCCTACGGATACACATATAAATATCGGCAGAGATGTTGTTTTCTCTGCCGATTTGTGTTATAATGGGGTATATCGTAGGGCGGGGGCTTGCTCCCGCCGTAACATAAGATCTAAGCCAACAAGGCGGCGGGAGTAAACCCCCGCCCTACAGCAAAAGGAGTACGATCAATTTTGTTCGTACTCCTTTTCACACGCCCTGATATGTAAG
>JAFVRA010000132.1 GCA_017504545.1 Clostridia bacterium | reverse complement strand
GCTCGGGAGCGCCGGGATGAATAAGGGCAAACTGCTCGTTTTTGTAGTCAGTATCCTCGATAAGCGCGGTTAGAAGCGCGTGGAATATCATACAAAGCGCAGTGGATGAAGTAGTTCCCTGAGAATTGTATTTATCTGTTTCGCGATTTACATACTGCTTCAGTACCACATCAGCGCCCGTTGCTAAGGGAGACTCAAGATTTTCGGTAATGGTGATAACCTTTACTCCTTTTCGTTTACAAATATCAAGAATTGGAAGAAGTTCTTTTGTCTTTCCGCCTCGCGAGGCAAAGACCATAACGTCGCCTTCTTGTAAGAATCCCATTCCTCCGTGGACAGCCTCGGCGGGAGAAACGAACTTTGCGGGTTGCTCAATGCAGCACATAAGGTGAGCAAAATGCTGACAAATAATTCCCGAATGGCCGCAACCGCTCGCTCCGATGCGAGGCGCGTTTTTCAAAAGCTCAACAGCCTTGGCAAATGCTTCGTCATCGAGATAATCAAGCATCGCCTTGATACACTCGTATTCAATCTCGTATGCCGCTTTAGCGGCAGCCAATGCTTCTTTTTTCATATACACTCCTCCGCCACCTTAAAAAGAAGGCTCAATCTCAATTTTTTAAGCTATGATACATTATTGTATCATACAAGCTTATACAAGAATATTATACAATCACGTTATTTTAATGTCAAGAAAAATTTTTCTTTAACTTTCGATTTTTTAAAATGAACAGTAAAACCGAAAGCCGTGTTGACAAAAACGAAAGAAAATGGTATACTAAAGTATAATATATGGTATAAGGAGAAAATTTTTATGAATTCGGAGCAAAGAAAACAAAAAATACTCGATCTTCTTAAAGAAAATGACTCGGTAAGAGTTACCAATCTTTCTCGTATGTTTGGCGTAAGTGAGGTAACTGTTCGTACCTATCTTGAGGATATGGAAAAAAAGGGGCTTCTCTCTCGTGTACACGGAGGCGCGGTCAGTTCATATAAACCGTATTACAGTATGAATCTTAATCAACGCCTTGAAACCAACCAAACGGCAAAGGTTGCTATAGCTGAACGGGTTGCAGAGCTTATTCAACCCAATGATACAATCATGCTCAATTCGGGAACAACTACGCTTCTCGTTTTTAGAAAATTTCCTGCCAACTATAGCCTGAACATCGTTACAAATTCTATATCTATTGCTCTCGAAGCATCGGGAAACCCCAATTATAACGTTATTCTCGTTGGAGGTTCTGTCAATACAAAATATCAGTTTACATACGGTAATGACGCAATATATCAGATAAAAAAATACCATGCGGATAAGCTTATCCTTTCGGTAGACGGTATTTCCGCTGAGCACGGATTTACGACATATTACGACAACGAGGCGGCTGTGGACGTTGCTATGATTGAGCAATCCGAGTGTCGCATTATTGCCGCCGACCACTCAAAATTCGGGCATAGCGCATTCGCGAAAATAAAAGGGCTTCAGGCAGTAGATTATATTGTTACAAACGCACAGCTATCCTCAAATCTTGCCGAAAAGCTAAATGAAAACGGAGTTACGGTGTTGTTGTAATTCAATCATAGCACAACAAAAAAGAGGAGCATTGCTCCTCTTTTTTGTTGTGCGGGTAACAGGACATACTTGAACACGTTTCGCTTCGCTCAGCGGCAAGTTTGTCTTGGCGACTAAAGCCGCAATTTGCTTCGCAAAACGCAAACGTTGCAGGCAGGTTCTTCGCATCTGTTACCGCAAAGCAAAAACGGACACCGTTTGGTGTCCGTTTAGCTTTGGTGCGGGTAACAGGACTTGAACCTGCACCTCCTTGCAAAGACTAGAACCTGAATCTAGCGCGTCTGCCAATTCCGCCATACCCGCGAATGAAATGAGCGTGGTATGGCGGTCGCCTAAAGAACGCTCTGCGTTCTTTACTCGTGCGAAGCACGAAGATACCCGCGAATTAAATGCAAAATGCAAAGTGCAAAATGAAAAATTGTTTGCTTCTGCAAATGCTCAGTTATTATAGCACAAAGCACAAAAAAAGTCAAGAGCTTTTTGAAAAGTTCTTGACTTTTTGGCTGTGTGCGTATTTAAATTTCATCAAAAGGAACGCTTTCGGCAAGCTTTGTGTTCTTATATCGCTTATCGTCCGATACTTCCTTGACCACGCTGATGTAACCGGGAAGAGAAAAGCTCTCGTTCTCGCTCTCAAGCTCGACCTCAAGTATAGCTCTGTCGCTCCAGAAGGGATAGATGTCTATCTCAATTATATGATCGGAGTAGGGAATACAGTACCTTGTTTTCACAATAGCATTTTTAGACTTATCCGCGTTTTCAAGCTCTCGCTCGTACTGCTCCTCGGAGATCTCGCATTCGTCCTCGTACGCCGAGAGGACGGATATGCGCTGCTTGATAGTTTTGATATAGCTCACTCTGCCGTCCTCGCAAACTCGTCTCAGACGCGAATTTTTGCCGCTCTCGCTTGCGAGATAGGTCTGCAGAATATCCTTGCCTCTTACACCCTCAAGCGAGCGCAGAAGTGAAATATCCGGCATGCGAATAAGGAATTTTCTTTCAGTTTCTATTGGCGTCATATCTATCAAACGGCAAAGCCGCCGTCAACTCCTATAATTTGTCCTGTGATGAACGAGGCACTATCTGAGGCAAGGAAGTAGGCAAGCTCAGCTACGTCCTCGGGCTCACCGAGTCTGCAAAGAGGCGTTTCGTCGCAAAGCTCGGCGAGCGTATGCTCGTCAAGCGAGGCGTTCATATCGGTCCTTATCACTCCGGGCTCAATCGCATTGACGGTGATACCCGACGGACCGACCTCCTTGGCAAGCGCCATAGTAAATCCGCGCAGCGCCGCTTTACTTGCAGAGTAATGTACCTCGCAGGATGCGCCCGTCTTGCCCCACATCGAGCCGATATTGATAATTCTGCCGCACTTCTGCGATACCATATTGGGAAGCGCGCTCTGAGATGCAAAGAAGGCACTTGAAAGATTGGTATTTATCATTCTTTGCCAATCATCGTCGGTCACGTCGCAGAGCATTTTTATCTGCGAAATGCCGACGTTGTTGATAAGGACGTCAATGCCGCCAAGAGCGACTCTCGCGTCTTCAACGGCGCGTTTAGCCTCAGAAGAAACCGAGAGATCGGCGCATATTGCAAGTGCGCCGCACTCAGCCGTAAGCGAAGACGCCGCGGCGTGATCGGCTCTGTATACGAATGCGACCTTATGTCCGCATTCGGCAAATTTTTTAACGCAGGCTCTGCCGATCCCTCGGGAGCCGCCTGTTATCAAAATTCTCATAAAACCGCCTTTATTAGAAGTGTTTTTACTTGGTCTGTCTTACTTTTTCCAAGTGCCGGGGAAGAAGAGAACGAGCATGGGGAAGAGCTCAAGTCTGCCCGCTAACATATCGAAAATAAGAACTAACTTTGTGAAGGGAGAGAAAAATGCAAAATTACTTGTAGGTCCAACAAGCTCAAGTCCGGGGCCAATATTATTGATAGTTGCGGCAACAGCGGTAAAATTAGTTATAAGATCGTGATTGTCGATCGACACAAGTAGAACGGAGACGGAAAACACGATGATATAGCATACCATATATACATTGGTTGCGCGTACCACCTCGTGCTCGACGGGGTGCTTGTCTACCGTAACTTTCTTGATTTGCTTAGGGTGTATCAAGATGTAAAACTCTTTGGCGATGCTTTTCACCCAAATAATAACTCGGGATATTTTGAGGCCGCCGCCCGTGCTTCCGGCGCAAGCGCCTAAGAACATAGCCAAAACGAGGCACAAGCGTGAAAGCTGTGGCCATTCGTTGAAATCTGCGGTTGCAAATCCGGTGGTGGAAATGATAGAGGCAACTGTAAAAGAAACGTGTTTAACAGCATCGCCAAGCGTATCAAAAACACCTCTGGAATTAAGTGTAATAATTACTATCAGTGTGAGAACTATGCCGATAAAGGTTTTTACTTCGCTTGTAAAGGCGTCTTTGAATTTTCTCATGATTATGAGATAAAAAGAGGCAAAGTTGATCGAGAAAAGAAGCATAAAGACGGTGACCACTATCTGAACATAAGAGGAATATTCCGCAAGACTGGTATTTTTTGTACCAAATCCTCCGGTTCCTGCTGTAGCAAATGAGATGTTCAGCGCTTCAAAAGCATTCACTGAGCCGAACAGGAGCAATACGAATTCAAGAAGCGTCAGACCTATATAGATCAGATAAAGTATCA
This sequence comes from Clostridia bacterium, assembly GCA_017504545.1. Taxonomy (GTDB): domain Bacteria; phylum Bacillota; class Clostridia; order Oscillospirales; family CAG-272; genus HGM12713. Next base: position 28,627 of record JAFVRA010000132.1, on the reverse strand, counting down.
TCGCGGTAGTTTTGACTTTGGGGACCAGCTTGCTTACCGAAGGCCCCGGGCTTTCTGCTCTCATAATGTGCATATTGTTTCCGCCGCTTAAAGGAATAAACGCCATTATGAATACGAGGACGCCCATACCGCCTACCCAGTGAGTAAAGCTACGCCACATAAGCGCCGCGTGTGAAAGCTCCTCGACCGCGGGGACGATGCTCGATCCCGTGGTGGTAAATCCCGATACCGTCTCAAAGAGCGCGTCTATATAGTTTGGTATCTCGCCCGAGATGCAGAAGGGGAGCGCTCCGAACATACTGAGGGTTATCCAGGAAAGCGCAACTATGATGAATCCCTCGCGAGAGTAAAGTGTTCTGTCCTTAGGCTTGCGACAGACGAGCAGAAATCCTATAAGAAGGCAGATGCCTATCGAAATGAGAAACGAAAAGAACACCTTCTCCTTATAGATAGCCGCCGTTAAGAGAGGCAGAGCCATAAAAGCCGCCTCAAATATCAGTATCCAGCCAAGGATGTTTTTGATCATTCTGTAGTTCATAGCTCTCCTTATTTGAGAATATCGGTGATATCTCTCAGCGCCAGATGCTTGGATACGACTATGACGCGGTCGCCTGTAAGTATCTTATCGTGACCTCTCGGGATAATGACCTGATCGTTTCTGAGAATAGAAGCGATAAGAACGTTTTCCTTGAACTTGAGCTCCATAAGAGGAGTGTCTGTTATCTCAGAGCTTGCTCTGATCATAAACTCAGCCGCCTCTATCTTTCCGCGTATGATGTTGTAAAGAGTTTCAACGTTGCTTCCCATAGAGCCCTTCATGGATCTGACGTATCTTATGATAACGTCGGAGGTTACGCTCTTAGGTGTGATAATAGTGTCAAGTCCTAAAGGCTTGACGATCTCATCAAATTCCGTCTTGCTAACCTTGGTGATAAGCTTTCCGCTCATAGTATTCTTAACGAAGAGCGCGAGAAGGATATTCTCCTCGTCCTGATCGGTGAGAGCAGCGAACGCGTCGGCTCTGTTAACACCCTCTTCAAGCAGAAGCTCACGGTCATTGGCATCTCCGTTAATGATGGTAGCGTAAGGAAACTGGGCGGAGAGATATTCGCAGAGCTTTCTGTCACGTTCTATTATCTTGACCGAAATCGAGTATCTGTCAAGTATCTCGCAGAGGTACTGCGAGATCTTTCCGCCGCCGGCAACGATAACGTTCTTTGCCGACTGAAGCTTGTAGTTTATCTTTTGGAAGAAGTCGTTAGCCTTCTTATGCGGAGCGATAAGCGAGACCACGTCTCTTTCTTCAAATACGAAATCGCCGTTTGCAATATAAGCCTCGTCACCGCGCTCTACCGTACAGATAAGCACGTCGCACTTGAGAACGGTCGAGATCTCCTTTACCGAAAGACCGACGAGAGAGCATTTTTCGGGAAGCTTGAACTTTACAAGCTCAACTCTTCCTTTGGCAAAGGTATCTATCTTGATAGCCGCAGGGAAGCGAAGAACTCGCGCTATCTCTGCTGCGGCACTGTATTCTGGGTTTATGAGCATAGCAAGGCCAAGCTCGTTTTTGAGAAAGCTTGCGTCAATGCTGTAATCGGGGTTGCGTACCCGTGCGATAGCTTGGCAGTTGCTTGATTTTTTAGCTACCATATAACAAAGTAAATTCAACTCGTCGGAGTCGGTAACCGCGATAAGAAGGTCGGCGTTTTCAATACCCGCCTCCTTTTGCACGCTATGCGTAGCACCGTTGCCGAGAATGCCAAGAACGTCTGCGGATGTGGAAACGTTCTTAAGACTCTCGGGATCAATGTCGATAACCGTTATATTGTTGCCTTCCTCATTAAGCTGTTCTGCAAGCGTCTGTCCGACCTTGCCGCAGCCTACGATGATTATATTCATAAGATATTCCTTTCGGTGTCAGAATTATAAGAGAGTGCCGTCGGGCTCGTAGGAGGGAATTACCTTGAGCTTGAAGGCGTTGATGACGTTAAGTCTGTCAATGCGAGCCTTGGTTGCTTCATCTTCGCAAACACCCGTGCGGATGTATCTGTCAAGCACCGCGTAGGTAAAGCCGAGCTTATCCTCGTCACTCTTGCCCGAGAGTCCGTCAGAGGGGGTCTTTACCACGAGATTTTCGGGAAGACCGAGATAACGTCCTATCTGTATGACCTCGGCAACCGTAAGCTTTCCGAGAGGAGAGAAGTCTCCTGCGGAATCGCCGTAGCGAGTCGAGTAGCCAACGTAATCCTCAGAGAGATTGCAGGTGTTGGCAACTCTGCCGTTTAAGGTCTGAGAAACGGCGTAGAGAGTTGACATTCTGATTCTCGGAGGGAGATTTATGCGAGCCTGCTCGTTCAAGGGAAGACCGCACTCGCCAAGGCTCTTGATAACGCCGTCGGTGGCGTCCTTGATATTGCAAACGAAATGGCGGATGCCGAGATGCTCGACGAGCTGCTCGGAGTCCGAGATGTCGCTTTGCACGCCGTTGGGCATAAGCACGCCTATAACTCTGTCCTTGCCAAGCGCCTCAACGCAGAGAGCGGCTACTACGCTTGAATCCTTACCGCCCGATATACCGATAACGGCGTTACAGCCCTTACCGTTTATTTCAAACCAATCGCGTATCCATTTGATAACGCCCGCGGTTACTTCCTTTACACAAAACATTATTTTTTCTCCTGAAGATAATAATATATAATTATACAAAGTAATTATACACTCTATTTTTTCATTTGTCAATAGTTTTGTTTGCTTGAAATATCCTGTATTTGCGCCCTTAAAATAATGCCGCGCCTATTGACAATCGTATTGAAGTGTGTTATAATAAGTGTGTTGTTAATTAAATATCAATCCGTTACCCGAAAATAAGTTGCGACAGCGCTTCTGCCTTGAAGGATATGGACTTTACTTAGGCAAGCCATACCTGTATTTTCGGTATGGTATTTTTGTTTTTTAGGAGAAAAATATGGAAACACGTATAGCAGTGATGGGAATAATAGTTGAGGACACCGATTCGGTCGAATCTCTCAATTCCGTGCTTCACGACTACGGTGCATACATCATCGGACGAATGGGCATACCTTATCGCGACCGAAGTCTGAGTATCGTGAGTATAGCAATAGACGCGCCGCAGGACGTCATTGCCACGCTTGCGGGAAAGATAGGAAATATCAGCGGAATAAGCGTAAAGACCGCGTATTCCAATAAGATATTCAACGAGAGCGTATGAATAAAAGAATGAAAGATATTATCTCAAGGCTTGCAAAGGATCATTCGCTGACGCTTGAGGAATACGAGCTTCTGATCTCCGAGCGCACAGACGAGGCGGCAGACGAGCTTCGCAGGCTTGCGGTAGAGACTCGCAAGAAGCACTACGGCAACAGCGTTTATATCAGAGGGCTTATCGAGATAAGCAATATATGCAAGAACGACTGTCTGTACTGCGGCATAAGGCGGTCTAACAGAGATTGTGAGCGCTACAGACTCACTAAGGAGCAGATACTCTCCTGTTGTGACGAGGGATATGCGCTCGGCTTCCGCACCTTCGTTATGCAGGGCGGCGAGGACGCGTATTTTACCGACGAGCGCCTTTGCGATATAGTCAGCGCTATCAAAGGTAAATATCCCGATTGCGCCGTTACGCTCTCAATGGGCGAGCGGAGCCGCGAGAGCTACGAGAGGTTGTACGCGGCGGGGGCAGATCGCTACCTCTTGCGCCACGAGACCGCAACTGCCGAGCATTACGAGAAGCTTCACCCCTCCGAGATGAGATTTGAGGAGAGAATGCAATGCCTTCGCGACCTCAAGGATATAGGCTTCCAGACTGGGTGCGGCTTTATGGTCGGCTCGCCCTATCAGACCTACGCTGACATCGCGCGAGACCTTAAATTTATCGAGGAATTCAAGCCTCAGATGTGCGGAATAGGACCTTTTATACCGCATAAGGCAACGCCGTTTGCTTCTTTTGACGCAGGAACGGTAGAGCTTACCTGCTATCTGCTTTCAATCGTAAGACTTATATGCCCGACCGTCCTGCTTCCCGCGACCACCGCACTCGGAAGCATAGAGGAGGGCGGACGAGAGAGAGGAATACTTTCGGGGGCAAACGTAGTTATGCCAAATCTCTCACCCGTTGATAACCGAAGAAAATATGAGCTTTACGACAATAAGCTCTACAGCAACGCCGAGTCCGCGCAGGCAAAGGTGGAGCTTGAAAAAAGAATTAAGAGCATCGGCTACGAGGTGGTAGAAGCCCGCGGAGATGCAAAATGACATAAAAATTAAATCATGAAAGGATATAAACACTATGGCAATCTACGATCCCAAATCATTAAAGGCTGAGGAATTTATCAACGACGCCGAAATACACGCTACTCTTGAATACGCTTACGCAAATAAGCATAACGCCGAGCTTATTGACGAGATACTTGAAAAGGCTCGCCCTAAGAAGACCGAGAACGGCACCGTCTGTGCGGGACTTTCTCACAGAGAGGCAGCCGTGCTCCTCGCTTGCGACATCCCCGAGAAAAATCAGAAGATGTTTGAGCTTGCAGAAGAGATAAAGCTTGCATTCTACGGCAACAGAATAGTAATGTTCGCGCCCCTCTACCTCTCCAACTACTGTGTTAACGGCTGTGTTTACTGCCCGTACCACATGAAGAACAAGCACATCACCCGTAAGAAGCTTACTCAAGAGGAGGTAAAGGCAGAGGTCATCGCGCTTCAGGATATGGGACACAAGCGCCTTGCTATCGAGGCGGGCGAGGACCCCGTAAACAATCCTATCGAGTATATTCTTGAGTGCATCGACACTATCTACAGCATCAAGCACAAGAACGGCGCTATCCGCAGAGTAAACGTAAACATCGCGGCTACCACCGTTGAAAACTATCGCAAGCTCAAGGATGCGGGCATCGGTACCTACATACTCTTCCAGGAGACCTACCACAAGGAGAGCTATCTCAAGCTTCATCCCACGGGACCCAAGCACGATTACGATTATCACACCGAGGCTATGGACAGAGCAATGGAGGGCGGTATTGACGACGTAGGTCTTGGCGTTCTCTTCGGTCTTGAGCTTTTCGACTACGAGTTCGTAGGTCTTATGATGCACGCCGAGCATCTTGAGGCAGTACACGGCGTAGGTCCTCACACCATCAGCGTTCCGAGAATCAAGAGAGCCGATGACATTGATCCCACCGTATTTGACAACTCTATCTCCGACGAGCTCTTCGAGAAGATAATCGCTTGTATCCGCATCGCAGTTCCTTATACGGGAATGATCATTTCCACGCGTGAATCCGAGGAGGTTCGCGGCAAGGTGCTTAATTGCGGTATCTCACAGATAAGCGGTGCTTCGCGTACTTCCGTAGGCGGTTATACCGAGGAAGAGCGCCCCCACGACTCCGAGCAGTTTGACGTATCCGACCAGAGAACTCTCGACGAGGTAGTGGCTTGGCTTATGAAAAACGGACACATTCCGTCCTTCTGCACCGCTTGCTACAGAGAGGGCAGAACGGGCGACAGATTTATGAGCCTTTGCAAGAGCGGACAGATACTCAACTGCTGTCATCCCAACGCTCTTATGACTCTCACCGAGTATCTCGTTGACTACGCGAGCGAGGAGACTCAGAAGATAGGCTTCGAGCTTATTGAGCGCGAGCTTGAGAAGGTTCCTCACGAGAAGGTAAGAGCTATCGCGAGAAAGAATATTGAGGACATCAAGAATTCCAACCGCCGCGACTTCAGATTCTGATATTGATACTAGTCAAAACGAAAGGAGACAGCATTTATGGGACTTAACGAGACCGCTTCTGCCGACAGATTACACATAGGCTTCTTCGGTAAGAGAAATGCGGGTAAATCAAGCCTTGTAAACGCGGTAACAGGGCAGGAGACCTCTGTAGTCTCAGAGGTAAAGGGAACTACCACCGACCCCGTCAGAAAGGCAATGGAGCTCTTACCCCTTGGCCCTGTGGTCATCATAGATACCCCCGGACTTGACGACGAGGGCGATCTTGGCGAGCTTCGCGTAAAGAGAGCGCTTCAGGTGCTCAATACTGTGGATATTGCCGTAGTGGTAGTGTCCGCGGCACTCGGACTTGACCGCGAGGAAGCAGAGCTCTGCGAGCTTCTCAAAAAGAAGAATATTCCTTATATCATCGCCTACACCAAGTCCGACCTTATCGAAAAGATACCCGAAGCTAAGGAGAACGAGATATACGTCAGCGCGCTTGATAATATCAATATCGACGCGCTCAAGGATAAGATAGGCGCCTTGAATAAAAGCGCGGAGGAGCAGAGAGTCATCGTTTCTGACCTTATCAAAGAGGGAGACGTCGTCGTGCTCGTCGTACCTATAGACAAGGCGGCGCCCAAGGGAAGACTTATACTCCCTCAACAGCAGACCATCCGCGATATACTTGATGCGGGCGCTCACGCCTTCGTTTGTCGCGACAGCGAGCTTGAGGGAGTGCTCTCAAAGCTTAGTGAGAAGCCGCGAATGGTGATAACCGACTCGCAGGTATTCGGCAAGGTGTCGAAGATCGTGCCGAGAGATATTGAGCTTACCTCGTTTTCGATACTTTTTGCGCGTTACAAGGGCAACCTTCGCGACGCGGTGCGAGGCGCGGCAATGCTTGACCGCCTCTCTGACGGAGATAGGATACTCGTGTCCGAGGGATGCTCGCATCACCGTCAATGCGGAGATATAGGCACGCAGAAGCTTCCCAAATGGATACGCGAATACACGGGCAAGGAGCTTTCCTTTGAGTTTACCTCGGGCAGAGATTTTCCCGAAGACCTCAGCCCCTACGCGATGGTAATACATTGCGGCGGCTGTATGCTGACCGAGCGCGAGATGCAGTACAGAGCGCGAAGCTCTGCCGATAACGGCAAGCCGATGACAAACTACGGCATTATTATCGCGCATACCCACGGCATCCTCCGCCGAAGCCTCGAGCCCTTCGGCGACATCCTCAAGGAGCTTGACTGAACTTGTTACCCTCTCAGGCGTCTGCGCCGCCGGCTCTCCCAGAGGGCGAGCCTTTAGAAGAGTTTGCTTTTATCTGATTAGCGGATAATATACGAAAGATTATTATCGGATATGTCTAAAAAACAAGCAAGTGAAGGACTAATATAAAGCCTCGCCCTTAGGGAGAGGTGGACGCGTATGCGGACGGAGAGGGATAATTAACTCAACAAACTAAAAACCACCAAGAATTTTGATTCTTGGTGGTTTTAAAATTATACAACTTTGTTTTACTCTTTGAATTTCTTGAATATCGGGTGCTTGATGATCGGTAGTGCCACGAGTCCTATGAGTGTGCCGGTGAGAGCACCGACGGCGATGAGAATGGGTAGGTAGAAGCCTATGCGAAGCTCGTCAAGCAGAAAAATAGCGGCAAGTATCTGACCTATATTGTGGCATATCGCGCCGCATATACTGACGCCGACCACCGAAAAGGAAGGCTTTTTGATGCTCTTTATCAGCAGCATAACGAGAAAGCTCAGAATTCCGCCGCAAAGGCTGTAGATAAGTGAGGTAGCCGAGCCAAACAGAAGAAACGAGATGAAGATCCTTGCGAGATTGATGATAAGCGCGCTCTGCCAATTCATCGTGTAGAGCATTACCACAACCACGAGATTTGCAAGACCTATCTTGATGCCGTAAATGCCTATCGGAAAGGGAACGAGATGCTCGATATAGCCAAAGACGAGCGCGAGCGCCGTCATAACGCCGCAAAGAGCTATTCTCTTGATAAGCAGCTTGCTGTTATCGCTTGGCATATCATTCTCCTTTCTTTGAGTGTGTTTTTTTATCAGAGGATAGTTATCTTGTGTCTGTAGGTAAGCGACTCGCCTGCGCCAAGGGGCGTGATGCTCTCCTTTTCCTCAATGGCAAAGCTCTTGCCGCCGTATATGTCGGGAAGTCCGCTCCAAGGCTCGATGCAGACGTAATCCGCGCCGCAGACCTGCCAGATAAGCAGATGCTCGAAGTCGGGGAACTCGACCTTTATCTTGCGTGAGGAGTCGGCAGAGACAAGCGTGAGCGAGCGCGAGACTATCTCGGGAAGAACTACGGCGTCAACCGCGAAAAGCTCTCTCTTGAGCGTGAGCGTGTCGCTTCCGTCGCCGAGATTTTCATAAACAGTGTCCAAAAGTCCTTCTGTAACCTTGTAGTTCTTGTGCTGCTCGGGTTTTTCAAATATCACCCTCGCTCCGTCAATTCCGTCGGGGAGAGAGAATCCCTCGTGAGCGCCGCAGGAGAAGTACATAGTCTCGTCCGAGAGGTTGTTTACCTTAAATCCGACGCATAGGCTTTCGTCAACCAGCGTAAAGCTGACGAGGAATTCAAATCTGAAAGGATATGAGCGAAGCGTTTCCTCACTTTCGCGAAGAGAAAATACTGCGCTCTTGCCGTCGGTATGTACAAGCGCAAATTCGCTTCTCTTGGCAAATCCGTGCTTGGAAAGCTCGTATTCCTTGCCGCCAAGCGTGTATCTGTTGTCCTTAAGACCTCCGCAGATAGGGAAGAGGATAGGCGCGCGACCGCTCCAAACGGCAGGATCGCCTTGCCATATATATTCCTTTCCGTCCTTATCGCAAAGGCTCTGAAGCTCTGCGCCAAGTGTCGAGACAGTAGCGGTAAGACGTTCGTTTTTTATAGTTATAAGCTCTGACATATTTTTCTCCGTAATTTATTTTTCTATTGAAACAGTTACTCTGTTGGGTAGGCAAACTATTGATTTTAGCTCGTCGGCGTGCCCTGTGTGAACGCAGACGAGATCGGGGCAGGTCGCCTCACTGATATACGCCTTTCCGTCCTTGATAATAAGCAGATTAGTGCCGCCGTTCACGCCCTCAATAAGAAGCTCGGCATCTTCATCAAGCGGCAATCTCGCGTATTCCTCACCGTCAACCCTGACCACGACCGTCTCGCCCTTGCCGAGATAGAGAGCGGCGCATATTCCGAAGACGATAAGTGCAATAGCAAGCACCGAAGACAGAAGCAAAAGATCGCTTTTTCTCATTTTGCACCTCCGAAGCCGTCGGTCTGCTCAAAGCTTCCGTCGGGGAATATCCAAAGCACCGAGACATCCTCAAGACTCTCAACGAGGGCGCGCCCCTCCTCAAGACTCATACAAAACAGCGCCGTTGAAAGCGCGTCGGCAAGTCCCGACTGAGAGTAAGGGCAAATGATGCTGACAGAAACGAAGCGCTCGGGCGGCATACCGTTATCCTTGCTGATTATATGCGAGTAATTTTTGTTATCCACCGTGTAGTAGCGCTGATAAGAGCCGCTCGTAACGAGAGTGCGATCCGAAATCGAGATAGGCGAGGTAAAACCGTCCTTGCTCTTACCAAACGGATCTTCAACCACCGCGCTCCACTCAGAGCCGTCAGGCTTTTGACCACAGGAAAGGACGTTGCCACCCAAGTTTATAAGAAAATTCTTTATTCCAAGGCTTAATATAAGCTCTGCGGCACGCTCCGCGACGTATCCCTTGGAGATAGCGCCGAGGTCAAGTAAAAGCTTCTCGTCTGTGATCTTAACTGTCAGGGAGCTCCTGTCTATCACGAGCGCGTCAATATCCGTGTGGAGCAGGGCACTTTTGATAGCATCGGCATCGGGAATATAAGCACTATCGGGATTTTTCTTTGAGTATTCGCGAGCCTCGTGCCAAAGCGAGATGACCGAGCCGAGAGCGATATTCGTATGCCCGTTCGTAAGATCCTGCATCTGCTTGCCGAACTCAAGCGCAGCTATGAGGCGCTCATCGACCTTCAGCGCGCCCTTGCCCGCGTTTTCGTTTATAGTGCGAAGATTTGTCACGCCATCGTAGGAGTGATAAATATCAAAAAGCTTGTTGTAGTCCTCAAACAGAGAGTCAAGCTCGTCCGCGGCACTTTCAAAAAGCTCTTCATCTGAGGTGTAAACGGTAAGCGAGGAGAAGGTGTCAAAATATCCGAAGTATTCGCGTACCTGCTTTTGAGGCGGCAGAGCAAACGAGCATGAGGAGAGAAGCGACGCCAAGAGTGAGATTATCAGCGCAAACGCAAAAATCCGTCTTTTCATATTCCGCTCCCCCTTCTCAAAGTAATATATAAATATTATATAACATATTCGGACGAATGTCAAGTTTAAAAAGCAAAGGGCAGGTCGCTAAGCGACCTGCCTATATTATCAATCAAATACGCTTTCTATGATCTTGTGCGCCCGCTCGGGAGAATAGCGCCAGCGATCGATGTGAGATACCTTTTCACAATCGATATAATACCTCAAAGGCTCTTTTGTCGGCATCGCCTGAGCGCGTCCTGCATCTATCAATACGAGCTTTATCTTCATTCTGTCGGGAAGTATGCTCTTTATGTAAACGGCGGCGGCAGAGCCAATTATGGCTTTGTCGGGAGAGCAACCGTCATCCTTGAGCTCCGCAAGCCCTGCAAGATTTGGAGTCAGCTCAATGAAAACACCGTAGCTTTCAATGCTTCGCACGATGCCGCTCACCGTCTGTCCGACCTCAAAGGCGGACGCGTTTTCCTCCCAAGTGCCGAGAAGCTCGCGCATACTGACGTATATCCTACCGCTTCCTGCCTCGCGGCTCTTTACCACTACGTTTACGTTCTCCCCAACAGAAAGTCTGTCCTTGGGGTGAGCGATCCTTGATACAGATATACAGTCAACCGTAAGAAGTGAGGAAAGTCCGCAGCCAATATCAAGAAAAGCTCCGAAGCTTTCAAGATGAGTCACTCTTGCGCGTATTATATCTCCCGCGCGCAGAGCAGAGAGGAATACTCTGTGGCATTCCTCCTGAGCGGCTCTGCGCGAAAGGATCGGTGTGACGATGCCGCTTTCTCTTGAAATACCGATTATTTTGAAGCATATCGGCTTGCCCACGCGAGTTATCACGGCAATATCCTTTATAGTCTCGCCCGGGCGGCAATATACTACCTCTCTTCTCTCCATGATGCCAACGAAACCGCCAAGCGCTATATGAAGTCTCATAGAGCTGTCGCAGAACACCACGGTCGATTCAAGTATCCTGCCTTCGTTCATAGCACGCTCAAGTGAGGTGAGCGAGGATAGATATTCACGGTTTTCATGCGAGGATAGCAATGCGCCCTCGGGGCGATAAATGTCAAACATAATTAAACCTCCGTCTTTTTGTTATACCTATATTTATGACAGAGACGGGAAAAATATTACAGTATTTTCTGACACAAGCTATATTTTTGCTCTTATGCGATTCAGCGCGCCTTTTTCAAGTCTTGATACCTGAGCCTGAGATATGCCGATCTCCTCGGCTATCTCCATCTGAGTTTTGTTCATATAATAGCGCAGTCGGATTATCTTCTGCTCGCGCTCGCTCAGATCAAGCATAGCCTCGCGAAGAACGATGTTCTCAAGCCAGCGCTCCTCCGAGCTGCCCGCATCGCTGACTTGATCGATGACGTACACCGAGTCTCCGCTGCTCTCGTTAAATACGGGCTCGTAAAGCGAGATAGGCTCAACGATTGCCTCCATCGCTCTGACGACTGCCTCTTTTTTCTCACCGAGCCGCGCGGCAATGTCGTCAACCGTCGGCTCGCTCTGCTTCTCGCGCATAAGCTCCTCGCGCGCTTGAAGCGCCTTATAAGCAAGGTCGCGCACCGAGCGGCTTATCCTTATCGAATTGTTGTCGCGCAAATATCTTCTTATTTCTCCGATGATCATAGGAACGGCGTAGGTCGAGAACTTGACCTCAAGATCGGTGTTGAAGTTGTCCACCGCCTTTACAAGCCCGATACAGCCGACCTGAAAGAGATCGTCAAGATTTTCTCTCCTTCCCGTAAATCGCTGAATGATGCTCAGCACGAGCCTCAGATTTCCGTATATGAGCTCCTGGCGCGCGCCCTCGTCTCCTTCTTTGGTGCGAAGGAGCAGGGAACGCTTTTCTTCGTCTGACAATACTTTAAGCGTTGATGTGTTTACTCCGCATATTTCAACCTTATTGTAGTACATAGACACTCCTGACTTTTTGTTTCTTGATTTGAGTATTTACCGAAAGCACGCTTTGGTATTCATAAGTAAAAAGGTAAATATTTCTTTGCCCAATATGTAAACAAAGTGTTAATTAATAAAAAAAGTTCTTTTAATTTCGGGAAAATATAGTATAATATAAAATGACTTTGTATGTCTCTACGGAACTCGGAAATATTGATATGGAGGAGCAAATGACACTTGTTATTCTTGCCGCAGGAATGGGATCAAGATACGGCGGACTTAAGCAGATCGACCCCATTACCAAGACAGGCGAATTTATTATTGACTTTTCAGTTTACGACGCGATCGTCAGCGGATTTGACAAGGTTATCTTCGTTATAAAAAAGGAAAATCTTGAGGTATTCCGTGACACTATAGGAAAGCGATTTGAAAGCAAGGTAAAGGTCGAGTACGCATTTCAGGAGCTTACCGATCTTCCCGAGGGCTTTTCTGTTCCCGAGGACAGAGTGAAGCCGTGGGGAACGGCACACGCACTTCTTGCGGCAAAGCATCTTATCAAGGATCCGTTTATGGTCATCAATTCCGACGATTTCTATGGAAGAAGCGCATATACGCTTATGGCTGAGCATCTTTCGTCAGCAAAAGCGAGCGATCTTCCTTGCTACGCGATGATAGGCTACGTGCTCAAAAACACTCTTACCGAGAACGGAACCGTGTCGCGCGGTATCTGCGTTACGGATGAAGAGGGCAGACTCGTTGAGGTGACCGAGAGAACTGCTATTCGCGCTAAGGGCGATACGGCTGTATTCGTTGAGAACGGAGTGGAGCACGAGACCTCGCTTGACGGTGTTGCATCTATGAATTGCTGGGGCTTTACACCCGACGTGCTCGATAAGATAGAGAGAGGCTTCGTTGAATTCCTTTCTGCCGACCACGCGGATAAGCTTAAATGTGAATTCTATCTGCCGTTTGCGGTATGCAATATGCTAAGGGCAGGCGAATGTCAGGTGAAGGTATATCTTTCAAGGGACGAATGGTACGGTGTTACCTATAAGGAGGATAAGCCTTACGTCAGCGCAAGCATTGAGGCGCTGAAGGAGAGCGGCGTTTATCCCGAAAAGCTTTCGGACTGATAAACAAATTCAAGACTATTTTAAAGGATTATAAAGGGGTACAAAAATGGCAATTTTGATCACGGGAGGAGCCGGATACATCGGTTCACACACAATGGTTGAGCTTCTTGAGGCTGGAAGAGAGCTCGTAGTAGTTGATAACTTCGTAAACAGCAAGGCTGAGTCGCTCAAGCGCGTAAAGCAGATAACGGGTAAGGACTTCAAGTTCTACGAGGTAGATCTTCTCGATTACGACGCGCTCAACAAGGTATTTGAAGAGAACGACATCGACAGCTGCATCCATTTTGCAGGTCTTAAGGCTGTCGGCGAGTCCTGCTCCAAGCCCTTGCTCTACTACCACAACAATATCACGGGTACGCTTAATCTCTGCGATATAATGCAGAAGCACGGAGCAAAGAGAATAGTTTTCAGCTCTTCTGCAACAGTTTACGGCAACCCCGCAAGCGTTCCGATAACCGAGGACTTTCCTCTTTCCACAACCAACCCCTACGGCGAGACAAAGCTGACGATAGAGAGAATCCTCAAGGACCTTCACGCCGCAGATAACGAGTGGAGCGTTTCTATCCTCCGCTACTTCAATCCCATCGGCGCTCACAAGAGCGGTCTTATCGGCGAGGATCCTCAGGGTATCCCGAACAATCTTCTCCCATATATCACTCAGGTAGCGTCGGGTAGAAGAGAGTGCCTCTCTGTATTCGGAAACGATTATAAGACACACGACGGCACGGGAGTCCGCGACTACATTCACGTAGTTGACCTTGCAAAAGCACACCTTAAGGCTATCGAGAGAGCCGAGACTGTTACGGGAGTTGAGCATTTCAACATTGGTACGGGCGTAGGATATTCCGTTCTCGACATCGTAAAGGCTTACGAGAAGGCAACCGGTATCACCATCAACTACAAGATCACCGCACGCCGCCCCGGCGACATCGACGAGTGCTATGCTAATCCCACTAAGGCGCTTAACGTGCTTAGCTGGAAGGCAGAGAACAACATCGAGGATATGTGCAGAGATTCTTATAACTGGCAGATCAAAAATCCTAACGGATACGAAGCATAAAATTCATAAGGAGAAACTAAAAATGAGCATCACTAAGGAACTTTACGGAAAGCTTTCCGACGGTAGAGAGGTATATCGCTACACTCTCGTAAATAAAAACGGAATGACCATCAAGGTACTCAACTACGGTGGCATCGTTACAGAGCTTTGGACACCCGACAGAAGAGGCGGCTTTACCGACCTTATCGGTGGCTTTGACAGCCTTGACTCCTACCTCAACGCTGACGGCTATCAGGGCGCAGTTATCGGTAGATGGGCAAACCGTATAACAAAGGGACAGTTTACTCTTGACGGTGTTGACTATCAGCTTTACACCACCGCTTCGACAGGCAACCATTGCCACGGCGGTAAAGTAGGCTTTAACCAGAAGATCTTTGACGTTGAGACTGTTGACGCCGAGGAGCCCGTTATCAAGCTTCACATCCTCTCTCCCGACGGAGACGAGGGCTTCCCCCGGAAACCTTGATCTTACGGTTACTTACACACTTACCAATCAGAACGGCTGGGTGATCAACTACTACGCAACTACCGATAAGGCTACCATCATCAATATGACTCACCACGCATACTTCAACCTTGCAGGCTATGCGGCAGGAAGCATCCGTCCTACAGTTCTTCAGCTCGATGCTGATACTTATCTTCCTACAGATAAAAACCTCGTTCCCACGGGCGAGATCAAGAGCGTAGAGGGAACACCCTTTGATTTCAGAGTTGCAAAGCCTATCGGTCAGGACATCGACGCTGATTGCGAGGATCTCCACAAGGCAGGCGGCGCTACAAACGGCGGCTACGACCACTGCTTCAACTTTGCAGGCGGTAAGAGCGGTGAGCCCGCAGTTAAGCGCGGCGAGGCTTACGACGACAGAAGCGGCAGAGTTCTCGAGCTCTACACCAACTCTCCCTGCGTTCAGCTCTACACGGGTAACTTCATCAACAATAAGAACTATCCCTACAAGGGCGGCAAGGAGCAGACACCTCAGATACTCTTCTGCCTTGAGACTCAGTTCATGCCCGACAGCATCAACAAGGAAGGCTTCACACCTTGCGTTCTCAGACCCGGTGAGGTTTACGACTATACCACCGAGTACAGATTTTCCGCTAAGTAATCAGATCAACGAATATAAAGCTCACACGCTTAGGCGTGTGAGCTTTTTCGTTAAAATGAACATTTTGGAGAGCGGTTTTTTGGTAGTTATTTTCCTCAAAAGTTTTACCAAAGCACTTGAATTTCACTCGTATTTTTGCTATACTGACCTCAAGAGAAAAAGTTTATCCTGCGGATAAGAGATATTTAAAAAATGCGAGGTTTTGATATGAATAATAAGCTTTCAGCCGTAGAAGTAGCGGTAGAAAAATGGAATATACCTACCTATCCGATCCCAGAGCCCGAGGAGATGCCGATGTTCGCAGAGACCAGCAATCATCAGGGAACGACGGGAAATCCTTATCCTAACAGAGTGGTTTCTGATGCGGACGGCGAGCATCGCTTTGACAAGGAGTGGACTGTCATCAGGCTTGAAAATGAATATATACGCCTTGCTATCATCCCCGACCTCGGCGGCAGAGTGTTCGAGGCTTACGATAAGGTCACGGGCTACGATTTTCTCTACCGTCAGCACGTTATCAAGCCTGCGCTCATAGGCGCCTACGGCTCGTGGATCTCGGGCGGTATAGAGTTCAACTGGCCCTTCCACCACAGACCCTCGACGGTAATGCCCGTGGATTACGATATAAAGACCGAATCTGACGGAAGCGTTATAGTTTGGCTCTCGGAGCATTCGCCCACCGACAGAACCAAGGGTATGGTGGGAATCGTTCTGCGCCCCGACAGCTCTTATTTTGAGACGAGAGTGGCGATCACCAACCGCACGCCCGTAAAGCACAATTTTCTTTGGTGGGAGAACGCGGCAGTAGCCGTTCACGAGGGATACAGGCTCGTGTTCCCACCCGACGTTACCTGGGTGCATCACCACAACGATTACAGCCACACCACCTTCCCGATAGCATCGGGACAGTACGGCGCTGACAATATCACCGAGCCCAAGGATATAAGCTGGCATAAGAATTCAAGGATAGCCACATCCTACTTTTCCGCTCCCTCGAAGTACGATTTCTTCGGTGGATTTGATTATGTGAAAAACTGCGGAATACTGCATATTGCCGATCATCACATCTCTCCCGGAAAGAAGATGTTTACCTGGGGATACGGCTCAAACGCGGATAATTGGGAGAAGAAGCTTACCGACTCTGACGGACAGTACGCCGAGCTTATGGCAGGCTGTTATACCGACGATCAGCCCGATTTTAGCTGGATCTCCCCCTACGAGACCAAGTGCTTCTCGCAGTTTTGGTATCCCACGCAGGGAATAGGCTATACCACCGCCGCCTCTCTTGACGCCGCGGTAGCCTTTGACCGTGAGAAGAACGAGCTTCGCGTAAACGTGACCGCAAAGCGCGACGGACTCAGGATTCTTCTCAAGGGGCAGGACGGACGTATCCTCCTTGACACGACCGTAGATATGTCACCCTCGGCAGTTGCTACCTTTGAGCTCGATTACCCCAAGGACGAGCTTCTTGAAATAAGTATTCTCAGCGCAGAAAACGAGATTTTGCTTGAGTACACCGAGGAAGCTCCCGACTATATCCATATTCCCGAGAAAAACAAGGGCATACCTATGCCCGATAAGATAGCGACACCCTCTGAGCTTATGAATGCGGGATATCACGTAGATCAGTACCGCGATCCTCTCCGCAAGCCCGATATGTATTATCTTGAGGCGCTCAGACGAGAGCCGAATTTCCTGCCTGCACTCAAGGCTATGGGAGAATTCTACGTTCGCACTCTGCGCTTTGAGGAAGCGCTTGATTATCTTGACAGAGCGTATAAGATAGAGTGCAGATACAATCAGAACGCCGAGGACGGAAGCGTTTACTATCTGCGCGGAATATGCCTCTCCCAGCTCGGCAAGGACGACGAGGCTTACGATTCCTTCCGTCGCGCCGCTTGGTCGAATAACGTCATCTCGCCCGCATCCGTTGCGGCTGCCGCCATTGACGGTAAGCGCGAAAATTGGAAGGGCATGTATAAGCTTTCGCTCGACGCTATCGACAAGGAAAGCAGACACCCTACAGCCTTGCCCTACGCCGCACTCGCGCTTTATAAAATGGGCGATGCGAAGGGTGGTGCCGCGCTCTGCCGCGACCTGCTCTCAAAGGATCCGCTCAATCACCTCGCGAGATACGCTCTCGCTATCATAACGGGCAAGGGAAGAAAGTCCTTCTATGACGTTATGCGCTCCAATCCTGCCGAGACTACGCTTGACGTTTGCTTTGATCTGCTCGCGGCAGGCTTCGTTGAGGATAGTATAACGCTTCTTAAGGGCGTAAATTCGGTAATGCCCGACTACGCGATGGTGCATTATACTCTCGCTTATTGCTACCGACTTCTCGGAAGAGACGACCTTGCCGCAAAAGAGCGCAGAGCGGCAAAGCGCAAGAAGATAGTTGACGTATTCCCCTCAAGAGCGGGAGAAATAAAAGTTCTTCGCGCGGCGCTCGCGGCTGACGAGAAGGACGGCTTTGCGGCGTATCTGCTTGGCTGTATTCTTTACGACGCGCGTCTTTACGAGGATGCGGCAGAGCTTTGGAAAAGAGCGATAAAGCACGAGCCGAGCTTCTATATCCCCTATAGAAACCTCGCACTTGCTTATTATAATCATCTTGACAGACCAAAGGACGCTCTGCCTCTTATGAGAAAGGCAGTAGAGCTTCACGACAACGATGCGATGCTTCTTTGCGAAATGGCAACGGTAATGCAGGCGCTCGGCGGCTCTTACGCTGAGAATGCCGCCTTTATCGAGGCGCATAAGCCGAAGGTGGTAACCGATCAGATACAGCTTACGATCGCTCGCGCCTACAGTGCGGCAGGCGAATTTGATAAGGCAGAAAAGGTAATGAGAGAGCATATCTTCTCACCCGGTGAGGGAGCAGAGGTCTCGACCGCAGAGCCGTATATGTACGCTTGCTTCGCACGTGGAAGAATAGCGATGCGCGAGGGAAGATACGAGGACGCCCTCAAGGACTTCAGAGCATCTCAGACTATGCCCGAGAACTTAAACGTAGGCTTCTGGAACGATAGTATTATGATGCCATACCGCTACTACGAGGCAGAGGCGCTAAAATGCCTTGGCAGAGAAGAGGAGGCGGCAGAGCTTATAGCAAAGCTTTGCTCTATGAAGGACGTAGGTATGTGGAATATGGGTGGCGAGTTCGTTTATTATTCCGCAATGGCTGTTCGCCTCGGTGGTGATGAGATGAGAGCGCAGAGAATTATGCGCGAGGCTATTCTCAAATGGGAGAAGGAGCTTGAGGGCGGTTGCACGTATCATAAAGTTATAGGAAGCATATATCATTGCTTTGTCGGTAACGGAAGAATAAACCGCCTTGCGCGCCTTTACGGAATGCTTGGCTACGGAAAGCTCTACAACAGAGATATTGAGGGAGCAAAGGAGATGTTCAGACGCTCTGTAGAGCTCGTACCTACACCAAAGATCGCATTTGAACTCGAGCTGCTTTCATAAGTGTTAATTTAGCCTTGATTTAGTTTTATTTTCTTTCAAATGAATTGACATCTGCAAAAGAATGTGTTATAATCTAAGTAATTAACAGGAAAACAGGAGATGCTGAATGGATAGAAATAAATTAAAAATAGTGTTGGGTATAGCGACCGCGCTTTTCCTTATCGTTGCGGTAGTGCTTTTCATCCTTGGACTTTCGCTTGATCTCGCGCTTTTGCCTAAGATCGTGCTTATAATCGTCTCTGTCTTGGCGCTTGCGCTGTCTGTAGAGCTTGGATATTTTACCTATCTGCTTATAGACAAGAACCCGAACTACTTTCTCTACAATCCTAAGACTAAGAGAAATATCTCGGTTCAGAAGCTCAATTTTGCAACCGTAAACTCAAGAATGAATCGCTTTCTTTCCAAATACGCGACCTCCGAGGGCAAGATATGGAACGACAGAGTTCTTGATAACCCCTATCTTGAAATGCCCGCAGAGTTTAAGCCTCTCGTGGCTTACAAGCTTCTTTTCGGACTTGCAGAGAAGGATGCCGAGGCAGGCTGGAGATGTCTTGAGAACGCGTCAGACGACACGATCCACTTTATCTGTAGCGGACTCAGAGCTAACAACGATAACGATTTTGCTGCTGCACTTGAAAATCTTATGTCGCAGAAGCCCGTGAATATCAGGGTCATCAGAGACTATCTCGTCAGAAACAAGAGATACGTTCAGAATAAGATGCTCAAGTACACGGTTGCAAACATTGAAAAGTTCTGAGATAGGTGCAAAAAGCCTTAAAATCACACAAAATTCAATAAAATAATTATACCGCACATTGACAATTTCGTCTTTATGCGGTATAATTATTTTGGAATACTTTAATATTTTAAATTGCTAAAAATCAACAAGGGAGGAACAAATGTATCCTTACGATATTTTTCTTGACGTAGATCTTTACACTATCTTTTTGTGTATAGGAATACTCGGCGCCGTTGCGGTCTTCAGAATATTCTCCGACAGGGCTAAGATGTTCTGGAAGCTTCAGAATTTTACGCTCGTAACTGCGGTCGTTGCTATAATTCTCGGTTATTTTTCGGCGGTGTTTTTCCAAGCGCTTTACGATATTGAGCGCCGCGGCGGATTTGTCCTTGATACCTCAACGGGAGCTACCTTCTACGGTGGACTTATAGGAGGAGCGGCTTTCTTCTTGCTTATATACTTCGGCATCGGCGCACTTTTCTTTAAGGAAAAGCAGAATGTCAAAAGCTTCTTTACGGTTGCGGACATTGCGGCGGCGTCTATAGCCGTAGCTCACGGCTTCGGAAGAATAGGCTGCCTTATGGCAGGCTGCTGCCACGGAAAGATAACTGACGCGTGGTACGCCGTTTATATGCCTGCTATCAACGCAAAGGCAGTGCCGCTTCAGCTTTACGAGGCTCTCTTCCTCTTTGCGCTCTTTGGATTTTTCGTTTGGAGACTTCTTACCAAGCGCTCCTGCAATCTGCCGCTCTATATGGTGCTTTACGGCGTATGGCGCTTCGTTATCGAATATTTCAGAACCGACGACAGAGGAAGCACGGTAGTAGATTTTCTCAGCCCCTCGCAGTTTATCGCGATACTTATGGTGCTTGGCTCGATCGCGCTTTTCTTCGGTCAGCGTTATCTTATGAAGAAGGCGGCAAAGCAAGAGAATACTCCCAAGGAGAATGCAGATGAGTGAAAAAAGAAAGCTTTCACCTGCTGAGATAACGCGTAAAGTGCTGCTCGTGCTGATGCTTGCCGCAGTTGTCGCCGTAGAAATATGGTACAGACTCTGCGACTCGCCAAGTGAGAGTGTTACCGAGCTTTACAGCAGCCTCTCGCGCTTCTTTGGCGGTATGGTGGCGCTTATATTCATACTTGAATTTTCGTTCGGGAAGATACTTCGCCCGCTCGGAAATAAGCGCGCGAGCGCGCTGATCTTTATTATCCCCGCACTCGCGGTGGCTATCAATAACTTTCCGTGGGTGTCGCTCGCGATGGGCGACTGCAGCTTCGGCGGAAGCGTGAGAGATATACTTTTCTTTGCCTTCTCCTGCTTCTGTGTTGGATTTTTCGAGGAGCTTGCCTTCCGCGGATGCGCGCTGATGCTTCTGCTCAAGAGCAGAACGGCGACAAAGCTTAAGATATTTATGGCGATATTCTGGTCGTCCGTAGTATTTGGCGCGGTGCATCTCGTGAATATATTTACCGCTTCGCCGGGAGCTGTGATATTGCAGATAGGCTATTCCGCGCTTATAGGAGCGCTTTGTTGCACAGTCCTTCTTGAAACGGGCAATATATGGCTCTGCGTTTTCACACACGCGCTCTATAATTTCGCCGGCGGTGTAATTCCCGCCTTTGGAGAGGGAACAATATGGACGGGACCTGAGATCGCGATAACCGCTATCGTCGGTGTTGCCGTAGCGATCTACTCGGTGGTAAGATTTATAAAGATGCCTACCGAGCGCGCCGAGGAGCTTTTCTCGGGCAAGGAGAACCTAATAAATAACTAAATAAAGGAGATAACTAATGGTCAGCTTTGAACAGGTCAAGCACGACCCCGCTATAAGAGCATATGTAAAGAGCGCGGATAGCTCTCTCAAGGCTCTCGGATATACCGAGCATAGCTTCGCGCACGCCGGAAAGGCAGTGGCCGCGTGCGAGTATATACTTGGCACGCTCGGCTTTGACAAAAGAACAGTGGAGATAGCAAAGATAGCGGCGTTTATGCACGATATCGGCAATCTCGTCAACCGCGTCGATCACTCGCAGAGCGGTGCGGTAATGGCTTTCAGATTGCTTGATAAAATGGGTATGGAGCCAGAGGAGATAGCGCTTATAGTAGCCGCTATCGGCAATCACGACGAGGGAACGGGAGTTCCCGTCAACGAGATCGCCGCGGCGCTTATCCTTGCGGATAAGTCGGACGTAAGAAGAAGCAGAGTCCGTAATTCAGACGTATCAAGCTTTGATATACACGATAGAGTGAACTACTCGGCTACACGCTCCGATCTTCAGATAAACGAGGGGAAGGACGAGATAACCCTCAGCCTTGAGGTCGATACGAAATACAGCTCGGTAATGGAATATTTCGAGATATTTTTAGAGAGAATGCTGCTTTGCAGAAAGGCGGCTGAGCGTCTCGGAATGCAGTTCCACCTTGAAATAAACGATCAGAGAATGCTCTGATCGCTATTTCTTTGAAATTTTAGAGAAAAAATTTGTCAAACCTATTGACATAATTGCTTTACTGTGTTATCATAGTAAAGTGTTAAAGCGAAGACTGTTTGAGAATTATAGAAAAGAGAGGAATTTTTATGAATCTGTCAGAAAACGAAGGCTACAATCTTTTGGTAAAGGCGATACTTTCTTTGAACACCAAAGAGGAGTGCGATGCTTTTCTTGAGGACATTATGACTAAAAAGGAGGTTCTTGACATAGCGCAGAGATTGCTCGTGGCAAAGATGCTCTCTGAGCAGACTGTTTATAACAAGATAGTTGAAGAAACAGGCGCAAGCACGGCGACGATCAGCCGCGTAAACCGCTCCTTCCTTTACGGTGCGGGCGGATATAAGAGAGCGCTTGAGGCTATCGCGGAGGAAGAAAAATAATGAGCTTTGCATCCCAAGTGCTTCGTGAGGACGAAAGAGCGATATACGAGCTTCGCAGTCTTTACAGTAAGTACGGCTATTCACACTACAGAGTCAGCAAGTTTGAAGAATACGATCTGTATGCGAAGAACAGAAGCTTTCTCGTAAGCGAAAATCTGCTTACCTTTACAGATACAAACGGCAAGCTTATGGCGCTCAAGCCCGACGTAACGCTTTCCATAATCAAAAACGTGGTTGCGAACGAAAGCAGCTCCTATAAGCTTTATTACGACGAGCACGTTTACCGCACCACAGTCGGTGGCGACGGCTTCCGCGAAATAAGACAGACCGGACTTGAATCCATCGGCAGTATCGACGTTTTCGCAGAGAGCGAGGTCTTGATGCTCGCTATGAAGAGCCTTGAGAGCATCAGCAAAGAATTCCTGCTTGATATTTCGCACATGCGCTTTCTTGAAGGATTCCTTGAGAATATAGGTGTCGGCGCAGAGAATATGGGTGAGTTTCTTTCACTTATCGGAAGCAAAAATCTTTCGGGCTTGCGAGCTCTGTGCGGCACGCTCGGAATAGATAAAGATAAATGCGAGAGCCTTTGCGTTCTTACCGCGATGTATCTGCCGATAGATAAGGCACTGTATGAAATCAAGAAATTTGTCAAGGGCGAGAAGATGCAGAGCGCATTTTCCGAGCTTGAACAAATATACGATACGATGAGCTGCTACGGTTCAACCGATAGACTTTACGTTGATTTTTCGATAGTAAACGATATGAACTATTACGACGGTATTATCTTCAAGGGCTTTATAAACCGCATACCCGACAGTATTCTCTCAGGCGGAAGATACGACAGACTTATGGAGAAGTTCGGCAAGAGAGTAGGCGCTATCGGATTTGCAGTTTATCTTGATAAGCTTGAGCGCTTTGCCGCAGACGAGAACTCGTTTGACGTTGACGTAATGCTCGTATACGACGAGGACGTAGCTCCGAGAGATATAATTGCGGCGGCAAGAGAGCTTGGCAAGGATGGCTCGGTAAGAGTGCTGAGCGCTCCTGATGAAAGCCTCAGATGCCGAAAGCTCGTAAGACTTGGAAAGGACGGAATTCTTACACTTGAAACAAATGATTAACATAGCGCTCCCTAAGGGCAGACTTGGCGAGAAGGCTTACGGAATATTTGAAGAAGCGGGATTTGAATGTCCTTCTATCCGCGAGGAGAGCAGAAAGCTTATATTTGAAAACGCCGAGGTCGGCGTAAGATACTTCTGGGTAAAGCCCTCGGACGTGGTAGTATACGTCGAGCGAGGTGCGGCGGATATCGGAATTGCGGGCAAGGATATAATCCTTGAGTACAAGCCCGACATTTACGAGCTGCTCGATCTCGGAATGGGCAAGTGCAGAATGGCAGTTGCCGCAAAAAAGGACTTTTGCGACAGACGCGACAGAACGCTGAGAGTTGCGACAAAGTTCCCGAACATAGCAAGAGATTATTACAATAAACAGAGCAGAGAAATAGATATAATCAAGCTCAACGGCTCTATTGAGCTCGCGCCCATACTTGAGCTTTCGGACGTTATAGTCGATATAGTTGAAACGGGCAAAACGCTTTACGAGAACGATCTTGAGCCTAAGCAGGATATAGTTGACATCAGCGCAAGGCTGGTCGCAAATAAGGTCAGCCACAAGTTCAAGAACGCCGAGATAAATGATATCTGCAAAAAATTAGAAAAAGTGCTCGCACAAAAGAACAAATAATAGCGAGTAGATTCAGAGAGGAACCCCCATGATCCGCATTATAGATTACAAGGATATAGACCGCGCTGAGATACTTGACAGAAAAGAAAACGTGTTCAACGTAGCCGACACGGTCAGCGAAATAATAAAAACCGTAAGAGAGAAGGGCGACAGCGCGCTCTTTGCCTTCTGCGAGAAGTTTGATAAGGTCAAGCTTTCCTCGCTTGAAGTGAGTTCAGAGGAGATAGAGGCGGCGTTCCTTGCCGTTGAGCCCGAGTTCGTTGAGATACTCAAGGAGGCTAAGGAAAACATCTACGCCTTTCACTCAAGACAGGTAAGAAACAGCTTTCTTATAAACGAGAAGGACGGAGTCGTTATCGGTCAGAAGGTGATCCCGATCGAAAAGGTCGGACTTTACGTTCCTGGCGGCACGGCAGCCTACCCCTCAAGCGTGCTTATGAACGCTATCCCCGCAAAGATCGCGGGATGCTCCGAGATAGTTATGGTAACTCCCCCCTCGGCAGACGGAAGCGTAAACCCCGCGATACTCGCGGCGGCGAAGGTAGCAGGCGTTGACCGTATATTCAAGGTTGGCGGCGCGCAGGCAGTTGCGGCACTTGCTTACGGAACCCAGAGCGTTCCTGCGGTGGATAAGATAGTAGGCCCGGGAAACGCCTTCGTTGCCGAGGCAAAGAAGCAGGTTTTCGGCAGAGTCGCTATAGATATGATAGCAGGCCCGAGCGAGATACTCGTAGTCGCAGACTCCACCTGCAACCCCGTTTACGTTGCGGCTGATCTTCTTTCTCAGGCTGAGCACGATAAAAACGCGACGGCTGTGCTTGTGACCGATTCTAAGGAGCTTGCAAGTGCTACTGCAGAAGAGCTTGAAAGACAGCTCTCGCTCCTCTCAAGAGAGGAAATAGCGCGCACCTCGGTTGAGAATAACGGCAAGATAATCATCACTAAGGATATAGACGAGGCGATCGAGGTGGCAAACGCCCTCGCGCCCGAGCATCTTGAGATATGCGTTGACGAGCCTTTCAAATATCTTGATAAGATACGTCACGCGGGCTCGGTATTTATGGGTAAATACTGTCCTGAGGCACTCGGTGACTACTTTGCAGGACCTAACCACACGCTTCCTACAAGCGGAACTGCGAGATTTTCAAGTCCTTTGTCGGTAGATGATTTTGTCAAGAAGACACAGTTCTCCTACTACACCGAGGATGCACTCGCAAAGGTCGCTTCCAAGGTTGAATACTTCGCAAAGAAGGAAGGACTTACCGCACACGCGAGAAGTGCTATCATAAGAACCGAAAATAAGGAATGATCCAAATAATGAGCAGATTTTTGAATTCAAAATACCGTGAGCTTGAGGCTTATACGCCCGGTGAACAGCCCACGGATATGAAGTATATAAAGCTTAATACCAACGAGTCGCCCTATCCGCCCTCACAGCGCGTGCTTGACGCGGTGAACAGCGCTGAGGTAGCAAAGCTCAATCTCTATTCAGACCCTACCTGCAAGGAACTGAAGAGCGCGGTAGCGGAGCTTTTCGGGAAGAGAAGCGAGAATATCTTCCTCTCCAACGGCTCGGACGATATACTTAACTTTTCGTTTATGGCTTTCTGCGAGGGAAGCAAGAGAGCGGTGAGATTTCCCGAGATCTCATACGGATTTTACAGCGTTTACGCCGAGCTTCACGGAGTGGATTACACGGCTGTGCCGCTCAACGAGGATTTTTCGATAAACGTAGAGGATTATCTCACCAACGACGCCACGCTAGTCATAGCGAACCCCAACGCCCCCACAGGACTCTGCCTCTCGCTTGACGAGGTCGAGCGGATAGTTGCGGCAAACCCCGACAACCTCGTTCTTATAGACGAGGCGTACGTTGATTTTGGCGGCGAGAGCGCACGCGATCTGACAGATAAGTACGATAATCTTCTCGTCGTTAGTACTTTTTCAAAATCTCGCTCGCTTGCGGGCGCAAGGCTTGGCTTTGCTATCGCAAACGAGGCGATAATCTCCGATCTTGAAAAAATAAAATACTCCACAAATCCCTATAACATCAACCGCCTGACGCTCCTTGCGGGCGAGGCGGCGATAGCCGATAACGACTACTATATGGATAATTGCAAGGAGATCATAAGAACCAGAGAATATACGACAGAGGCGCTTCGCTCTATGGGCTTTTATTGCACCGACTCAAAGGCGAATTTCATATTCGCCAAGAGCGATGAGATAGGCGGCGAGGAGCTTTACCTTGCGCTCAAATCAAGAGGAATTCTCGTGCGCCACTTTACAAAAGAAAAAATCAAGGATTTCAACAGAATAACGGTCGGAACACGCGAGCAGATGGATGCGCTCCTTGCCGCGACGGCTGAGATCCTTAAGGAGAAAAGAAAATGAGAAAAAGCTATATTGAGAGAAAAACCGCAGAGACAGATATAAAGCTTTCGCTTTGCCTTGACAGCTCTGACTGCACCGCAATAGACACGGGATGTGGCTTTCTTGACCACATGCTCACGCTCTTTGCTAAGCACGCGAGAGTAGCGCTTGAGGTATCTTGCAAGGGAGACGTAGAGGTGGATTATCACCACAGCGTTGAGGACGTGGGCATCTGCCTCGGACTTGCGCTCAAGGAAGCGCTCGGCGATTGCAAGGGAATCCGTCGCTACGGCAATATGCTTCTTCCTATGGACGAAGCTCTCGTGCTTTGTGCGCTTGACGTATCGGGAAGATCTTACCTTGCTTACGGTCTGAGCATCCCCACAGAGAAGATCGGCGACTTTGACAGTGAGCTTGTTGAGGAGTTTTTCCTTGCACTCACGAGAAACGCCGGAATCACTCTGCACTTAAAGCAGCTTGACGGAAGAAACTCTCACCACATAGCCGAGGCGGCATTCAAGGCGTTTGCGAGAGCGCTCAGAGAGGCAGTAGCCATCGACGAGAGTGCAAAGGACGAGGTCCCCTCGACCAAGGGAGTTCTTTGATGATAGCGATAATAGATTACGGCGTTGGCAACCTTTTTTCACTCACTTGCTCGTTTAAGAGCATAGGCGCGGACATCTGCGTTACCTCAGATCCCGAGGTCATCGCCGCGGCAGACCGCATCGTGCTTCCCGGTGTTGGCGCGTTTGAGGACGCCGCGCGCAAGCTTCGCGAGAGCGGACTTGACGAGGTGATAAAGCGCGAGGTAAGCGGTGGAAAGGCTCTGCTTGGCATTTGCCTTGGTATGCAGATGCTCTTTGAGAGGAGCTACGAATACGGCGAGCACGAGGGGCTTGGACTTATTAAGGGAAGCATCAGACCTATCTCCGACGTTATTCCCAAAGATCTGAAGATCCCCCACATCGGCTGGAACGCTTTGCATTTTGGAGAGAAAAAGGACGAGCTCTTCAAGTATCTGAGCGAAGGTGACTGCGTTTACTTCGTTCATTCATACTACGGCGCAGATTGCGACGAATCGGTAATAGCGACGGCAGAATACGGCGCCGAGCTTACGGCGGCGGTGAGAAACGGCAACGTCTGCGGCGTTCAGTTTCACCCCGAGAAGAGCGAGCGCGTAGGACTTGCGATACTTAAGGCATTCTGCGAAATAAACTAACGAGGAAAATCGAGCAATGAACATAATACCCGCAATAGACCTTTTGGGCGGAAAGGCGGTACGTCTTCTCAAGGGAGATTACAACAAGGTCACGGTCTACAGCGACGATCCTGCCGCAGTTGCCGAGAGCTTTGAGCGAGCAGGCGCTAAATACCTGCACGTCGTTGACCTTGACGGAGCAAAGGACGGAACGACCGCAAATTTTGAAACCATTAAGAAAATAACAGAAAGAACCTCACTCTCGGTAGAGGTAGGCGGAGGTATCCGCACGCTTGAGAGAGTAAAGCAATATATAGACATAGGCGTGGACAGAGTGATAATAGGCACAGCCGCCGTCACAGACCCCGAATTTCTTTCTGAGGCAGTAAGGCTTTACGGAGAGAGGATAGTTGTCGGAGTTGACATTAAGGACGGATTTGTGGCTATCAAGGGTTGGCTTGAAGTATCCGCTCTTTCCTGCAAGGAGTTTTGCAAGAAGCTCGAGGATCTCGGCGTAAAAACTATCATCTGTACCGATATTTCAAAGGACGGAATGATGTCGGGCACTAACCGTGAGCTTTATCGGGAGCTTTACGACGAGTTCTCGCTTAATATCATCGCCTCGGGCGGCGTTTCCTCAATGGAGGACGTCTCGGTTCTCTCAAATATGGGGCTTTTCGGCGCGATCGTAGGTAAGGCGATATACACGGGCGCGATAGATCTCTCGGATGCTATCAAGCTTGCCGATTTTATCTCAGCGCAAAACGGAGGGAACTGACGTGATAACCAAAAGAATAATTCCTTGCCTCGACGTCAAGGACGCTGATCCATCCCCATCTTCAATACGTCCACGCGGGACTGTTCCGCTCGGAGCGCCCTTGGATCCACCCCCATCGGACCGAAAGCACCTTTGAGATCATTTACGTGACTCAAGGG
>JAFVRA010000131.1 GCA_017504545.1 Clostridia bacterium | reverse complement strand
TCCTACAAGCAAAGCATCAAAACTGCACAAAACTATAGGAGGGATCGCCAATGTTTTCAAAGAAATTTGCATTTTACCGATTGATCATCCACGGGACGCCGAGGACGTCGTCCCCTACAACAATAAAGATAGCACAAATAAGCAAAGCAAGATCCTAACAAATCGAGGTAATACAAAAAAAGATACTTGCTTTTGGAAAATATACTAAAACCTATTGACAAGCGGTATGGTATATGGTATAATGCAATCACAACGATAATACAGATAATACAGATTTTGTTGAAAGGAGGCAATTATGCATCTTGAAAATGCAGGTAAGCAGGACGTTTACCTTGAGATCGCGGGCAAGCTTGAGAGCTATATTCTACAAGGGTTATACGCTACGGGCGACAAATTGCCTTCGGTGAGGGCGCTCGCCTCAGAGCTCGGTGTAAATCCGAACACGGTCGCTAAGGCGTACTCGGTGCTTGAGGAAAAGCAACTGATCCACGCTCTCCCCAAAAAAGGCGCATACGTTACCTTCTCGAGTGACAATCAGAAGGGGGCGGCAGATCTTCGCCCTCTGCTTGAGGATCTCAAAAGGCAGGGCGTGCGCTACGATGACCTTATCTCACAGGCAAAGGAGGTTTTTGAAAAATGATACAAATAACTGATCTGTCCTTCAGCTTTGGAAAAACAAGAGTTCTTGAAAACTTAAATCTCTCCGTCCCCGACGGTTGTATTATGGGACTCGTCGGTATAAACGGAGCGGGAAAATCCACGCTTTTCCGTTTGCTCACGAGCATCTACACCGCCGAGAGCGGCAGCATCAGCTACGACGGTATTCCCCCTCAGGACGAGCATCTGAGAAAGCGCGTGTACTTCCTTCCCGACGATCCTTACTTCTCTCTCCACACGACTATGAAAAGCATGCTTGAGATATACAAGTGTATGTACGACGTGGATATGGAGAAGTACAATCGCTTAAAGAACGAGTTCGGTCTTGATGAGAAGAAGCCGCTCCGCAGCTTTTCAAAGGGTATGCGCCGCCAGGCGTATATCATCATCGCGCTCGCCATTCGTCCGCAGTATCTCTTCCTTGACGAAGCGTTTGACGGTCTTGACCCTCTCGCGCGACACAAGGTAAAAAAAGAGCTTGCGGCTATGGTCGATGAGGACAACGCCACCGTCATAATCTCGAGCCACGCGCTCCGCGAGCTTGAGGATTTCTGTGATAAATACACGGTGATCGACAACAAGACTATCAGCAGCTCGGGCGATATAGCAAGCAGAGTTGAGCGCTACTGCAAGTTTATGCTTGGCTTTGCCGACGGAGTTGACAAGGAGATATTCTCTGATCTTCCCACCGTTTCTATATCCGCAAGCGGCAAGTTCGTAAGCGTGGTATTCGAGGGCGACTCAGCAGAGATCGAACAAAAGCTCCTTGCCCTATCGCCTACTATCATAGAAGAGATGCCTATCAACTTTGAAGAGGTATTTATCAACGAGGTTTCAAAGGAGGCAGAAAAATGAGTAGCTTTAAAAAGTATTTTTCCTACCACTTCAAAACCACTCTCATCCGCCTTCTGATAATGCTCGGCATCGCGCTGCTTCTGACCTTTACTTTTACGAGTATAATGGTACACGAGGAGCGCATGTACGATTACAGTACAAATCCGAGAACTGAGTTTATCGGTATGTATGCAGGCGGAAGCATTGATCTTATCGGCTGGATAGCGGCTATCTGCGCGATGGTCCTGCCCGTGCTTGAGCTTCTCCCATTTAAGAACAAGCGCAATATGGACACTCTTCTCTCGCTCCCCGTGGGCAGAGGCCGTCTCGTGTTCGCGCATTATCTCAACGGACTTATACACATGGCAGTCGTGCTTTTTGGCAGCTTCTCGCTCGTGGCTATCAAGATGATCCCCTATGCTTACGTCTTTGAGATATGGATGCTTATTCCCTTTTACTTTATGCTCCTGCTCGTCTCGGCGATACTGTATTCCTTCTTCGCGTTTATCTTCTCGGTAGCAAACACCATAGCCGACGGAATCGTATGGATGCATATCTATCCCATTCTGCCCGTACTTTCAGCCCATGCGCTGTACGAAATTCCCGACAAATACCCAAGCAGCGCTCCCAGCGCCATATTATTCACCCCACTTTATCATTTTTATCAGGTCACGTACAAGTATTGCAGATATATCGTACCCGCAATTCGCTTTGATAAAGAGGAAGGGCTTGACAAGATATACTCGATCTCATGCACCGAAATATCCTTTGAAAATGAAGAGATCATCGCGCTCGTCATCTGGGCGCTCATAGCGGTTGCTTGCGTAGTGGGACTCGTGCTCTGCTTCAAGCGTCAGAGAATAGAAAACCTCGGTGGCGTATCTTCTTCCCCCTTTGGATATATGCTTCTCATTCCGATAATGTCCGCGACTCTCGTGCTTCTGTCTCTGCACACGGCACTTCTCGTTATATTCACTTTCGTGTGGTACATAGTTTACCGCCGAGGCTTCCGCTTTAAGATCCCCGACATCGTCGTTATGGGCACGACGCTCGTCGCGTCTATAGTTGAAAGCATAATTAGAGCATTATAGTCATGACCACCAGCCGTGCTGGTGGCTTGCGATAGCCCCCTTGGGGCAGATCATTCGACGAGCCTATAGGCTCGTCGAATGATCTGCCCCTTGCGGAAGTTGCCCTACCGCCACGAACGTGGCTCTAATATATGCCTCCCTCCGAGAGGGAGGTGGGTATGTTATAAT
>JAFVRA010000130.1 GCA_017504545.1 Clostridia bacterium | reverse complement strand
GATCCTTTCACTCATATCGGCGATCCTTTCGTAAAGATTAAAAATTCGGCTTGAATACCGTTATAAAGGTCTTACTGTAACGCGTCTGCTTTTCTATACTGAAGAGCGATGCAAGCTCGCTGTCTCCGTCAAACACCTGCTCTTCTCCACTCTCGCAGATAATAAGCGTAGTGGGCTTGAGCATATCTGCTTTGACAAGCGCTCTGAGCGCAGGCGCGTACATCTTCAGCGCGTAGGGGGGATCGAGAATGACGATGTCGTATTGCTTTCCCGAAAAGCGACGAATGAAATCAAGGTAGTCCGAACGGTAAACGGTACATTTGTCAGAAAGCTTTGTTTTAGCGGCATTTTCTTTGATTATAGCGATAGCCTCCGCGGACTTGTCTACGAGGGTTGCCTCTGATGCTCCTCTGCTGAGTGCCTCGAGGGCCATTTGTCCCGAGCCTGCGAAGAGGTCAAGCACGCTTCTTTCTTCAAGATCAAACTGTATCATCGAGAATACCGCTTCCTTAACTCGCTCGGCGGTAGGTCTCGTCGTATCTCCTTCAAGCGTTTTGAGGCGAACGCCCTTCGCTTTTCCCGTAATTATCCTCATTTCTTTTCCTTCTTTCTGAAATATTCAAAAACATTTCTCGCGTCAGCCTCGCTGATGCCCTTGAGAGCCCTAATTTCTTGCTCAGAAGCGTTTTTTAGTGCCGTCATCGTGCCGAACCCGTCCAAAAGCTTCTTCGCCTTAGAGGGACCGATTCCGTCTATCTTCTCAAGCGAGGAATGCTTCATAGTGGAGCGCTTTGCCGCCATTACCTTGCCAACGGTAAAGCGATGCACCTCTTCCTGAATTTTGTATATCAGCATAAACACCGAGCGTTCACGCGCGATATTTATCTCTTCGGTATCTGTACAAAGTGCTCTCGTCTTATGAAAATCGTCCTTTACCATTCCGAACACGGCAAGCTCAATTCCTTCCTCTGCAAGAACTTCCTTAACAGCTGAGATATGTCCCTTACCTCCGTCTATCAGAATAAGGTCGGGATATTTGGCAAACGAGCCGCTCGTATCTTCCTTAAGATGCTGAATTCTTCTTCTGAGAGCCTCTTGCATAGAAGCATAGTCATCGGTAGTTCCAACGACAGAACGCATCTTAAAGAGCCTGTAATCAGCCTTGCAGGGCTTTCCGTCCTCGTATACAACCATTCCTGCGGTGATATTTTCATTTCCTATGTTTGAAATATCGTAGGCTTCGATCCTTTCGGGCACGGTCTCAAGCTGAAGCATTTGTGCAAGCGTGATGAGTACGCTCTCGTCCTTCTGGCTCTCAAGCTTAGCCTGTCTTGCCTTTTCCTCGGCGTTCTTGCAAACCACCGAAACGAGATCACGGTTTACTCCGCGCTCGGGGCGCTTTACTACCACTCGGTGAGAGCTTTGCTCAGTGAGAAATTCCTCGAGCATTTCCATGTCCTCGTCCTCAAGCGGAAATGAAAGCAGAACTGTTTTGGGAATATAATTTCTTTGCATATAGTGGTCGGCTACGAAGGATGCGAGGGCTTCGGTGTCGGTGATCGCGTCAGAGTTGAATATGAAGTCAGCCTTGTCACTTACCGCACCGCTTCTGATATACATAACAGAAATACAGCTCACAAAATCGTCCGAATAAAATCCGAATACGTCCATATTAGTGTCGGGAGAAGCCACGACACTCTGCTTCTGATTGAGCCGTTCAAGCGCTCTGATGGTATCTCGGCATCTTGCCGCCGCCTCGTAGCTTTCTTGCTCGGCAAATTCCATCATCTGAGATGAGAGCATATCGGTGGCGTCCTTGATATTGCCCTTGAGTATGTTTGCAGCGCACTGAATAAGCGCGTCGTATTCTTCTTTCGATACCTCTCCCGTACAAAGACCGCAGCATTGCTTCATCTGGTAGTAAAGGCAGGGGCGTTCCTTGCCGAAGTCCTCGGGAAATCTTCGCTTACAGCTTGGGATACCGAGCGATTTATAAAGTATATCAAGGATCGAATATGCTATTGCACTTCCCGAGAAGGGGCCGAAATATCTGCCTTTGTCAGAGCCTCTGGTGCGGGTGAATACTATTCGCGGATATTCTCCTTCGGTGATCTTGATATACGGATAAGACTTAGCGTCCTTAAGCTTTATGTTATATTTGGGTGAATGTTGCTTGATGAGTGAGTTCTCAAGCGTGAGAGCCTCGATCTCGGTCTTGCAGAGGATATATTCAAAATCCTCTGCAGCATTTACCATTCTGCCTGTTTTAGTATTTTTTCTGCTGTGTTGAAAATACTGCGAAACTCTGTTTTTGAGCTTGCGGGACTTACCGACGTAGATTATCTTTCCGTTTTTGTCCCTCATTATATAGACGCCGGGGCATAGAGGAAGCGTATTCGCCTTTTTTAGCAGTTCTTCAAGTCTTTTGAGCGTAGCGGGCATATTCTTCCTCCTTCCAAAAAATCAAAATAAGAGGCCGTAAAGTCGGATTACAGCCTCTTTTTGCAATCTATAATTTTACTCTGCCAATCCGGTCTGTACCAATTCGATCAAACCGTTAACTGCTTCGTTTTCGTCCGATCCGTCTGCGATGAGAGTAACTACCATACCCTTTGCGATACCGAGAGAAAGAACGCCGAGCAGACTCTTTGCATTTACCTTGCGGTC
>JAFVRA010000129.1 GCA_017504545.1 Clostridia bacterium | reverse complement strand
TAGACCTCTCAGGCGTACAAGCCGCCAGCTCTCCTAAAAGGAGAGCCTTTAGGTAAGATTGCGCTAAACACACGGGTCGTCGAAGGCGCCGACCCCTACCAACAAAAAGCCTCTCCTTTCAGGAGAGGTGGACTCGCAACGTTTGCTTTGCAAACTTGTCGTTGAGCGAAGCGAAACAGGTATGCAGACGGAGAGGTTAAAAGTAACATTAAGACAAGCAAGACAACCAAATCTTTTTGTAGATCCCGAAAAATGTCTTGACATTTTTCGCTTTTGCTCGGGTTCGCTATATTACCGCTCACCCTCCCAAAAGTTCGATTCGCTTCGCTCACTCAGGATGACTTGCTGAAATAGGTGTGGATTTAATTAAAAAAGCTTGAGCAAAAACTTTGCGCGTGGTGCCGTTCTTACTCAAGCTTTCCCTTCATTAAAGTTCTTTTGGTTCTTTTCTTTCAAGAAAAGAACCGAAAAATCCTAACCCTGACTAACCTTCTCAGTCCATTTTTCCGATGAAGGAATGGAGTGTATCGCTGAGCACGCCTGTCTCGCCGTTGGGATCGTAGGAGTGCCAAGCCACAGCAATATTCTTCTCGAAGTTGATGTAGATATTCTGACCTCTCATACCGCCCTTGGAGTAGCCGTCGCCAGAGGAATGAAGCTCGTAGCCGTTCTCGATAACGGTATCGATCCACTCCTGAGAGAATATCTGAACGTCGCCGTACTTACCGCCGTTAAGATAGATATGACCGAGCTTAGCAACGTCTGCGCTTCTGATGTAGAGTCCGGTTGCGCCTATAGGATAGCCCTCGGGGCACTTGGAGAATGCGAACTCACGGCACTCGGTGTACTTGAAGAGACGAGCTGCGAGGAAATCGTCAAGCTTCTCGCCGCTGATCTTTGTAACTACTCTGGAAATGAGATAGAACGCCGCATCGGTATATACCGACTTCTCGCCGGGCTCGTAAACGAGCGGCTCGGAGAGAACGAGCTTGAGGTAATCCTGAGAGCCCCACTTGGTGCTATCCTCAGCGTCTATGTCAAGAAGACCGTGCTCAAAGCCTGCTCTGTGGCGCATTACGTCGTGAATGGTGACCTTGTTCCACTTGGTAGGATCGATGCCGTACGCCTCGAGCTCATCTGCAAAGATAGAGCCGATGGTGTCGCTCGTCTTGATCTTGCCCTCGTCGTAGAGCATACCTATTGCGGTAACGCAGTAGAGCTTTGCAACAGAGTAGCAGTTCTGGCAGGGGTTGGATGCGTTGACCGTCTCTGTCTTGAGTCCTTCGGAATCATATACGGAGATGCGATATACGGGAAGGTCCTCGTCCTCTGCTACCTTAACGAGCGCCTCAAGGAGAGTGTACTTCTGATATTCCTTGCAGTAGCTTCCGTTGATATTGTTGTAAATTACCGCGTTTCCCTTCTTTCCTATCTTGGAGATAAGGTCAGCCGCGCCGCTCTCGATTCCCTCGGGATCTGCGGAATATACCGCGATAGAGTTACCCGAAACGTAGATAGAATAGAAGTCGCCGCTCTCGGTAATAAGCTTCTTGGCCTCGGCAGTAGCCGCTCTGTTGGTGTCGCCGAGAATTATCTCAGGCTTGCCGTCCTCGGCAACAGTATCCTTGACCGTGCTGTATTTACCCATGGTAAACTTCGCGTCAAGAGCCGTGAGTCTGTCGTATATCTTAATAGCCGCGCCCTTAGCGCCGTCGCCGTAAACTATACGGACGGGAGCGTCGGGATCGGAGAGCCAGATGTCTGTGTCAAGCAGGGGTTTATCGGTGCCGTCCTCATTCTTGCCGTCCTCGGCATTATCGGTGGGAGCGTTGTCGGTAGGATCACCCTCAGTAGCGTCAGTGTCATCGGTGTTGCAGGCACACGCGAGCAAAAGCATCGAGGCAAGGAGCAAAAATGCGATAATTCTTTTGATCTTCATAACAGTTTCCTTTCTTTATCGGCTAAATGCCTTGTTTTTATTACTGCTTTTCCCACTTGGTACCCTGAGGGGTATCGATGAGAGTTACACCCTTGGACGCGAGCTCTGCGCGGATCTCGTCGGCGCGCGCGAAGTTCTTTTCCTTCTTAGCAGAGGCGCGCTGAGCGATCATATCAACGACGTAAGCCGCGAAGGGATCGTTTGCAATCCTCTCAGCCTCCTCGGCCGCCGCGCGCTTCTCGGCCTCAACTATTTTCTCAGCCGCCGCGATAAGTCCTACGCAGAGAACTGTATCAAAGTCGGCGATCGCCGCAAGCTTAGTCGCCGCGTTGGTCTTTGCCTTGAGCACGTCGTAGAGTGCGGTGACTGCGAGAGAGGTGTTCATATCGTTGTCCATTGCCGCGGTAAATCTCGCCTTGAGTGCGCCAAGCGCCTCGGCGTCGATCTCTCCGCGCTCTTCCTTATAGAGAGCCGCGATCTTCGCGACGAGCTTGTTGTAAGCGATAGCCGCGTTGTCAAGATTCTCGTAGGAGAACACGAGCGACTTGCGGTAGTGCGACTGCAGGCAGAAGTATCTGTAAACGAGAGGATCGTAGCCCTTGGACTCAAGGAGCGAGACGGTGAGGAACTCTCCGCTCGACTTGCTCATCTTACCCGAGTTTGTGTTCAGGTGGTGGACGTGGAACCAATAATTGCACCACTTATGCCCCACAAAAGCCTCACTTTGTGCGATCTCGTTGGTGTGGTGGGGGAAGGCGTTATCTATGCCGCCGCAGTGGATGTCAAGATACTCGCCCAGATGCTTCATACTGATGCAAGAGCACTCGATGTGCCAGCCGGGGTAACCGATACCCCAGGGGCTGTTCCACTTGAGCTCCTGATCGTCAAACTTGGACTTAGTGAACCAAAGCACGAAGTCCGCCTTGTTCCTCTTATTCTTATCCTCTTCAACTCCCTCGCGGACACCTACCTCGAGGTCCTCCTCCTTGAAGTCGTTGAAAACGTAGTACTGATCGAGCTTAGAGGTATCGAAATAGATATTTCCGCCCGCCTCGTAAGCGTAGCCCTTTTCAATAAGAGCCTCGATGGTCTTGATAAACTCGTCAATGCAGGTGGTCGCGGGAGCAACTACCTCGGGGGTTTTGATATTGAGCTTAGCGCAATCCTCAAAGAATGCGTCGGTGTAGAACTTAGCTATCTCAAGCACCGATTTGTTCTCTCTCTTTGCGCCCTTGAGCATCTTGTCCTCGCCCGTGTCGGCGTCGCTCGAGAGATGTCCGACGTCGGTTATATTCATTACTCTCGTAACGTCAAGTCCTGTGTAGCGGAGGTACTTCTCAAGCACGTCCTCCATAATATAGCTGCGAAGATTTCCGATGTGTGCGTAGTGATAAACGGTAGGTCCGCAGGTGTACATGCTGACCTTTCCCGCTACGTTAGGAACGAACTCCTCGCGCTTTCTCGTAAGTGAATTGTAAATAAGCATAGTCCTTTTATATTCTCCGTTCTTAAATTTTACTTCTTTTCTCCAAGCTGTCTCTCAAGCTCGGCTATTCTGTCCTCAAGGCGCTTGATCTCCTGCGCCACGGGGTCGGGGATGTGGATCTGGTCGAGATCGCTGCTGACCTTCACGCCCTCTCGTTTTACGACCTTCGCGGGCATACCTACGGCAGTTGAGTTCTCGGGTATCTCCTTGAGAACCACGGCGTTAGCGGCGATCTTGGAATTGTCCCCTATATAGAACGGTCCGAGCACCTTGGCTCCTGCGCCCACGAGCACGTTGTTTCCGAGCGTGGGGTGTCGCTTGCCAATATCCTTACCCGTACCTCCGAGCGTAACTCCCTGATATATCGTGCAGTTGTCGCCTATCTCAGCCGTCTCGCCGATGACCACGCCTGTGCCGTGGTCGATAACGAGTCCCTTGCCTATCTTTGCGCCCGGGTGTATCTCTATGCCCGTAACTGCCTTTGCCGCCTGGCTAAGCGCTCTCGCAGCAAAATAATGCTCGTTTTCGTGGAGCTTGTGCGCCACTCTGTAGGCGGCGAGCGCGTGAACTCCCGAGTAGAGCAGGAGTATCTCGGCGTTGCTTCTTGCGGCGGGGTCTCGCTCGCGAACCGCGCGGACGTCCTCTTTTACCGAGCGAACGAGCTTTCTCGTGCTTCTTGAGATATCCTTGGCAACGTACGCCGTTGCCCTTGAGACATCAGACGCCGCATCTATAAGCTTTTCTATATTCCCTTTATTTCCTTTGACTGAGCGTTTTGAATGCTTGACCATACCGTCCTCCGAAAATAAAAATAGCCACTGCGCCCACGGCGCAGAGGCGTAATGATCGCGGTTCCACTCTGCTTCTAACGCATATAGCGTTACTCTTGCTTCCTTAACGCAGAAGATACGCCGCCGCTACTCTTTTTTCGCGTGCGGAGTCTCCAAGGCGCACAAGCCGTTCAGGTCTTACCGTCGCTCACAGCCAAGGCGTCGGCTCTCTGCTTTTCCCTCTCGGTTTCTTCCTCTTCACAGACTGTATCTGCGGTTTTTCCTACCGCTTAATATATTATACACTCTTTTCTCTCTTTTGTAAATAGTTTTATTGATAGTTTTTTTAAAAATTTACTAAAAAGTTGTTGACAACTCAACAACATTGTGGTATTATATATCTGTATGTGTATAATGGATATTATTGTGAAAGGAGAAAACATGCTGGAAACAGACAGATTTAACCGATTCTGCTCGCTTCTCTGCGGTGCGACTAAGAGTATTCAAAAGCTCAAATCCAAGTATATGACGCACTTCGGACTTGCGAGCGCGCACACTATGTGCATAAGATACCTTGATTCATATCCTGAAGGGCTTACGAGAATGGAGCTTGCCGAGATGTGCGACATTGACAAGGCTCAGATCTCGCGCACGGTCAACGAGCTTTGCGCAAAGGGATATCTTTCCGAAACAGAAAATGAAAGCAATAACTACAGAAAGCGTTTGAAGTTGACGTCTTTGGGCAAAGATACTGCTGACGAGATCAATAAGGCGGTATCAGAGATCCACGCCTTCGTAAGCGAGGAGCTCGGTGAGGATCAGCTTGAAAACTTCTATTCGACATTTGATATGATCTGCCTGCGCCTCAAGCAAGCAGAGGAGCAAGTCTGATAGACGTGAAGCAATTATTACTTCTGAAATATTATTGAAAGGACTACTAATAAAATGAGCAAGGAAAAAACAGCAAAGATAATTAACAAGGCACCCTGTAAAAGACTTTATGAAAGAGTTCTTGACGTTAAGGATTTCTGCCGTATCATAGAAAAGCACGGCGACAGAGTTCTCTTTACATATTTCGATAAGAAGCGTCAGCTTCACGACGTCACATACGGCGAGTTCACCGCTAAGGTAAAGAGCCTCGCGGCAGCGCTTACCGACAAGGGCTACGCAGGCAAGCGCATCGCTATCATCGGCGAGACCAGCGTTGACTGGGTAGCATCCTACCTTGCAGTTCTCGCATCGGGCGGAGTTGCTATCCCGCTTGACAAGGAGCTTGAGATAAGCGTTATCGAGGGCTTTATGGACAGCGTTGACGCCGACGCTCTCATATATTCCGCAAGCTTTAACGGCAAGTTTGCAAACGCCGTAAGAGATCATTCCTCTCTCTCGCTCTTTATCGCTATGGCACCGAGCGAGGCAGAGCTTGCTCTTGGCGACAAGGTAGTTGCGCTCGGCAGCCTTTACGAAAAGGGTGCGGAGCTTGTTAAAGCAGGCTACGTCATTCCCGACGTTGAAAACAGAGACCGCCTTGCAGAGTTTCTCTTTACCTCGGGTACTACGGGAACGAGCAAGTGCGTAATGCTCTCTCAGAAAAACATATTCTCGGTAGTTACGAGTGCCGCCGCAACTGTAGATTTCACTCCCGACGACACTATCGTTTCTCTCCTTCCCATTCACCACACCTACGAGCTTGCTTGTATGCTCGCGGGAATGGACTACGGTATGCACATCTGCATCAACGACTCTATCACTCACGTTCTTAAGAACCTTCAGATATTCAAGCCCACAGGTCTTGTGCTCGTTCCCCTCTACATCTACACCTTCTACAAGAAGATCTGGGCAGAGGCTAAGAAGTCGGGCAGAGACAAGAAGCTCAAGCTCGGTATCACCGCGGCAAGAAGTCTCCTCAAGGTAGGCGTTGATAAGCGCCGCGATCTCTTTGCGGAGGTCCTCAACTCCTTCGGCGGCAGACTTGAGAAGATAGTCTGCGGCGGCGCGGCTCTCAATCCCCGTATGATCGAGTTCTTCGATACCCTCGGTATCGCTATCTACGAGGGCTACGGTATCACCGAGTGCGCTCCGCTTACCTGCGTGGTTCCTTACTACAAGCGTAAGTACGCGTCGGTAGGTCCCTCTGTTCCCTGCTGTCAGGTAAGAATAGCTCAAGGGTATAAGAATGACAAGGGCTATATGGAGGGCGAGATACAGGTCAAGGGCGACAACGTTATGCTTGGCTACTACAACAACCCCGAGGCTACCGCTGAAGCATTCTCCGAGGACGGCTGGTTCAGAACAGGCGACGTCGGATATCTCGACGAGGACGAATACTGCTTCATCACAGGACGCCTTAAGACCGTAATCGTGCTTGAAAACGGCAAGAACGTATTCCCTGAGGAGATCGAGGAGTACCTCGGCAACATCGAGACTATAGCAGAGTGCGCGGTCATCGGCAGACAGAACGGCTCTGAGGTCAACCTCACCGCCCTCATCTACCCCGACACCACCAAGTTCAAGGAAGGCACCACTATGGCTGAGATGCATCAGGTCATCCAGAACGCCATCAATGACCTCAACAAGACTCTTCCCACCTATAAGCACATCAAGATAGTGGAGCTTCGCGCTACCGAGTTTGAAAAGACGACCTCGAGAAAGATAAAGCGCCATCTCCTCAAATAATTTACACCCCCTATTGACAAACGGGTGAGAGTGTCGTATAATATATGTAGTATTGAATACTACATTCAAGAAAGCACCTTACCTCTTCCCCTTATTCGTTAAGGAAAGGATAATTTTATGATCGATTACGTAATACTTACAGATTCAGGCTCTGATCTCACGAGAGATGAAGCAAAGGAGCTTGACCTGCGAATACTCGACCTCTCGGTAACCATCGAGGGACAGGAGCCCA
This sequence comes from Clostridia bacterium, assembly GCA_017504545.1. Lineage (GTDB taxonomy): Bacteria > Bacillota > Clostridia > Oscillospirales > CAG-272 > HGM12713. The sequence continues at coordinate 12,364 of JAFVRA010000129.1, read as the reverse complement.
AGCCCGGAAGTGAGATAGATATCAAGGAGCTTTACAGCTTCCTTCGTACCAAGAGCAAGGCATCGACCGCCGCCGTCAACATAGACGAGTTTGAGGCGGCAATGGAGCCTATTCTCAAGGAAGGCAAGGATATTCTCTATCTCGGATTTTCCTCGGGCCTTAGCAGCACCTACTCGAGCGCTAAGATCGCCGCAGAGGAGCTCTCCGAGAAGTATCCCGAGAGAAAGATCTACACAGTTGACACGCTTGCGGCGTCTCTCGGTCAGGGACTTCTCGTTTATCTTGCCGCTAAGAAGCGTCTTGCAGGTGAGAGCATCGAGGCTGTCCGCGACTACGTTGAGGAGATAAAGCTCAATCTCTGCCATTGGTTCACGATAGACGACCTCTTCTTCCTCAAGAGAGGCGGCAGAGTAAGCGCTACCACCGCAGTAGTAGGCACGATGCTCAGCATCAAGCCCGTAATGCACGTTGACAACGAGGGACACCTCATCAACGTAGGCAAGGCTCGCGGCAGACGCGCATCTATCGACGCGCTTTTTGACAAGGCAAAGGCCACGATGATAGGTGACCGAAGCGAAGCGACCGTATTCATATCACACGGCGACTGCTACGAGGACGCGCAGTACCTTGCAGATCGCATAAAGAACGAAATAGGAGTCAAGGAGATAAGAATAGGCTACGTCGGCACTGTCATCGGTTGCCATTCAGGCCCCGGCACACTTGCTCTCTTCTTCCTCGGAAGCGAAAGATAATTCCTCGACAACGCCAGTTAAATAAAGAAAGGTACGGGTATGACAAGAATAGATGCCAAGACCTTCCTCTCTATGCTTGTTTCGGGTGCTAACGCGCTTGAAAACAACAAGGAGAAGATAAATAATATGAACGTGTTCCCCGTTCCCGACGGAGACACCGGTATAAATATGACTCTCACGCTTGGAGCGGTCAGACGACTTGAAAACAATTACGCCACGGTCGGCGCTTGCTCGTCAGACGCCGCATCGGTAGTGCTCCGCTCGGCAAGAGGCAATTCGGGAGCGATACTCTCGCTCTTCCTTCGCGGCTTTGCAAAGGAGTTCAAGAATTCTGTCAGCATCGGCGTTGCCGAGCTTGCGGCAGGACTTCGCAGAGGCTGTGACGAGGCTTACAAGGCAGTTATGAAGCCTGCCGAGGGAACTATTCTCACGGTAATGCGCAAGAGCGCAGAGGAGGCTGAGGACGCCGTAAAGAGCGGGAAGTACAGCGACAAAAACATCACCGAGTTCTTCACGCGCTTCACGAAGGCGGCTGAGAAGGCGCTTGAAAAGACCCCCGAGCAGCTCCCCATTCTCAAGGAGGTGGGAGTGGTTGACGCGGGCGGCTGCGGCTTCGTTACCGCGCTCAAGGGAATGCTCTCAGCGCTCAAGAAAAAGCCGGTAGAGCTTAAAAACTCTTCGGATGAGATTGAGGGCGTGGCTGATTTCGCCGAATTCGATACAGAAAGCATCACCTTCCCCTACTGCACTGAGTGCGTAGTCGAAAAGAACCCCAAGTTCGAGGGCGAGGACAAGGCTCGCGAGCTTCACGAGCTTATCTGCTCGATAGGCGACAGCGTGGTCTTCATTGAGGATGAAAAAATCATCAAGCTCCACGTCCACACCGACCATCCGGGAAAAGTTTTTGAAAAAGCATGCGAGTACGGTATGCTCGCGACCGCAAAGATAGAAAATATGAGAAACCAGCACTCCGAGCTTCTCTCGGAGAGCAAGGAGGCAAGAAAGAGCAAGGTCGCCGCACCCGAGAACACCTACGGCTTCGTTACCGTTTGTATGGGCAAGGGTATCTCCGACACCTTCCGCGACCTCGGTGCCGACACGGTCATTCACGGCGGTCAGACAATGAACCCCAGCACACAGGATCTTATGGACGGTATTCTCTCCACCCCCGCAAAGACTGTATTCGTGCTTCCCAACAACAAGAACATTTATCTCGTTGCAATTCAGGCGTCGAAGCTCGTCAAGGACAGAGACGTGATAGTGCTCAATACCAAGAGCGTTCCTCAGGGCATCTCGGCTATGATCTCGTTTGAGCCCGAGGCGTCTGCGGACGCTAACCTCGAGGCTATGGAGGCGGCTATCTCGGCAGTAACGAGTATGTCGATCACCCACGCCGTCAGAAACACCACCATCGAGGGTGAGAAGATCAAAAGCGGACAGATGATAGGTATGCTCAACGGCTCTATCGAGTGCGTTGCCAACAGCTCTATCGACTGTATCGACAAGCTCGCAAAGAAGATGAAGACTCCCTCTTATATCACGCTCTTCTATGGCGCGGACGTCAGCGAGAAGGATGCTACAGAGGCAGAGAATGCTATCAAGGCAAGACACGCCGAGGCTGAGATCGTCAGCATCTGCGGCGGTCAGCCCGTTTACGATTTTATTATTTCCGTGGAGTAAGATATGGATATGCTTGTAAAGCTCTATGAGCTTCCCGACGCGACTGAACGTATCAAGGCGCTTGAGGCAGAGGGCATCTGCATCCGCAGACCCATAGGCCCCGAGAACTACGCCGTTATAGATTGGATAACCGAGAATTTCGCAAGAATATGGGGCGGCGAGGCTGAAAACGCCTTCTTCCGCTCACCAAGAAGCATCTTTATTGCAACGCGCGGCACCGAGCTTCTCGGATTTGCCTGCTACGACGCTACCGCCAAGGGCTTTTTCGGCCCGACGGGCGTAGATAAGAACGAGCGCGGCAAGGGTATCGGCGCGGCTCTGCTTCTCGCCTGCCTTCACGCGATGAAGGACGAGGGCTACGGCTACGCTATCATCGGCGGAGTCGGCCCCGTGAAATTCTACGAAAAGGTGTGCGGCGCGACAGTCATCGAAATGGAGGGCAGCCGCGGAATATATAAGGATATGCTCCGCGCAAGACCGCTTACACCCCCCGAAAGTAAATAAGAATTTAAGAGAAGACCTGTGTCATCTTTTCTTCCTTGTAAATTTAGTATCATCATCTTCATAACTTTTCTTCCCACAGGTCTTCTCGTCCCCCTAAAAACAAAAGCGCTTACGTTAATAGGTGTTGTCCTTAGCGGAGAAATTTAATAATGCTAGGTAGGGGCGAACTGTGTTCGCCCGCGGGAGACCGCAGGTCTCCCCTACGAATAAGCAAAATTTGATATGCAGAAAACAAATAGATACCCCGACAGATTTTCTGTCGGGGGTTATCTTTTGTTCAATAAATTGAATTCTATTATTAAAAAATACCGCCGTTATACTTTTTCATTGCATAAAAGCTTATAATCATTCCTACAATGATGCTCACAATCAATTCTACCACGCCAACAATAACAAAAGCTTGTATTTGTGTGTGTTCAAAAAGCAAAAACAGAATGCCGAACACGATCATAGCAATACCGATGATCAATGTTCCCAAGCCAACGAGCTTTCCGAATGGCTTCCTGTTTTCTTCGGTTACTCGTTGTCTGTGATACCAATGAAGAGAGGATATATTTCCTGTCATATTGATTATACCGAGAATTGCAATAAGTATTCCTAATCCCGAAACAGTTATAAATGCTGCCATTTTATGACCTCCTGTAGATCCTTATTTGAAGCTCGCGTTTATTGACGGTTTCGCCTTTGTATTACAAGGCAAAGCCATGCCCCTATTCTTCCGAATATAATTTATCATAATACCATCGTGCTGGGTTTTCGAATATATATTTGTATATTTCACAGTAGTCATCACGGTTACGAACTATGTGATCAAAAAAAGACCGCTGAAAAATCTTGTCGCCCGACGAGCCTCGTAACTGATTGATTTCTTTTGTTGCTTGATATTTCAGCCATCCAACTACCGTATTGGCTGTAGGGGAGGGGTCTCCCCTCCCGTCGTCCTTTATAATAGACAACAATATATGTATATGGTTTGGCATAATGACATAACAATCCACAGATGCTTCCGGATATTTTTCCGGTATCTTTTGAATCCATCTCTCTACGATTTCTCCGTAAGGCGATAATCGCGGGAGGGGAGACCCCTCCCCTACAATCTTTGAGAGAATGTTTTTTCTGTTTTGAGTACATATTGTTAAAAAATATGCACCTGTTTTGCCGTAATCAAAACCCTTTAATCTAGGATCTTTTCTTTTTGGTAAAGATTTTTTGTTTTCCATTCCCATCACCCATTCCATTATAACACAAATCGGCAGAGGAGACAAGCCCTCTGCCGAAAAATGTATATATCGTCATAGAAGCGAGGCCCGTGGCGTCGTTTCTACCATTCTTATCTCTCGTCAAGCGGGATATACTCGTTCTTGTGCGAGATGAACTTGTATGCGGGACGGATGATCTTCTTGGAGGTGTAGAATTCCTCAATTCTGTGCGCGCACCAGCCCGCGACTCTCGAGATCGCGAAGAGAGGCGTGTACATCTCAACGGGAATATCGAGCATACGGTAAACGAGTCCTGAATAAAGGTCAACGTTGGCACACATAGGCTTGCTCGTACCCTTGAAGGAATTGAAGAGGTCGGGCGTCAGGCGCTCAATAGACGAAAGGAGGTACAGATCGTCGGCGTATCCCCTCTTCTCTGCGAGATCCTGAGCGTACTTCTTAAGCATCTCTGCTCTGGGGTCGGAAAGCGTATAAACCGCGTGTCCCATACCGTAGATGAGTCCCGAGCCGTCGCCGATCTCCTTTTTGAGAACCTTGGTAAGAAGATATTTTACCTCGTCGTCGTCGTGGACGTCGTGGATGTTCTCCTTGATGCAGTCAAACATATTCTGAACCTTGATATTCGCGCCACCGTGGAGAGGTCCCTTAAGCGAGCCGATAGCGCCCGCGATAGCCGAATAGGTATCGGTACCCGAGGACGAAAGCACGCGGCAGGTAAAGGACGAGTTGTTACCGCCGCCGTGCTCTGCCTGAATTATCATGCAAAGATCGAGCAAACGCGCCTCCTCCTCGGTGTACTGCTTGCTTGAGCGAAGCAGGCGCAGAAAGTTCTGCGAGGAGCTGAGATCGTCGTGCGGACGGTGGAAATTAAGGCTCTTTCCATGGAAATGAGCGCGATAGTATGCGTAAGAATGTGCCGCGATAACGGGGAGCTTTGCGATTATCTCAATGCTCTGTCTGAGCATGTTCTCAAGGCTCGTATCGTCGGGGTTCTCATCGTAGGAATAAAGCGCGAGAACGTCGGTTGCCATTTTATTCATTATAGAGCGCGAGGGCGCTTTCATAAGAATATCCTCGGAAAATCTCGGAGGAAGCTGACGATAATGCGCAAGAAGCGCGTTGAAGTCGTCAAGCTCGGTCTTAGTGGGAAGCTTTCCGAAAAGAAGAAGATATACCACTTCCTCAAAGCCGTATCTGTTCTCGGCGTTGTAGCCCTCAACGAGCTGCGCCATATCAAAGCCTCTGTATTCAAGCTTTCCCTTATCGGCTACCTTCTCGCCCTCGTAAACGTAGTAACCGTGAACGTTACCGATAGTGGTAACGCCCGCCATAACGCCGGTGCCGTCCTGCTCACGAAGACCTCTTTTAACTCGGTAGTTCTCAAAAGCCGCGGCAGGGATCCGGTTAGCGTCCGCCGCTTCCTCAAGACAGCTGGCAAATACCTTACTGTAAAGGTCGCTCGCCTCGTTATCGACTCCTAAGATATTTCTTTCGTCCATAATCATATTCTCCTTTCTTCGCGAAGCAGAGCGCCGAGAATATGCGCGTGGGTAATGCTCCGCATGGGTAGTAAACATTATGATTATAACACATCACGCACCGTTTTGCAAGAGAATTTTTTAAAAAATTCAAGAATTTGTGTAAATTTTATATATTCTAAAGCAAATTCGCGGATTTTATGACAGAAAACGATATAAAAAATTCAGCAAGAGCGGATCTTTCGCGCGTTTTGTGAAGCTTTCAAGTCACTCTGCGGGAGTATCAACTCCTCTCCTACATCAACAAATAAAATATCAAAAGCATCACCCCCGAAGACTCGGGGGTGATGCTTGAATATAAGATTATCCTCTTCTTGCGAGATATTCGTCCTTGACAGAGTCCGCAAGCCCCGCTCTCTTGATCTTTCTTGAGGAGCTCTTGACGAATTCGTCCTGTCGGAGAATAGTGAGGCTTATGCGCTTATAGGTCTGCACCGTTGCGTTGATATCGTCAACGACCTTGCAGATCTGCTCGTATATCTCACGCTCGGTCACACCTGCGCCAAGCATCTCCTTGGCGTAAGCGCGGTCGGGATACACCAGCGCTACGATGTCGTAATCCTTCTTCTTCTCGTTCATAAATCCGAGGACTACGCACTCGGAGACGTAATTGCTTCTTGAGAGATAGGTCTCAAGCTCCTCGGGGAAGATGTTTTTACCGTTTGCGGTAACGATAACGTTTTTCTTTCGTCCCGTGATGATGAGGTATCCGTCTCTGTCGATATAGCCGAGGTCGCCCGTCATAAGCCAGCCGTTTTTCTTTACCTCTGCGGTCTCTGCGGGCATATTGTAGTATCCGAGCATTACGTTGTCGCCTCTGTAGCATATCTCGCCCACGCCGTCGGCGTCGGCGTTGATGATCTTAAGCTGACCGCCGGGAAGAACGACTCCCGCAGACACGTCCTTGGGCGCTCTGTCGGGGTTTACTGCCGCGAGGGGCGCGCACTCAGTAAGACCGTAGCCCTGAATAACTCTGAAGCCGAAGGCTCTCATTCCCGCGAGAACGTTGGGATCTACGGGCGCGCCGCCCGATACGAGCAGGTTGAGCTTTCCGCCAAGAGACTCGTGTATCTCGGCAAACGCCTTTCTCTTAGCCGCCATTCTTGCCGACTCGGGCTGGATCATATCCGTGACCTTGATTACGTTTCTTACCTTTGATTCTATGCCTTTTTTGCGGATGTTCGCCCAGATCTTGTTGTATACCGTCTCGATAAGAAGCGGTACGCAGAGCATCTTGGTGGGACGGATCTCCTTCATATTCTTCATAATATAGCGCACGCCCTCGGAATAAGCGATCGCCGCTCCGCGACTGAGCGGATAGAGAAATCCTGCGGTGCATTCATAGACGTGATGAGGGGGAAGAACCGACAGAGCGATGTCGGTGGCTTCAAGGTGTACGAGCTTTGCGAGATTTTCAAGATTGGTGCATATATTTCTCTGCGAGAGCATTACTCCCTTGGAAACACCCGTTGTTCCCGAGGTGAATATCAGCGACGCCATCGCGTCGATGTCGATAGAAAGCTCGTCGTATGCCGCAAAATCCGCCGTCGAGCAAACGTCCTCGCGCTTTATGATGTCAAGCACCTCGCTAAACGAGAACTTCTGCAGCTTTTTGCCTGCGCCCTCTGCCTTTTCCTTGTATTTGTCCGCGAAAACTATTGCCGCCGCTCCCGAAACTCGCGCGATGTTCGCAAGCTCCTCTGCGGGAATGTCCTTGTCAACGGGTACGATAACTCCAAGTCCGCATACGGTAGCCATATAGGTCAGGCTCCACGCGTAGCAGTTCTCGCCCGTGAGGATTATTCTCTTGCCGACGAGCCCTCTGCGGAGGAACGCCGCACCGAGAATTCTGACGTCGCGATAAAACTCGTAGTATGAGTGCGCGACGTACTTGCCGTTCTCCTTTTGATGACACATCGGTCTTGAACCGTGCTGTCTGACGGTGTTCTGAAGCATCTCTCGAAGGTCGTGAATTTTGTCGCTCTTATAATATTTGTACTTTCGTATAGCCATAGCGATTCCTTTCGTTCTTCGCCGATCTTAGCGAAGACTTCTTTGTTATTAAATATTTTCAAGGTCGGGTATATTATACCACCATTTTGTGAACGTGTTGTGAATTTGCGAAAAATTTGTTGAGTTCTCAACCGAAAAAGTTAGTATTTTGGGGTACTGAGAGGTATTTTGAGGGCATTTTCGCTGTTTTTGGTATTTTTCCACCTACTGAGCGCTCTTCAAAAGTCTACTTGCTTTGAGAAAAGCTCTGTTTTTTTCAAAAAATTTTTCGCTGACTTTGATAAAAAATTTTCAAAATACCCTTTACTTATTTGATGTTTTGTGGTATCATATTGGGTGGAGAAAAATTATTTTTCAATAATATTAAAAACGGAGGAATTTTAATCATGGCTATTGAAAGAAAAAAGCAATCCATGGACGGTAATACCGCTGCCGCGCACGTGTCGTACGCGTTTACAGAGGTTGCCGCAATCTACCCCATCACGCCTTCGTCCGTTATGGCTGAGCTTACTGACGCTTGGTCTGCTAACGGTCTGAAGAACATCATGGGCGAAAACGTTAAGGTTATGGAAATGCAGTCCGAGGCGGGTGCTGCCGGAACAGTTCACGGCTCTCTCGCAGCAGGTGCTCTCACCACTACCTACACAGCATCTCAGGGTCTTCTCCTGATGATCCCCAATATGTATAAGATCGCGGGCGAGCTTCTTCCCTGCGTTATCCACGTATCCGCTCGTTGCGTAGCTTCTCACGCACTCAACATCTTCGGCGACCACTCTGACGTTTACGCATGCCGTCAGACAGGCTTCGCTATGATGGCTGAGACCAACGCTCAGGAGGTTATGGACCTCGGTGCAGTTGCTCACCTCGCTACCATCAAGGGAAGAGTTCCTTTCCTTAACTTCTTCGACGGCTTCCGTACCTCTCACGAGATCTCCAAGGTTTCCGTTTGGGACTACAAGGACCTCGAGGAAATGGTTGACAAGGACGCTATCGCTGCTTTCCGTGCACGCGCTATCAACCCCGAGCACCCCGTACTTCGCGGCTCTGCTGAAAACGGAGATATCTTCTTCCAGCACAGAGAGGCTTGCAACCCCTACTACGATGCACTTCCCGCAATCGTTGAGGAGTACATGGACAAGGTAAACGAAAAGCTCGGTACAGACTACAAGCTCTTCAACTACTACGGCGCACCCGATGCTGACCGCGTTATCGTTGCTATGGGCTCTATCTGCGACGTTGCAGAAGAGGTTATTGATTACCTTCTCGCTAAGGGTGAAAAGGTTGGTCTTATCAAGGTAAGACTTTACAGACCCTTCGTTGCAGCAAAGCTTGCTGAGGCTATTCCCGCAACCGTTAAGAAGATCGCAGTTCTCGACAGAACCAAGGAGCCCGGCTCTCTTGGTGAGCCTCTCTTCCTCGACGTTGTTACAGCTCTCAACGAGGTTGGCAGAGACGGTATCAAGGTAGTTGGCGGCCGTTACGGTCTCGGCTCTAAGGATACTCCTCCTTCCTCCGTATTTGCAGTATTCGCAAATCTTGAGAAGGACGCTCCCAAGAACCACTTCACTATCGGTATCGTTGACGACGTAACCGGCCTCTCTCTCGACGAGGAGGTAGCTCCCGACACCGCACCCAAGGATATGATCCAGTGCAAGTTCTGGGGTCTCGGCGGCGACGGAACCGTTGGTGCTAACAAGAACTCCATCAAGATCATCGGTGACCACACCGACAAGTACATTCAGGCATACTTCCAGTATGACTCCAAGAAGACCGGTGGCGTAACTATTTCTCACCTCCGTTTCGGTGATTCGCCCATCAAGTCCTCTTACTACATCAACAAGGCAGACTTCGTAGCTTGCCACAACAACGCGTACCTTGCAAAGTACGATATGATCAGCGACGTTAAGCCCGGCGGTACGTTCCTTCTCGACTGCCAGTGGAGCGACGATGAGCTCGACGCTCACCTTCCCGCTTCCGTAAAGAGCTACATCGCTAAGAACAACATCAAGTTCTACACCATCAACGCTACCAAGCTCGCTCTCGACCTCGGTAACGGTAAGGTCAAGAACACCGTTCTTCAGTCCGCATTCTTCGCACTCGCTAATATTCTTCCCGCCGAGGAAGCTATCGAGTATATGAAGTATATGGCAACCAAGTCCTATCTCAAGAAGGGACAGGCTATCGTTGACCTCAACCACAAGGCTATCGACGCAGGTAAGGACGCTCTCCACGAAGTAGCAGTTCCTGCAGAGTGGGCAAACGCAGGCGAGACCGCTCCCGCAGCAAAGGTAACCGGTAAGCGCGAGGACCTCGTTGACTTCGTTAACGACGTTGTTCTTCCCGTTGTTGGTATGAAGGGTGACAGCCTTAAGGTTTCCACCTTCTCCAAGTACGTTGACGGTACGTTCCCTCAGGGCTCTGCCGCTTACGAGAAGAGAGGCGTTGCAGTATTCGTTCCTAAGTGGATCCCCGAAAACTGCGTTCAGTGTAACAACTGTGCTTTCGTATGTCCTCACGCAGCTATCCGTCCCTTCGCTCTCACCGAGGAAGAGGCAGCAGCAGCTCCCGAGCAGACAAAGTACACCGCTAAGCCCGTTATCAAGACCAACTACAAGTTCACCATGGCTATCTCGCCTATGGACTGTATGGGTTGTACCCTCTGCGTAAAGGCTTGCCCTGTAACCTCCAACTTCGAGAAGACCGGCAAGAAGGCTATCGAGATGGTTCCGATCGCAGGCGAGCTCGATCAGCAGGCTCCCTTCGATTACGCAGTTGCAAACGTTTCCGAGAAGCCCGAGCTTATCAACAACACCGTTAAGGGCAGCCAGTTCAAGCAGCCCCTCCTCGAGTTCTCCGGCTCCTGCGCAGGATGTGCAGAGACCTCTTACGCTCGTCTTATCACACAGCTCTTCGGTGAGAGAATGTACATCTCCAACGCTACCGGATGTTCTTCCATCTGGGGTGGCTCCGCTCCCGCAACTCCTTACACCGTAAACAAGGAGTCCGGCAGAGGTCCCGCTTGGGCTAACTCGCTCTTCGAGGACAACGCTGAGCACGGTCTCGGTATGGCTCTCGGTCAGAAGACCATCCGCGAGAAGCTCATCGGCAAGGTTGCTGAGATGGCTAAGTCCGACAAGGCAAGCGACGAGTTCAAGGCAGCTGCAAAGGCTTACCTCGACTCCAAGGATGACGGCAAGGCAAACGAGGCTGCTACAAAGGCTCTCATCGTTGAGCTCGAGAAGGCAGCAGAGGCAGGATGCCCCGTTGCTCCCGCTATTCTCGCTGAGAAGGATTACCTCTCCAAGAAGTCCGTATGGATCTTCGGTGGAGACGGTTGGGCATACGACATCGGCTTCGGTGGTCTTGACCACGTTCTCGCTTCGGGCGAAGACGTAAACGTTATGGTATTCGATACCGAGGTTTACTCCAACACCGGTGGACAGGCTTCCAAGGCTTCTCAGATCGGTCAGGTTGCTCAGTTCGCAGCAGCAGGTAAGGCGATCGGCAAGAAGGATCTCGCTCAGATCGCTATGTCCTACGGCTACGTTTACGTTGCACAGGTTGCAATGGGCGCTGATATGAACCAGCTCCTCAAGGCTCTTACTGAGGCTGAGGCTTACAACGGTCCTTCGCTTATCATCGGTTACGCTCCTTGTGAGATGCACGGTGTTAAGGGCGGCATGCAGAACTGCCAGCTCGAGATGAAGAAGGCTGTTGAGGCAGGTTACTGGCAGATGTTCAGATACAATCCTACCCTCGAGAACAACAAGCTCGTCATCGACTCCAAGGCTCCTACCGCTAACTACGTTGACTTCATCAAGTCCGAGACACGTTACGCTCGTCTCGTTCAGTCCTTCCCCGAGAAGGCTGAGGTACTCTTCGCACAGGGTGAAGAAAACGCTAAGGCTAAGTACGAGAGACTCCAGAAGCTTTCTGCTCTCTACGGTAACGAGGAATAATTCCTTAAATAAAGCAATCAAGCCGTCGGGTTTATCCCGACGGCTTTTTGCTTTTTACGGTGGCTTCGGGAGGATAATATCCTCCCCTACAGGCATTAATTTAAGGAAAAGCACCAAACCTTGTAGGGACAGGCGTCCCCGACTGTCCTAAAGGGCGATTGCTTGGCAAGCCGCAAGTTTTCTTCGAAAACATTGTGGTCGCCCCTACAATCATAAAGACGACACCAAATAATAAGGCGAGAACCGTAATTAAGCCTTCTCCAGAGGGAGAAGGTGCCGAGCTTTAGCGAGGCGGATGAGGTGTAAAAATAAAGATTAAGAAACGGACTACTCATCCACCGCAAGCCGCGTCGCTCGCGACAAGATTCCCTCGCAAGGGAAGGCTTTTGGTATCATTGCGCTAGGCAAGGCGGGAGGGGAGACCACTCCCCTACAAGCAAATATAAAGGTAACAATTAAACCTGTAGGGGCGACCACAATGTTTTCGAAGAAAACTTGCGGCTTGCCAAGTGGTCGTCCGCGCAAAACACAATGATTTTTATAAACGGGACGCCAAGGATGTCGTCCCCTACAACCAACAGGGGCGACACCAAATAATAAGGCGAGAACCGTAATTAAGCCTTCTCCAGAGGGAGAAGGTGCCGAGCTTTAGCGAGGCGGATGAGGTGTAAAAATAAAGATTAAGAAACGGACTACTC
>JAFVRA010000128.1 GCA_017504545.1 Clostridia bacterium | reverse complement strand
GTTCGCTACATTACCGCTCACCCTCCCAAAAGTTCGATTCGCTTCGCTCACTCAGGATGACTTGCTGAAATGGGTGAGGATATAATTTATAAATAAAATAAAAAGAGTTTTCGGTGACCGTAAGGTGTCCGAAAACTCTTCCTTAGAAAATTATTATCCTTAAAATTCACGCCACGGGACGCCGAGGACGTCGTCCCCTACAAAATTAGACTTCCCTTCATTAAAGTTCTTTGGCGCCACCCTTTCTTTTAAGAAAGGTGGCAATCGCATCCTTGTCTAACCCAATCTAACTTTACTGCCTATACGCATTCACGGAAGCGCGGATGTTCCAGCCGTTTGCCTCAAGAAGCTCGACTGCCTTCGCTTCGTCCACCTCGCATATATCCTTAACGATACTGATAACGCGGCGTCTGAGCTTTTCGTTGGTGGGGCTGAGGTTTATCATAAGGTTCTCGTAGACCTTGCCCGTCTTCACCATAGAGGCGGTGGTGAGAATATTGAGCACGAGCTTCTGCGCCGTACCTGCCTTAAGTCTTGTCGAGCCCGTGATTATCTCCGCGCCCGTGTCGGTGTAGATACAAATGTCAGCAGCCTTTGCAAGCGCGCTGTCGTCGTTTGAGGTAACCGCAACGGTAACGCATCCGAGCTCCTTTGCACGCTCGATAGCGCCAACCACGTAAGCCGCGCCGCCTGCCGCCGAGATGCCTACGACAACGTCGCCTGCAAGGGCTCTGCTCTCAATATCGTAAATTCCATTCTCTCTCTTATCCTCGCCGCCCTCACCTGCCTTGACGAGACATTCGTAGCCGCCTGCGATTATACCCGTAACGAGATCGTAGGGAACGCCGAAGGTGGGGGGACATTCGGATGCGTCAAGCACTCCGAGTCTGCCTGACGTGCCTGCGCCTATGTAATAAAGTCTGCCGCCCTGCTCCATTGATGCGCTGATGGCGTCAACTGCCTTGGCGATGTCGTCACAAGCATCCTCAACAGCCTTTACGGCAACGTAATTTTCCTCGCTCATAAGCTTGACCATCTCGATCGTGGACATCTGATCTATATGAGTGCTTTTGGGATTTCTCATTTCTGTCTTAAGCATTTTTATTCCTCCGACTATCTTCTTTTCTTTTTCTTACCGTTACTGCAAGCGCCGCGCAGGTCGTAACTACCGCGCCCATACTAAGCGCCGCGCCGCAACCGCCCATCTCGCCCGCGTCCTCGCTCTGCCCGTCCGTAGAGCTGCCGCTCTCGCTGTTTGCAGGAGCTTCGGTAGGCTTCTCGGTTGCAGAGGGCTCTCTGTATCTCTTGAGATTGCTCGCCTTGAGCCAACCGCGAATTCCGTCCTCGGTCTCTACCAACGCCCAGTCAATGCCCCAAGGCGCGCACGCCTCGATCACCTCGACCACACTTCCGTTAGTTATATATCCCACCGCGCCCGAATCCTTGTCGGGCTCGTTATAAACGCCTATCTTACTGCTTGCCGAGCTTACGGTGTATTTTCCGAGTCTGAACTTGCTTTCCTCGGTTATAGAGTTCCCTCCTACCTCGACGCCCTCGTCTGCCTCGTAGCCGTTGAAGCCGTACTTTTTGACTATCGACGGATAATCCTTGTAGCAGATATTCGCGTCAAGTCTGCCGCTATAGCCGTCTATGAATTTCGACGAGGTGTACTGATACATTCCGAAGCGCTCGGAGTATTCCTCACCCATACGGTTATACGTAGCGTCGTTGAAATAGCAGGCTACCCAAAGCTCGTACTTCTCGCCAAGCTCGTCAGCCTCATCTCCCATCCAGCCGTTGTAGCTGCCGCTATCTATCCAGCTTGAGCTGCTATAGAGCCCCGCGAGATATCCGTTCTCCGCGATCCTGTCAAGGAAAGCCTCGCAGATCGGCTTTGCGCGACTTCCGTCAGACTCAAGATAGGTTCTTACTGCAGGCGCTTCAAAGTCCATATATACGGGGTACTCAAGCTTCTTTCCGTCTATGTATCCGAGCAGCGCGTCAGCCTCGGCTACCGCTTCCTCAGGAGTTTTCGCCATTGAGTAGAAATAAACTCCGACGTCTATCCCTGCCGCCTTGGCTCTTTCATAGTTGCTCTCAAAATATTCGTCCTTCTCGGTTACGTAAACGCCGTCCTTCTCGTAGGTAACGCCCGCGCGAATGATGATATAGCTAAAGCCTGCCGCGAGTGCCGCCTCAAAATTGAAGCTGTCGCCCTGCCATACCGATATGTCAAGTCCGTGAGCGTAAAGCTTTCCGTCGCCGTTCTTGCCGCCCTCGTAGCCTCTGTCGTATCCCGTTTCAATTTGAGGCTCGTCCACGAAGTCGCTCTCCTCTGCAAAGATCGGGAGCGCAAGCGAGCTGAGCATCAGCACCAAAACGCACGCCGAGAGTATTCTTAAAAGCATCTTCATTTTTATATTTCCTTTCAGGACTGCTTTTTCTTAAGCTCGTATCTCGTCAAGGCAAGCGAGCCGACGAGTCCGAGCACGAAGAGGATCGCTCCGATGATAACGTCGGGAAGTATGCCCTCCCCTCTGCCCCAGCCGAGATATATCTCCCATATATCAGGGTTGAGGAACATCGAGGCGATAGATCCGAACGAGAGTCCCACCACCAAAAAGAAGGTGGGCGCGCGATAGCGCGCGATAAGAGCCGAAAATCCTCGCGAGATAAGCACGAGTCCGACTATAAATCCGCCGCCGATGCAAAGATAAAGTCCGAGCACCGCGGGGTTTTCGAGGATATAATCAAGATGCAGACTGTTGAGTATCGGCTTGAACTGTCCGCAAGCCATAAGTATCGCCGTGGCGCTCAGTCCCGGAATTACCTGAGTTCCCGAGACTACCATTCCGAGAGGAATATAGATAAGGAAGAGATACCACGGAAATGAGGTAAAGCTTTCCGCGCCTATGCTGACCGACCCTTGCGAGAGTGCTATCGAGAGCGCTCCCACGCCGAGCGGTATCAGAAATCCGACACCCGAGAGACAGAGCCTTGCAGGGCTTCTTTTCTCGCCCTTGACCTCAGCGGTGAGCGCGGGGACCGCGCCGCACATAAGTCCCGCAAAAAGGCAGATTATTATAAACATATACTCGCCGAACATTCTCTGTATAACAAGAAATCCGCCGCCAAATCCTACTATCGCGCCTATTCCTATGGGAAGCAGGTAGCAGAAGCAACGCTTGAAATCGTTGAGAATATTGCCTATGGCGTAAAGCATTGCGGCGTACATTCCGAACATTATAGCGACGGTCGAGCCGCTGACACCCGGAACTATTACCGCAAGGCCTATCACGACGCCAAGCACGAGCGCCGCCACGAAGCTCTTGGGGCTATGCTTGTATATCGGGCTCTCGCTCTGCACGTCCTTTGTTTTTTCGATCTTCATTCTTCAGTCTCTCCGTTTTATTTTGCCGCGGCAGTACCCTTATCGGTCTTCTGCTGCTTCTTCTTTCCGAAAATTATATTGATGCACCGTCTTACCTGATTGCGCGCATCGTTGTCCATTGCGTTCCAAGCGCGGACTATCTTTATCTTATCCGCACCGAGGTCGCTCAGCGTCTTTGCATTGGTAGCCGAGAGTGCCTCGTAGAGCGCATCCACCACGCTCTCTCGCTCGGCAGGCGTCATAGTCGCAAGCCATTCCTTCATCGAGCTATCCACGACCTTGCTGTGCTCGCTGATAGAATCAAGCTTAACGAAGCTGTTGCCCATCGCCTCCCAGCTAAGTCCGTTGTGCTGCATTATTCCGTTCTGGCGGCTCTTTACCACCGTGTAGCTCTCCTCGTGCTCAAGAAGCATTCCGACCACCGAGGATTGCGGAACGTAGGTGTATATCCTGTCCTTGATCTCCTTGTAATCCTCACCCGAGATAAAGTCCGAGTCAAAGCCGGGGCCGTCGTTGTTATAGACCGCCGCAATACGCGACTTAGTCGCCTTGTTCGCCTTTACCGACGCATATACCGCAAGGTTTCCGCCCTTGCTGTGCCCACCGACGTATATATTACCGTGGGTATGCTCGGCGATATATTCAAGATAATCCTTTGCCTCTCGCTGAGCAGGCACGGGGTGCATAAAGCTCATATTGAAGTTTTCCTTCCAGCCGACGAGCGTATCGTCAGTGCCTCGGTACGCAACGAAAACGTCGCCGTTACCAAGCAGGAAGCTTATCGCCGAAAACTGCTTCTGCTCCTCGTCGCATATACGGTTTACGAAAGCAAACGGGCGGGTAAGTCCGAAGCGCGCCGTCTTTGCCGTTCTTGCGAGCAGAGTTACCGTTTCCTTGGGTATTATAAGTCCCATCGAGGGGATAACTCCCTTCTGAGCCTTAAGGAATTCCTTAGTCACGCTCAGAAGCACGGGCGGTCTCTTGCCGCCCTCGGCATCGGGAACTACAAATCCCGTAAAATCAATATAGGTAAGGATAGACAGTATCAGGCTGTCGACCTCGCCAAAGCCCGAGTGATCAAAGGTCAGATCTCCCCTCCAGGATAGGTAATCGTAAAGCGAGGAGGATTGCATTTGCTTTTTTTCTCCCATGTTTCTCCTTTTGTCGCGCAAAGCTATATCTGCTTATGCACGCTCTTGTATTCATCGTAAAATCTGTAATAAGGGCAGTTGCCCGTGTCTCTTCCGAGGAAGTCTGCCATCTCGTCCTCGTCAAGCCTCATATCGCAAACGTAAGCGTCAAGCTCCTCGTCGTAATCGTAGAACTCGCAGGTCTCGCAGTTGCGCGGCTTCTTTGGAGTTGCTCTGTTAGTTGCCATTTTTCACCTCAGCTCAAATATTTAAGTCTGTCAAGGCAGTTCTGCAGGATTATCTCTGCCGAAAGCGTGTCTATAACTCCCTTGCGCTTTTTGCCTCTCGTGTTAGTCTCGTTGAGATAACGTGAGGCTGTCATGGTGGTCATTCTTTCGTCAAACATAGCTACGGGAAGCCCTGAGAGCTCCTTGACCATTCTTGCGAACTTGCGGCATCTTGCCGCTCTGCCCCCTTCACTTCCGTCCATGTTCACGGGCAGACCGACGATAATCGCCGCCGCTCTGTTCTCCTTTGCCGCATCCGCCACAGCCGCCGCGGTCTTTTCTATTCCGCCGGGAGAGATATATCCTATTCCCGACGCGAGAAAACGAGATGCGTCGCATATCGCAAGTCCCGTGCGGACGTCGCCGAAGTCGATCGACATTATTTTTCCCACGCTTGCCTTTATATCGGCAAGACTGTCAAGGACAGTCAGCTCCTCTTCTTTAATTGTATCATTTTCAGGCATCTTTATTCCTATCCTTTATCTTTTTCTTTTCGTTATCCGCTATTTTCAAAAGTCTCTCTCTGGTGTTGCACTCGGGCTCGTCTATCGCGATGCCGAGAAGCAGGGAGAGCATATCTCCTATCTCTTTTCCGCGAAGTCCTATCGCGACCATATCTCCGCCGCCTACGGCGAGGTCGCCAATACCTCTCGGAGCATTATTCTTGTCGGCGAGAGAAAATACGCTCTCGTCCGAGTTGCCGAGAAGCACCGAGGCGCAAAGCGCGTCGCTCGCATCTCTGCCGTATTTAGCGAGAAATCGCGACACGTCAGCTCTCGTCTCAAGCTTTGCCGCCGCGCCCTCGGCTACCGCCAGCGCACCGCTCTTCTGTCTGTTGGAGCATTTGAGCGAGAGAAGTATCTCGCGTCGCCGACTCTCCTCAGCCTCGAAAAGCAACATTCCAAGTCGCGCCTCGTCTGTATCGGGCATAGAACTGATAAGCGAGAATATCCTCTCGCTCGGGCAGTAGTCTCCGAGAATATATCGCATCACGCCGCTCTCGCGCATCTGCTTCAGCGCGTCTGCCGAGCAGGGCGAGTGAAGGAGCTTGAGAAGCTCCGAGAATATCCTCTCACGCGCAATATTTGAAAGCCCGTCTCTGCATTCGCTCGCCGCCGCGAGCGTTTTTTCTTCTATCTTAAAGCCAAGCTGAGCCGAGAAGCGAAAGGCGCGCATTATCCGCAGAGCGTCCTCGGAAAATCTTCTGCGCGGCTCGCCAACGGCTCTGATAACGCCGTCGTGAAGGTCGGATATGCCTCTGAATTCATCAACGAGGCCGACTCTCTCGTTATATGCCATAGCGTTGACGGTGAAATCACGCCTTGCGAGGTCCTCCGAGAGACAGCGTGTGAAGCTGACGCTGTCGGGATGACGGGAATCGGTGTATCCGCCGTCGATGCGGAAGGTGGTTATCTCGACGGACCTGCCGTCAGAGAGCACCGTGAGCGTTCCGTGCTTCAAGCCGGTCTTTATGACTCGGAAGTCCGAGAATATCTCGATCATCCGCTCTGGAAGAGCAGACGTTGTCATATCGTAATCACTCGGAGCCTTTCCAAGAAGTGAATCGCGCAAGCCGCCGCCAACGATATACGCCTCTTCGCCGCATTCCTCAAGCCTCTCCACGAGAACCGAAACAAACTCGGGTATCTCTATTCGCACGCTATCACTCCTTTCCAAAATACTCCGATTTTATTATACACCATTTTTGCGTTTATGTCAAGGAAGTTAGTATAAACACCTCGCCCCGTTCAAAGTTTTTGCTCAAGCTTTTTTCAAAAAGCTTGCGGTTTCCAAAGGCGGAGCCTTGGTCGCTTTCCGCAGAAAGCGAAATTTCCTAAACGGCGTTTTCTTTTTTGCAAAGCTTTTTCTTTTGCGCCTTTTGGATCAAAAGAAAAAGCGTTATCGGCGGAGAATGATCTTTAATCAGGGGAACGGACGACCGATGGTCGCCCCTACAAGATTTAATTATTATCTTTTATATTCGTTTGTAGGGGAGGGGTCGCCCCTCCCGTCAAATCGCTTCAAAATAAACGGGAGGCGAAACGCCTCCCCT
>JAFVRA010000127.1 GCA_017504545.1 Clostridia bacterium | reverse complement strand
TACCCGTACCGCCGTGAAGAACGAGGGGCATCTCGCCAACCTTCTCGCTGATCTTTGCGAGGGTATCAAAGGAAAGTCCTGCCCAATTTTCGGGATACTTACCGTGAATGTTACCGATACCCGCGGCGAGCATGGTTACGCCGAGATCAGCGATCATCTTGCACTCTGCGGGATCTGCGCACTCACCGCTACCTACAACGCCGTCCTCTTCGCCGCCGATAGCGCCTACCTCAGCCTCAAGAGAGAGACCCTTCTCAGCACATACCTTAACGAGCTCGGTGGTCTTAGCAACGTTCTCTGCGATCGGATAGTGAGAACCGTCGAACATAACGGAGGAGAAGCCTGCCTCGATGCACTTGTAGCAGCCCTCGTAAGAGCCGTGGTCAAGGTGGAGAGCAACGGGAACTGTGATTCCGAGCTCGTCGATCATACCGTTAACCATGCCAACGACAGTCTTATATCCGCACATATACTTTCCTGCACCCTCAGAAACACCGAGGATAACGGGAGAGTTGAGCTCCTGAGCGGTCTGAAGGATAGCCTTTGTCCACTCAAGGTTATTGATATTGAACTGACCTACGGCATATTTGCCTGCTTTTGCTTTTGTAAGCATTTCTTTTGCTGAAACTAACATTCTATTAATCTCCTTAATAATTTATTCCGATAGATATTATACACCATAACTCTATAAAAATCAAGTAGAGAGAGTAAAATTATTTTAAAAAATTAACAAAAATATATTGAATAAATGATTTCGTAATGTTATACTTATATTTGGAGAATTATGAGGAATAATGGAGGATCGCAATAGATGATCTTCGGTTTATCTTCTGCTTCTTACAAAAAGCAAAAGCTTCCCTTCCTAAAATGCTTAAACGGCTAAGGAGATACATTATATGAACTGTAAAAAGCCCTTGACTAAGGCAGAGCTTGAAGCTCTGATCGAGAGCGTTTACGCCTCTCTTCGCGAAAAAGGATACAACCCTACCACGCAGATAGCGGGATATATTCTTTCCGAGGATCCCGTGTATATGCCTGATTGGAATAACGCGCGCGGTGCGATCCAGCAGGTCGATCGAGACGATCTCTTGAACTTAATAATAGACTATTATCTTGAAAACAGATTTGATAAGCAAGATGAAGCTAAAAATTATTAAGGCTTTTTCTTTGCTCCTTGCAGCCGTTTCTTTGATGCTTTGCGCTATCCTTAACGTCTGCGCTCTCGAGGCGGCTGATGAGCTTGATCTCGAGATAGACGAGAGGGCGGGTGCGGTATATCTTTACAGCTATGACGCTGACAGAGTCCTTCTCTGCACCGAGTCTGATAAAAGAATTGCTCCCGCATCCAGCGCTAAGATAATGACGGGGCTTATCGTTTGTGAGCTTTATTCTTCAAGGCTTGACGAAAAGGTGGAGATAACCGAGGAGATGCTCAAGGGGCATACGGGCGCGTCTATGAATCTGAGAGTGGGTATGAGAGTTACGCTGAGAGATCTTCTGTACGGAACTCTCTGCGGCGGCAACAACGATGCCGCTACCGCGCTTGCAATAGCCTGCTCGGGTAGCGTTTCGGCTTTCGTGAATGAGATGAATTTCTTTGCAAAGCATCTTTATATGCAAAACACTCATTACGAAAATCCCACGGGACACGATGCAGAAGGAGCATATACAACGCTGTCCGACACCGCTCTGCTCGTTCACAAGGCGGCAAAAAACGATATATATATGTCTGCGTCCTCTGCGGCGTATTTTGATTTTACGCCCGAGGGCGAGAAAACCGTTACAGTCAACAACAGAAACGCGCTTGCCAATAGATTTACCGCCGCGGGATATAGCAATAAATACGCCAAGGGCATTATCTCGGGCAACACAGACGAGGGCGGTTACGTTCTCGCCGCTTCAGCCGAGAAAGCGGGAGCGAAATATCTGTGTCTGATAATGGGCGCTGAGGCTGACGATAAGGAGATATATTCCTATTATACCGCAAACAAGCTGTTTGATCACGTATTTGATGAATACGGCTATGAGAAGGCTATGAGCGGCGGCGAGGAGCTTATAGAGCTCCCTGTCAAGCTCTCGGTATCCGACGGCAAGGAAACTACGCTTCCCTGCGTCTTAAAGGAGGATCTCTACGTTTTCGTTGACGGTGACACAGATGTAAAGAAGGATCTTCGCTATGTTACTTATCTGCATTCGGACGAGCTTAGCGCTCCCATCACTAAAGGAAGCATCTTAGGCGGTGTTGACGTATATTGCGGAGACATTCTCGTAGGTCGTGGAGAGCTTGTGGCAGGTGAAGAAATAAAGCCTAACCTTATTCTTTACACACTTTCTGCGATGAGAGATTTTTTGCTCGGCAGGACCTTTATAATTTTCGTGATAGTGTTTATTCCTCTGCTCATTATTTATCTTTTGATAGACGCTAAACGCTCAAGACACAAAAAGGTCGGAACTCTGCGATTTAAGAGGTTTTCATAAAAAAGCCTCGGAGTCTAAGCTCCGAGGCAAGAATATTATTTCTTTATCTTGGACTCGTCAACGGGCGGCTTCTTACTGCTGATAAATGAGAAGAAGCGGAAATTCTTGAGCCCGAGGAAGTACGCAAGCCAGCTTATAAGCATCGCGGGAATTACCATCAGGAAGAAGGTCGGCCAGAGGCTGTTGAGCTGAACGTATTCTCCGCCGAGAGGGAGACTTACCGAGGTTATTATACCGAAGTACATTCCCTGAAGCATAGTTGCTATAAGGCGGACGATAAAGGTCATATTAGATGCCTTTGCCAAAGTTGCGATAGCGTACAGAAGAGCAAGAAGCAGATTGGGGATATTTGCTACGAGCGAAAGCAGAATGCCCAAGTGAGGACGATAGGCCTTTTTGCCTACGTCTACCGATATCTTGTCCTTAGAGCCTACATCCCAAGCGAGCGTGTAGATCAGGAAAAGATAGAATATCACCGCAAAGATGCTTACGACGAATGTAAGAAGATCAAAGCCTGCTGACTCCGCGTGCGCCGAAGTAGTGGCGATCGTAAGCGAGAATCCAAATATAGATATTGCAAATTGGTTTACGAACATCTTAACGATGTTGTATGAATATTCGTGAAAAAACTTTTTCATTTTTCCCCCAAGTAATGATATTGCTTTCAAAAAGACAAAGCTTGTACTAAAATTATAATTGAAGTTGCCCTATTTTGCAATATCAATTTATGAAAGTTTACATTTTATCCAATAAATCTTTATCTTGTTAACAAATCTTTTAACTTTAACGGAGGTTTTATGGGCTACGCCGTTCCATTAAATACTCTTCCCTCTCTCGTGAGGGAGTTTGCCTCATACAAAGCCGTAATGCAGAACGCGTCCGAGAAGACTATTTCGGAGTATCTTCTCGATCTTCGCACCTTCTTTCGCTTTCTTCGTGCGCGTGAGCTTGATATTGACGTGCATTCTGAGGATTTTACCAATATTGACATAAGCGGAATTGACCTTGACTACATCAAGAATATCACGACTGAGGATATATACGAGTTTCTGCTTTACGCAGATGGTGAGCGCGATAATATGGCGGCGGCAAAGGCGAGAAAGCTTTCTTCGATCAAAGGATTTTTCAAATATCTGCATACCAAGCGTATGATGATCGACGACAATCCTGCGATAAATATTGAGTCTCCAAAGCAAAAGCAGGCGCTTCCTAAGTTTCTCTCTATGGAAGAAAGCCTCATGCTTCTTGATGCGGTCAGAGGAGATCGCGAGTCAAAATCGAGAGTGCGCGACTATGCCATTATAACTCTCTTCCTTAATTGCGGAATGCGAGTTTCCGAGCTTGTGGGAATTGATCTTAACGACGTTGACAGAAGCTTCCGCTCACTTACCGTCACGGGTAAAGGCAACAAGCAAAGAATAGTTTATCTCAATTCCGCCTGCCGCGAGGCGCTTGCGGATTATTACGCCGAGAGAACGGGCGAAAAGCATATTGTCACTACCTCGCGCGCGCTATTCTTGAGTAACCGAGAGCAGCGCATAAGCGTAAAAACAGTACAATGGTTGGTATATAAATATCTCGATATGGCAGGTCTTGAGTCTAAGCATTACTCTGTTCACAAGCTTCGTCATACCGCGGCGACGCTTATGTACCAGACGGGTAACGTTGACGTAAGAGTGCTCAAGGACATTCTCGGCCACGAGCAGCTCAATACTACTCAGATCTATACTCACGTAAGCAATCGAAGTATGGAGGAAGCTATGGAGAACAATCCCCTTTCCTCTCAAAAAAGTCTTCCCCACGATAACTTCACTCCTCTTGACAAAAAGGAAAGTGGAGAGGGCGAAGAGAAAAATTAAATATTTCTGTTCTAAAAGGATACATCCTCCCGTATATTTTAATGAAAATACAACGGGAGGATTTTGTTGTGGAACATTCTATTTATAAAGATATTTCGGAGAGAACGGGCGGAGATATCTATATTGGCGTCGTTGGTCCCGTAAGAACGGGAAAATCCACCTTTATAAAGCGTTTTATGCAGAACGTGGTGCTTCCGAATATCGATGACGGATATTCCAAGGAACGCGCCCGTGATGAGATGCCGCAATCGGCGGCAGGAAAGACGGTAATGACTACCGAGCCGAAGTTCGTTCCTGACGAGGCGGTAACTATTCTTATTGACGGCAATATATCTATGAGAGTGAAGATGATAGATTGCGTTGGATTTATCGTTTCGGAGGCGCTCGGCACGCTTGAGGGCGGTCAGGAGCGAATGGTAAATACTCCTTGGCAGGAGGAGCCTATGCCTTTCGTTCAGGCGGCAGAGTACGGCACGGAAAAGGTAATTAAGGATCACTCTACGATTGGTATGCTGGTGACAACCGACGGAAGCATAGGCGAGATCTCTCGCGAGAGCTACATTCCTGCCGAGGAAAGAGTTGTTGCTGAGCTTAAGGCTATCGGAAAGCCGTTTGCAATAGTGCTCAATTCTGCTGATCCTACCGCAGAATCTGCTATAGCCCTTGCATACGAGCTTGAGGAAAAATACGGCGCACCCGTTGCGCTCGTAAGCTGTCTTGACCTTGATTTTGAGGATATCTCGCGCATACTTGAGCTCGTGCTTCACGAATTCCCCGTGACCGAGATAGCCTTCTCGGTTCCCTCCTGGATATCCACGCTTGATGCGGTACATCCTATCAAGAGCTCGCTCAAGGCGTCTATTGCGGAGGTAGCATCAAGAGTCAGCAAGATAGGTGATATCAGAAAGGCTCTCGCTCCGCTTGAAGACAACGAATATATAAAGAGCTATTCTGTTGATGAAATAAATCTCGGCAACGGTGGTGCGAGCATTGCGCTGAAATTCGCCGACGAGCTTTATTACTCGGTAATAAGCGAGCTTACGGGATTTGACATCTCTTCCGAGAACGAACTTATCTGTTTGCTTCGAGAGTTGTCGGCTATGAAGAGTCAGTACGAGAGGGTCGCAGAAGCACTTGAAATGGCTGAAAGCAAGGGCTACGGTATAGTTATGCCCTCAGCAGAGGAGCTCAAGCTTGAAGAGCCTGAGATCGTCAAGCAAAACGGCGGATACGGAGTCAGACTTTCTGCATCGGCTCAGTCTATACACATGATAAGAGCGAATATTGAGACCGAGATAAATCCTATCGTTGGCACGGAGCAGCAATCTGAGGAGCTTGTGCGCTCGATGCTTAAGGAGTTTGAATCAGAGCCCTCTCGGCTTTGGAATTCAAATATGTTTGGCAAGACGCTTTACGAGCTTGTAAACGAGGGACTTCATACGAAGCTTGAGCATATCCCCGACGAATCCCGTACAAAGCTTTCTGAGACGCTTGAAAGGATAGTTAACGAAGGCAGTAACGGACTTATATGTATCATTCTTTAAAACAAAAATAACGAAGCGAAAGAGCAAACATGCAAGAAGGAAATCTTGTATGTTTGCTCTTTTTTGTTCGCTTTAGTTTAGAGTTATGAGGCTCGCTTTCGCTCACCGTTATGAGCTTGCAGAGCAAGCGTTATGATATGGTTGCCCATCTAACTATAACTTGGCGAAGCCAATCATAACTATGCGAAGCGTATCTAAACTTATAACTTGCCCGTCAGGGCAATCATAGTTTTAGCGTGTTATCCGTTAAGGATAACACGCTAAGCTACGGCGTTATTTCTTTTATTTTTTCAATAGCTGCTTTGGGAAGATAGCCTTCAAGCTCTTCGCCCTTGCGTATCTTCTCACGAATAAGCGTTGAGCTTAGCCCCTCAAGCTCCTCTTCTGCTTTTAGCAAAACCGTCTTCGCCTCGGAATTATGAGCGTCATTAAAGACTGCCATTTCCTGCTCGTAGCGCAGGTCAGCTTCATTCCTGTACCCCTTGACTATGGCGCACGCTCCGAGATCCTTTGCAAGCTTCCATAGCCAGCCCGAAGAGGATATGACCTCGACGCCATCTATTTCGGCGGTGGCGCTCTCTGCTATCATTCTTCTCTCTTCAAGCGTGAACATATACGTCTTTTTATCGTTTATCATGACCGCCACGTAGACCTTGTCGTAAAGCGCGGCGGCTTTTTTGATTATATCAAGATGTCCGTTTGTTATCGGATCAAAGCTTCCGGG
>JAFVRA010000009.1 GCA_017504545.1 Clostridia bacterium | reverse complement strand
TGTGTAAAGGGAGGTGGCATTTTCGCAAGAAAATGACGGAGGGATTGTCATACACGGGAGGAGCAAGCCCCCCATTTTGAATTTTCTCGCAACTTATTTTCAAAAAATATAAAAATTAACAAATTAGCGCTTGATAGAAGCGTTATTTTTTGTTATCATAAAGAGAGAGGCGAAAGCTCGCCTTATCTGCATTGCTTTTCACAAATCCCACAATAGAGAGGACTTTATATAATTATGTCAAAAAAGCTTTTAACCTTAGCGCTTCTGGCGCTCGCTTGTCTGATGCTTTTTTCAGCTTGCTCGGATGACGGTGTCCCCGACGGTATGACATCTGTTACGCTTGAGGGCGAGCCCTTTATACTTTACGTTCCTGAGGATTGGAGCGACAACCGCTCAAGCGGTATCTCCTCGGCTCACTCAGCTCTTGAGGTGATCGCGAGTGCGAGATACTATCCGCTTGACGAGACTACCACCACGCTTGACGAATACGTCGCAAGCTACATAGAGGAATGCAAGAGCACCTACGAGGGCTTCAGCTTCTCGCGCAAGGACTCAAAGCTTGGTAAGGACACTCCTGCCGCGCGTATTGAGTTTGACTTTTCCACAGCCGAGAACGCAACCACCAAGGCGATACACTATATCACAATTCACGGCACCGATGCGGTGATCCTCTCGTTCTACTGCAACACCAAGGATTTCTCGGAGTACGCCGAGACCTTTGAGGAGATAAGAAAGGAATTCGTGCTCACCGATAAGACCGTAAGAAACGACAACGAGACCGACAAGAAGACTCCCGATGGAATGAAGCTTGCCTCAAGCGACGACCACAACTACGTTTTCTACGCGCCGACGAGCTGGATAACCGACCTCTCCGACGCTCATTCCTACGCGTATTTTGACGAGAGCGGCAGACCTAACGTAAGCGTTACCTGCTACACTCCCGACGAGCCGATGACGCTTGAAGCCTACCTTGAGCTTTGTGATGCCGATTACAAGAAAAATCTCTCGGGATATGAATTTATAGAAAAGACCGAGCGTAAGGTCTTTGAGCTTGATGCTGTTTCCTACACCTACAAGGCAGTTTACGGCGGCAGCGAGCTTCGCGTGATGCAGACGGTATTCGTTTACGAGGATCTGCTCTATTCCATCACCTACACCGCCCACGCCGATCGCTTTGACGCGCATCTTGAGGACGTGGAGAAGATGCTCGGCGAATTCAGATTCCGTTAAGCAGGAAGATATTATGACAGACAGAAAAGAAATATATCTCGATAACAGCGCGACGACTCCGCTCTCGGATGCCGCAAAGCGCAAAATTGAAGAAATGCTCTCTATCTACGGCAACCCCTCCTCTCTCCACTCGCTCGGGCAGAGAGCAGAGGCGGAGCTGAAGGTAGCGCGCGAGGCGATACTCAGCGCTCTTGGAGTTCGCAGCAGAGACGGAGAATTCGTGTTCACCTCGTCGGGAACAGAGGCTACCGCGCTCGCGCTTATAGGATGCGCGCACGCTAAGGAAAGGCGCGACGCGACGAGGATACTTATAAGCGACTCGGAGCATTCGTCGGTTGCAAACACCGCCGCATCTCTTTCCAAAGAGGGCTTTGAGATCGTCAAGATCCCCACGAAGCGCGGCGTTCTCGATATGGACGCTATCCGCGCCGCCCTTGACAAGAAGATCTTTCTTGCGTCATTTATGCTCGTAAACAACGAGACGGGCGCGAGATACGCCGTTGAGGACGCGTTCTCTCTGATAAAAGAAAAATACCCCGAGGCGATCACGCATTGCGACGCCGTTCAGGGCTTTATGAAGCTGAGATTTTCCCCGAGCTCGCTCCATGCCGATCTTATCAGCGTGAGCGGACATAAGCTCCACGCGCCAAAGGGTGTCGGCGGACTTTATATCTCTGCGGATATGCTTAAAAAGAGAAAGATCTCTCCCGTGCTCTTTGGCGGCGGTCAGGAAAAGGGGCTCCGCTCGGGTACGGAGAACACGATAGGAATCGCCGCGTTCGGCGCGTCAGTCGCAGACCTCGCGAGGAGACGGAGCGAGGTCGAGGCGCATCTTGAGGAGCTTTATCTCTACGCTACCGAGAAGCTCGAAGCGATCGGACTTCGCATCAATCGCCCCGAGGGCGCGCGCGTGAGCCATATAATCAACCTCACTCTTCCGCGCATAAAGAGCGAGACGATGCTGCATTTTCTTTCGGCAGACGGAATTTTCGTCTCGAGCGGCTCAGCCTGCTCGTCGCACGCCAAGGGCCCGAGCGGCGCGCTCGTCGCGTTTGGTCTTCCGGCGGCAGAGGCAGATTGCTCCTTGCGCGTGAGCCTTTCGGAGTATAGCACGAAAGAGGATATCGACGCCCTCGTCGCCTCTCTCTCAACCGCCCTCGCAAGACTCGTGAGGATAAAGTGAGAATTGGATCGAGTTGAATAAACGAAAAAGCAGAGAAGCTATGCTTCTCTGCTTTTTTCGTGAGGATGGAATGCTCCGCTACAGGTAAAATATTAAAACAACAATTAAACCCGTAGGGGCGACCTGCGGTCGCCCGCGGGCGTTCGAAGAACGCCCCTACAGGTCTTAATAAATGATAAATGATAAATGATGAATGATGAATGAATTTTATTGTTAGGGAAGGGTCTCCCATCCCACATTGCCTAACGCAATGTTACAAAAAGCCTTCCCTTGTGAGGGAAGGGGGACCGCTTGCGGTGGATGAGTAGTCCGTAACACAAACTAATCAACACCTCATCCGTCTAGCCACTTGCCGTTTGCACCGCAAACTCAACAGTCGCTTGCGACATGATTCTCCCACTGGAGAAGGCTTGGTTATGGTTCTCGCCTTGTAATTTGGTGTTATCTTTTTCGTTTGTAGGGGCGGAGTGGTCGTCCGCGCGAAACACAATGAGATCTTTACAAACCCTCTCAGGCGGCTACCTGTTTCGCTTTGCTCAACGGCAAGTTTGCTATGCAAACGTTGCCCGCCAGCTCTCCCAAAGGGCGAGCCTTTACATTAGCTTATGTAAAATGTTGGGAGAGAAAAACCCTCCCCTACAAACGAATTTCAAGGCAACAATTAAAACCGATAGGGGCGGATTCCATATCCGCCCGTTCCTTTTCGGGAGCATATGGAATGCTCCCCTACAGACATTAATTCAAGGACGACAACCAAACCCGTAGGGGCGTTCTTTGAACGCCCGCGGACGACCGCTGGTCGCCCCTACAATCAAAATAACAAATATCGCACAAACCGGTAGGGGTCGGCGCTAAACGTTTGCGAAGCGAACTTTACGCTGAGCGAAGCGAAGCAGCACGACAGACCCGTCTCCCTAAAGCAACAACCGCACCCCCTCCGAGCAGGT
>JAFVRA010000126.1 GCA_017504545.1 Clostridia bacterium | reverse complement strand
GGTTGTATGAAAAATATGGCTATTGCTATGTAAAAGACATAGTAAACTACGGAAATGGAATTGACCGTTTGTATGTCAGAGAAATAAAATAGACTATTCATTAAATTCCAATTTATCGAACAGAATAAACAAACCCCGACAGAAATTAAAAAATCTGTCGGGGTTAATTATTTGCTTTCTGCATATCTAATTTCGCTTATCGGTAGGGGCGTTCTTTGAACGCCCGCGGGCGAACACAGTTCGCCCCTACCGTGGGTATGTCAATATTTTATGATTTCTCCGCTAAGAACATCACGCTTTCCGCAAGCGTTTTTTATTATTATTGAAGAATGACGGTAAATCTACAGCCTTTTTCTGTATTCTCGGTACTCACGCTTCCTCCAAGCATATCTGTTATACTCTTGACGAGCGCAAGTCCGAGTCCGTTGCCCTCCTGCTTATGCGAGCTGTCGCATTGATAGAACTTATCAAATATATGTCCCGCATTCTCCTCGGCTATTCCCTCTCCCTCGTCCTCAACCGTAAATATCACGCGATCTCCGTCCTTGCGAAGCGCGATACTGACGGTGCTTTCCTCGGGAGTAAACTTTATGGCGTTGTCGATAAGATTGTTCCAGACGTGCATCATAAGTGCCTTGTTGCCCTCGTATTCAACGCTCTCGAGGTCAACGTCAAGCTCTATCTCCTTCTCTGCCCATTTAGGCTCAAGAAGAAGTATCGACTGTCTTATCTGCTCGTCGAGTGAGAAGCTTTCTACCTTGGTGTCTATCGCCTGATTGTCTATCTTTGAAAAGAGCAGCATATTTCCCACAAGCTCTGAGAGCCTCTTGGAATTGAGCAATATCTTCTCGACGTACTCAGCGTCCTCCTCGCTAAGATCTTCACTTCCCTGCAGAAGCATCGCGTAGCCCTCGATCGCCGTTATCGGCGTTTTGATCTCGTGAGAGACGTTAGAGACGAAATCCGTCTTGAGTATCTCGGTCGCGGCAAGCTCCTCGGTCATAAGGTTAAAGTCGCGATAAGCTTTCTCTATGTCACTGAAGGGCGCGCTCGTACGCATCTTTACGTCAAAATTTCCGTGAGCCACCGCATTCATCGCTTCACTAAGCATTCTTATAGGCAGGAGTAGCGCGCGGTTTACGAAAATCGAGATCGGTATTCCGAGCAGTATGCCTATGATTATTACCCATACGGTCAGCGGAATGTTGGCAAGTATCTGAAACTGATTCGTAAGAAAATACGAAAGTCCCGTCGCAATGCCAAGCACCGCGGCAAGCTCTGCAATAACGATAAACGAGATATACCAGCTTACGCTTATCTTTCTGCTCCTGCGCTTCTGCTTTTTTGGTTTGATCTTCTCTTTTTTCATAGCTTCACCACTTTGTAGCCCACGCCGCGCATAGTGATTATCTTGAAATCCTCGCTCTCGCCGAATTTCTCGCGCAGGCGTCCGATATGAACGTCAACCGTATGTGTGTCCGATCCCGAATCATATCCCCAGATGTCGTCCATAAGCTGTTGACGGGTGAATATCTTTCCGGGGTATGAAGCCATTTTGTAGAGAAGCATAAATTCCTTCTGCGGAAGGATCATCTGCTCATGCCCCGTGTTGACCGTCAGCGAGTCGCACTCAAGCACGGTCTGACCTATGGTGAGTCTGCGCTCGTTGGCTATCTGCGAGCGGCGAAGCAGAGCTCCGACGCGAAGCACCATCTCGTTGACGTTTATGGGCTTTACCATATAATCGTCGCTTCCCGAGGAGAAGCCTGCCTGCATATCGTCAAAGGCGTCCCTTGCCGTTATCATAAGAACGGGGGTATTGTTTCCCGAATCTCTCAGAGCGCGTACAAGCTCGTAGCCGTCCACGCGCGGCATCATTATATCTGATATGATAATGTCAAAAAATTGATTTTCGATCTCGCAAAGAGCCTCCGCACCGTCAGAAACGCCTACCACGGAGTATCCGTTTTTCACAAGCACGCGCGAAAACAGCTGTCGAAGCTCTCTGTCGTCCTCTGCTATCAGTATCTTGAACATTTATTCCTCCAAAAAGAAGTTAGTTTTTCTTTTGCTTTATTCTTTTAATTATAGCGTCGTAAGGCAGTGAAACGAACAAGCCTGCCACCATAAGCGCCGCCCAGATAAGTATAAGCCATCCCCAGCCGATAGTAGTAGCCGCATCCGCAAAGACATTAGTTGCAAAGGAAGCCGCCATATAGCTAACGAAATCAAGGAAGCCAGTGACGCTTGATACCATACCCGTATCAAGAAGGCTCGGGCAGTATCTGCTCCACATCATCGTGGATACGCCGTTTGCCGCCATTATTGCAAGCGCCATAAAGAATACGTTGACTATCGGTTGCTTTATTAAGAAAATGAGCAAGAACGACACCGCCGCTACGGCGAACATAAGCAATATAGTCTTCTCCATATTACTGCCGAGACGCTCGTAAACGAATACCGCAACGAATGCTGCCGCGGAAATAAGCAGGGTGGCTATAGTAAAGAGAAGCGCAGATTGATCGGGATCAAATCCGAGGTACTGATTGAAATACGTGGGCATCCAGAATACTACGCTCGTGCGTATAACTCCGGTTATCATCGCGATAAGCGTGAATTTCACTATCTGTCTCTTAAAGAGCGGCTTGATGCCGACGCCCTTCTGCTTTTCCTGCTTCTTTTGCTGATCGTAGCGGATTATTCCCCTTCTCTCAAAGATGGTTGCGAACAGGAACACGGCTATCGCCATTGCAACGAGAGCCGCCGAGCTTGAGTAGAATACTCCCTGCCAGCTGAGCAGAGCCGCGGCTATTCCCGCAACGGGCGAGCCGAAGAAGGATGAAAATGTATACGCTACGCTGCAGCGCGTGGTATAGACCGTTTCGGTATTCTCTGCTATCATTCTCGTCATAGGCGCGTAGATCATAGAAAGCGAGAAGCCCGTAAAGCCGTAAGCAAGAGTTGCGAGCGTGGGAGTTGCGGATACGTTTACGAAAATAAAGTTGCTAACCCCTGCAAACAAAAGTCCCAGAGTCATCATATACTTTGCCTTGACTCTATCTCCGATAATTCCGTTTATCAGCTGACCTACGGCGTACATAATAAAGTAAAGCGAGGAGAGCTTTCCTATAAGCGCCTCGTCAAATAAGCCGCCCTCTATCATTCCCGGCGTTACCGCGCCAAGAATATTTCTCGCGAAATAAACCGCGAGATACGAGAGGCAGGAAAGTGCGCCCAGATATATCGCGTTCATTGCGCTTTTATTTTCACGAAGTTTCATTTCTGTACCTGATTTCATACTACTGTTAAGAAGATTTTGCTAAAAAATTCTCACAACTGATATTATAGCACTTTTTTTACTCTTTTGCAATCTTATTTATCAATTTATTTATTTAAATAAGTCAAACGGGAGCACAAATGTGCTCCCGTTTTATAAAAGCTTATTTATCAGTATTTTCGCTGATAGTTATTTCCGCGGTTACCGCTGTTTTCGTCGGTATCGTATCTGTCATCTCTGCCGTTTTGGTTCTTCTCAGCCTTGTATTTGCGAACCGTCTTGATTATGAATATTATCATACCGACTGCAAGCGCCAGAAGAGCGATAATGATAACGATATCTGTCGGCGAGAAGCTCTTGCCGAATACGTTTTCAACCGTGTCTATCACTATTACTATCGGTATTTCGGTCTTTTCGGTGAACTCGCGGAGCGCGACGTTGACCGTCTCCTCGTTGAGCGCAAGCTCCGATTTGTTGGTAACATGCGAGGGTGTCATATTACCGTGATCCTTCTTGGTTATAAAGGATGACGTCAGCCCCATTCCTTCGACCGTACCCGTCATCTTACTTACAGCCATCGCGAGATTTGAAGCAAGCGAGAACTCGTAATACTCGGAGTTTATAGAGCTGTGCATCGCCGAGCCAAACGCCGTGGTCTGATCGCCGAAGCTCTCGTTGATCTTATACTGCACGTTTTCTCCTACCCACGCGATAGTATAGTAGCCGTCATACTCCTCGTTTGTAAGGAAAACTATCAGTATATTGTCCTCGGTTGCACTGCTCGTGCCAAACTCGGATATGTAGGCGTTGTTTGCGTATCTCTCAAATTCCTTCTCATCGTAAACTATTCTTCCACCGTTGAGAATACTGCCAAATCCGTCGGCAAGCATCGAGATAAGCATAGCCGTGATGATTATAGTGATGAATATCGGGAACATCAGAGCGTTAAATAGTCCGCCACCACCGTAGTAACGTCTGTGACGGCGAGGTCCGAAGCCTCCGTAAAAGCCACCGTGAAATCCGCCTCTGTGTCCACCGCCGCCAAATCCGCCGCCGCGAGAGCCTCCTCCGAAGCTACCGCCGCCAAATCCGCCGCCGCGTGATCCTCCACCTGGTCCTGCCATAATTTTCTTACCTCTTTTCTTAAAATGATATTATAAAATGATGTTATAAGTTGTTCTTTGCCGCCGAGAGCATCAGCTTTATTCTGTTGAGCTGATTTACCTCGCTCGCACCGGGATCGTAATCCACGGCGGTTATGTTAGCCTCGGGATAAAGCTCCTTGAGCTTCTTGATAACGCCCTTGCCCACCACGTGATTAGGCAGACAGCCAAAGGGCTGAATGCAGACCACGTTGGGAGTTCCCTCCTTGAGCAGCTCTATCATCTCGCCCGTGAGGAACCAGCCCTCACCGTACTGATTTCCGATAGAAAGCACCGGCTTTGTATGCTCGGCTATCTCGTCTATGCTCATCGGAACGTCAAACCTCTTACTCTCTGCAAGCGCCTTGAGTGCAGGGCGGCGTATTCTCTTTATCAGCCCGAGAACTACTACCGTCAGCGCCACCGAGCGCCTTGAGGTACCGAGGTACTCGCGGCGATATTTGTTGTTATAGAAGCTGTAGTTAAGGAAGTCCATAAGATCGGGGACTACCGCCTCAGCGCCCTCTCGCTCAAGCAGATCAACAAGTCTGTTGTTTGCGAGCGGCATGTACTTTACGAGTATCTCGCCGACTATACCCACGCGAGGCTTCTTCAGATCCTCGTCTATCGGGAAAGAATCAAACTCGCGAACTATGTCGCGACAGACCTTAGAATACTTGTACTTGCTCTTTTTGTTGATAAGCGAGTCTATACATATACTCTCCCACTTCTTGTGAAGCGCGTTTGCAGAGCCTTTCTTTAGCTCGTAGGGACGGACTCTATAGAGACAGCGCATAAGAGTGTCGCCGTAAACTATAGATCTGACCGCATCCCACACAAATCCCGCGGGTATTTTAAAGCCGCCGTTTTTCTCCATACCGTTGGCGTTGAGCGAGATGACGGGGATATGCGAGAGTCCTGCTTTATCGAGCGCTCTGCGGATAAATCCGACGTAATTGCTTGCCCTGCAACAGCCGCCCGTCTGAGTCATCAGAAGCGCGAGCCTTGAGGTGTCGTACTTACCCGAAAGCACCGCCTCCATAAACTGTCCAACGACGAGGATCGACGGATAGCAGGCATCGTTGTTGACGAAGCGCAAGCCCATATCTATCGCGCTTCTGTTATCGTTTGAAAGCACCTCAACGTTGTAGCCGTATTTTTTAAATACCGGCTCGAGTATATTGAAATGTATCGGGCTCATCTGCGGAGCGAGAATGGTATATCCACGGCTCTGCATATCAGCGGTATATTCGGTGCGCTCGTAAGCCACGCCTCGCGTTTCCTTAAGCCTTTTGTCCTTACGCATCTTCATTGCCGCCATAAGACTGCGGATACGTATTCTGACCGCGCCGAGATTGTTTACCTCGTCTATCTTAAGCACGGTGTAGAGCTTGCCCGCGCCTTCAAGTATCTCGTTTACCTGATCGGTAGTGACCGCGTCAAGTCCGCAACCGAAGGAGTTGAGCTGTATCATCTCAAGATCCTCACACGAGCGGATAAACTCAGCCGCGCCGTAGAGCCTTGAGTGATATACCCACTGATCGACCACTCGCAAGGGGCGAGTAGGCTCAAAATCTATCGGCAGGCTGTCCTCGCTGAACACCGTCAGTCCGTAAGCCGCGATAAGCTCGGGGATACCGTGATTTATCTCGGGATCAACGTGGTAAGGACGTCCTGCAAGGACAATTCCAAAGCCGCCGCTCTTACGCATCTCGGAGAGCAAGCGCGCTCCCTCGCCTCGAATATCCTGCTTTGCCCTCTCTTGCTCTTCCCAAGCGCGAGACACCGCCGCCTTTACTTCTGAGGCGGGAATTCCCCACTTCTCCCGGCAGACTCTCACCATACGCTCGGAGATAGTCGCCTCGCTCGTAAACGCGATAAACGGACGGACGTAGTCAACGTCGCCTATGGTTATCGCCTCAACGTTGTTCTTGAGATTCTCGGGGTACGCCACTACTATCGGGCAGTTGAAATGATTTTGCGCCTTGGGCGTTTCCTGCTTTTCAAAGAAAACGCAAGGGTGGAATATCTGCTTTGCTCCCTTTCTTATCAGCCACTCAACGTGTCCGTGCGAGAGCTTTGCGGGATAGCACTCGGATTCAGATGGTATCGACTCCATTCCGAGCTCGTATATTTTTCTGTCAGAGAGCGGCGAGAGCATTACCGAAAATCCGAGCTCTCTAAAGAAGGTCGCCCAGAACGGATAGTTCTCGTACATATTGAGCACCCTCGGTATTCCTATAACTCCGCGCGGTGCGCTCTCGGGATCAAGCGGTTCGTAGCCGAATATACGCTTCAGCTTATACGCGAACATATTGGGCGCTGATCTTACCCCCTTCGTGCTTCCCGAGCCACGCTCACAGCGATTGCCGCTGAGGTGAGTGCGACCGCCCGAGAACTTGTTGAAGGTCAGCATGCAGTTATTAGTGCATCCGCCGCAACGTCTGCTCGTGGTGGTGTATGTAAGCGATGCGATCTCGTCAGCCGAAAGTATCGTCGGCTCTTGACCGCAATATCTCTCCCTTGCGATAAGCGCCGCGCCAAACGCTCCCATAAGTCCCGAAATATCGGGGCAGGTCGTCTCAACGCCTGTTATCTTCTCAAAGGCGCGAAGCACGGCAGGGTTATAAAACGTACCGCCCTGAAGCACCACGTGGCTGCCAAGATCAGAGGCGTCCGAGAGCTTTATTACCTTGAATAGCGCGTTCTTTATTACCGAGTAAGCAAGTCCTGCGGAGATCTCGGAGACTGTTGCTCCCTCCTTCTGAGCCTGCTTTACGTTTGAATTCATAAACACGGTACACCGTGTGCCGAGATCAACGGGATTTTTCGCGAAAAGCGCCTCGCGCGCAAACTCCTCTGCGCTGTATCCGAGAGAATTCGCGAAATTCTCAATAAACGAGCCGCATCCCGACGAGCAAGCCTCGTTGAGCAGGATGCTGTCTATTTCGCCCTTCTTGAGCTTAATGCACTTCATATCCTGACCGCCGATGTCAAGCACGCAGTCAACGAGCGGATCGAAGAATTTTGCGGCGGTGCAATGCGCCACCGTCTCGACCTCGCCCTCTTCAAGCGAAAACGCCGCCTTGAAAAGCTCCTCACCGTAGCCCGTGGAGCAGCTTCTGACTATTTTAGCGCTCTCGGGAAGCCTTGCAAACATCTCCTTGAGCGCCGATACCGCAGTATCGACAGGCTTTCCCTGATTGCTCGTGTAATACGAGAATAAAAGCTCACCGCTCTCGCCTATAAGCGCAAGCTTTGTCGTGGTAGAGCCTGCATCTATACCGAGATAGCAGTTTCCGACGTAGCTCTCAAGCTTACCCTTAGGTAGCACCGCCCTCGCGTGTCTTTGCTTGAATATCTCAAGCGCTTCTTCGTCCGAGAAAAGCGGCTCAAGTCGGGGCATCTCAAATGTAACTCCGCAATCAAGCGTGAGCTTCTCACGAAAGGCGTCGATCTCTATCGCGCTCTCCTCGCCTGCTTCAAGCGCCGCGCCCATTGCCGCAAAGAGATGCGACTGCTCGGGGTCAACTATCTTATCGGGTGTGAGCTTCAGCGTCCTTATAAAAGCCTTCTTGAGCTCAGGCAGGAAGTGTAGAGGGCCGCCAAGGAATGCCACGCATCCGCGTATCGGCTTTCCGCAGGCAAGTCCCGAGATAGTCTGATTTACTACTGCCTGGAATATAGAGGCGGCAAGGTCTGCCTTTGTCGCGCCCTCGTTTATCAGCGGCTGAATGTCTGTCTTTGCAAAAACTCCGCATCTTGCCGCGATCGGATATATCATATTGTAGTTCTGTGCCTCGCGATTAAGTCCCTCGGCATCTGTCTGAAGGAGCGCCGCCATCTGATCGATAAAGGATCCCGTGCCGCCCGCGCAAACGCCGTTCATTCTCTCCTCGAGGCCGCCCGTGAAGTATATGATCTTCGCATCCTCGCCGCCAAGCTCGATAGCGACGTCGGTCTGGGGTGCTACGCTCTTGAGCGCGGTGGCGACCGCCACTACCTCCTGAACGAAGCCTATTCCCAGCGAATTGGCGAGGTTGAGAGCTCCCGAGCCCGTGATCTTGACCTTGAGCGCGCACTCTCCTATGCACTCTCTCGCCTCCGATGCAAGAGTGGCAAGCACCTCACGTATCTGCGCTCTGTGACGTCGGTATTCTCCAAATATTATTTTGTTTTCCTCGTCGATTATGACGAGCTTTGCCGTGGTAGAGCCTATATCAATACCCGCGCGATAGGTCTTCATTACCTCACCTGCCCTTCTTTTGAATTCATACGCTCATAGAAAATACTAATACCCATTTTAACTGATATTTTATTCTACCACAAACGACAAGCTTTTACAATAATAATCACAAACTTTTCAAAAAAACTTCACTTTTTTGCGATCCGCGAGCCTCAAAGTCCCGTACTCTTACTATTGACAGAGATATAAAACTGTGATATAATTAAGATGATATTAATAAAAAAAAAGGGGAAAATATGTTAAAAACAAAACTGAATTTTATTCGTATTATTACTCTCTCACTTATTTTCATGCTCACGCTTACCTGTCTCGTCGCCTGCAACGGCAATGAGCAAGGCACGGATGAATCAACCAACGGTGCTACCGAAACGCCTACGCAACCGGTAGACGACGGCATCAACCGCATATTTGAAAACGGTGATTTTGCCTGCAAGATAATTCGTGCCGAGAAGGCGAGTGCCGACGAGAGAACGGTGTACGACGCACTCAGAGACGCGCTGAATACCGCCACGGGAAAGCGCCCTAAGCTTACCACCGACTTTCTTGCCATGGGCGAGAGCTACAACGAAAACGAATTTGCGATCGTCGTCGGTAAGACGGGGTACGGCGAATCTGCCGAGCTTTATAAGGATCTCGGCTTCGGCGAATGTCGCATCGAGCTTATCGGCAGAAAGCTGGTTATAGGCTTCCACGATTTGAACACCGCGCTTACCGCAATCGAGCAACTTTCAAAGGTGCTTTCACAGAGTCTTGACAACGGCAGTCTCATCTGTAACGACAATATGTGCTTCTCCTACAAGACCGACGGCATCATCGCTTCTCTCCCCACCTATATCGGCGGAAATATCGTAGGTATGGCGGACGGCGGAAACGGCTCAAGCACGGCTGTGATAGAAAGCACCACCGAGCAGGAATATACAAGCTATCTTGCCTCCTTGGAAAGCGAGCACGGATTTACTTCCTATACGACCAATAAAATAGGCGACAATCTCTTTGCTACCTACGTCTCGGAAAAGCATACTGTCACGGCTATTCACACTCCTATAAAGAAGGAGACGAGACTTATAATAGAGCTTCTCGATGAAAGTCCCCTTCCCCCCACGGCAACTGAGAGCTACGAGGTAATACACGATTCCACCATCACTCAGGTGGGACTTGAGAGCACGGGACGACAGAACGGAATGAGCTACGTAGTGAAGCTTGCCGACGGATCGTTTATGATATTCGACGGCGGCGCGCAGAACTGCTCACCCTTGCTTATGGCAGCTCTTGAGGAGCTTGCAGACGATCCCGAGCATATCACGATAGCCGCTTGGGTACTTACTCACATGCACAACGACCATGCGTTCTCTCTGCGCGAGATAGCAGCAAAGCCCGAATATCTCAGCAAGCTGACGGTCGAGCGCTTCATCTGGAACAGAACGAGCGACAAGCAGATAGCCAACTGCGACGAAAACCTCGAGGCAGCAGAGATAATCTACCAGTCGATACTCAAATTTGACGGCGTTATAGTACACAACGCGCTTCCCGGACAGGAATTCCATATCCGCAACGCCGTATATACCGTCTACTCGACCTCCGAGATGCTTGAGCCCTTCGTAATGGGAAGCTATAACGACTCCTGCGTAGTCGGTCTGCTTGAGATAGACGGCAGAAGAATGTTCTTCCCCGGCGACAGCGACTCCACGCAGACGGGCAACCTCGTCAAGCTCTACGGTGAGGAGCTTAAGTGCGATCTGCTTCAGGTAATTCATCACGGACACAACGGTGGAAACACCACGGCTTACAAGCTGTTTGACCCCATCATAGTCTTCTGGCCCGTAGGAATGCTCAGATACGAGATCGGCACCGAAGAATACGCGCCTCTCACTACTTGGGAATGCAACCAATGGTTCTTTGACGAGAACTCAAGCGTAGAAAAGATATACGTCTCGGGTAGCGAGGTAGTTACTCTCGTTATAAAAGAGATACCCACACATTGACCGAAAGGATAACGCTTATGAAATTATTTAAGCCCTCTTCAATCAAATTATTAGCGCTTATTATGGCTCTTCTGGCAGTTCTTCTGCTCTGTGCCTGCAACAAGGAAGACACCGATGCTACCGATGCTACCGATGCCACGGATCAGCAGACCGAGGCTCCCTCGGAGACCTCTAAATACAACGACGGCAAGCTCAGAATATTTGCCGACGGTAAGTATCAGTGCAAGATAGTTCGCCCCGAAAACGCTACGCGCCGCGAGCTTGATTTCTACATCAACGTACGAAATATGCTCAAGGAGATCACAGGCGTAATGCCCTCCATCTCGACTGACTTTATCGCGCACAACGAAAGCTACGATCCCGATGAGTTTGCTATTCTTGTAGGCACCACCAATCACGATGAGGCAGGCGAGCTTTACTCCAAGCTCTCCTACAGCGATTTCCGCGCGGAGCTTATAAACAAGAAGTACGTGCTCGGCTTCCACGATCTTGATACCGCAAATGCCGCGCTCGCTTCTCTTAAGGCTCTCCTCGTTAAAAACTTCAAGAACGGCGAGCTTATCCTTGAGGGCGACTGGAACTATTCCTTCTCTCAAAAGGAAATACTCGAATCCATTCCCGTTTACGAGGGCGGATCATTCTCAGACGTTTACGAGGGCGCTTACGGTATGCAGACCATCGTTATCGAAAAAACCAACGAGAACGAGTACAACGCATATCTCAACAAGATAGCCGCAGATGGATTTACTCCCTACACCGACAACTCTATCGGCAAGAATCTTTTTGCTACCTACACGTCAGACAAATACATTCTGACTACTATGTACTTCGCTTCTCGCAACGAAGTGCGCGTTACTCTTGAGGAGTCGGGCAATTACGATCTCCCCGCACTTGAGGTTGAAAACGTATATACCGACAAGGGTGTCGAGGCGACCATCACTCAGATAGGACTTGAGGATAGCAACAAAGTTCAGAACGGAATGAGCTACGTTATCAAGCTTGCCGACGGCTCGTTTATGATATTTGACGGCGGCACGGGTGCCGGCACCGGAAAAGCGCAGTTCTTTGAGGTAATGGAATCCTTAGCGGACGATCCCAACAATATTACCGTCGCGACTTGGGTAATAACCCACGCTCACGGCGACCACTTCGGCCTCTTGTACTCGCTTATCTACAATGATAAATTCCTCGAAAATTACACGGTCGAGCAGATAATATGGAGCAAGGTAAGTGAAAAGCAGCTTGCAAATATGGAAGCAGGCAATATGGACTACATCGACAAGCTCTTTGCTACGCTCAAGGACACTAAGATAGTTATCGCGCATCCCGGTCAGGTATTCTATATCAGAAACGCTGTCTATACCGTTTTCGCTACTATTGAAATGGTAGAGCCTATCATTCTCGCAAACCTCAACGATTCCTCGGTAGTAGGACGACTTGAGATAGCCGGAAGATCTATCCTCTTCCCCGGCGACAGCCATCCTACCGAGACCGAGGCGATCACCTCTATATACAAGGAATCGCTCAAATCCGATGCCGTACAGGTAATCCACCACGGCTATCAGGGCGGTAACACCTCGTTCTACGCGCTCGTTGATCCCATAACGGTATTCTGGCCGCTCGGTATGAAGAATTACTCTACCGCCGAATCTCCCAATACTCCCATGAAGGATTGGGGCTTTAGCGAATGGTTCTTCATGGAAGAATCTAAGGTTGAGAAGATATACGTCGCGGGAAGCGAGGTAATCACGCTTAATATCAAGGATCTCCCCTCTCATAGCTGATCAAATTAACAAAAATAGCCCGTCTCCTTTCGGAGACGGGCTATTTTTTATGAAATATCCTTTTTTGTGTATCTGAAATATGCAAGGAAGCAAGCAATTCCGCAAATGATCGCACCAACGAGCAGGCAAACGCCGTCAATAGAATCATTCGCAACGATATCCGTGCCATCTGCGTACCCAAACGGAGTGATATACCTTAAGAACTCGACCTCGTCGGTAAGATTTGAGAGAATGTTGAGAAAATAAAATCCAACTGCTACGCCAAGACCGATGCCTAGTCCTCCGCGCTTGATAAATGCGGATATGCAGAAGGTTATCACGGCGATCTCTACCATCATAAGAAAATACGAGAGGAATAGCAGCAGCACCGTCCCCACGGGTGCTTCTTCACCGATGATAAGTATAAAGACAGCCGATGTCGCAAGCACCGTAGCGATGAGGATAAATATCTGCGCCACAAGGGCTGCAAGCTTTTCGGTAAGCACTCTCGCTCGGGAGACGGGATGTGTGAGCAGAAACTCCGCGGTTCTGTCCTTCTCCTCTTTGGCAAGTGCCGAAATTCCAAGTATAGCCGCGAAGAACGCGCCGCCAAGGCCGAGCGTATTGCCGCACTCGATAGAGAAATATCCGAGGAAATCCCCGAAATTCACCTGATCCATACCAAACGCCTCGGAGAAGCTTCCCATATCCGCAAACATATCGCTCAAGTCCGCCATCTGCGAGGACATCTCGGGGTATATGACGATACACACCGCAAGCATAAACGAAAGCGCGAGCGACCAGATGATGAGCGACAGCCTGCCGCGCTTCATTTCGTGAAGAAAGATAGTCATATCAGTTGCCCTCCCTTTCGTAGTAGTGCATAAACACCTCTTCAAGATCGGGATCCGTCAGGGTTATATCCTCAAATGGCGTCTCGGCAAGACGCGCGATCAGCTCTCGCTTGTCGCCGCTATAGAGGAAGCTTATATTGCCACCGTCGGTCTTGATATCCTTTATTCCATCAAGACTCGGCATCTGCGCTGTACCCTTGAGAGTTACGCGCTTAACGCCCGTGTATGCAAGCTTCTCGACGCTATCGCTGACGAGTATCCTACCCTCTCTTATCACCGCGGCGCTTCTGCAATACCTCTGTACCTCGTCGAGATTGTGCGAGGAGAGAAATACCGTCGCGCCCTCGGCGTTGCGCTCTCTGATAAGCGAGTAAAACTCTCTTTGCATAAGCGGATCAAGTCCGCTCGTAGCCTCGTCAAGTATATAAAGGCGAGGGCGGTGCTGCATGGCACAGACGATGCCCACCTTTTTTCTGTTTCCTAAGGAGAGCTCCTCTACCCTTTTGCTTATGTCAAGCTCAAGGCGCTCGCAAAGCACCCTCGCTTCCTCCCTGCAATCCTTTTTTCGCAATGAAGCCGAGAGCGAGATTATATCTCCTGCTCTCATTCCGTTATAAAAGGATGCCTCTGAGGGCAGATATCCCACCTCTGAGAGCACTTCTATCCTGCTGCCTGCAACATCCTTGCCAAATACCTCAGCGCGCCCATCGGTAGCCTTTATCAGCCCGAGAAGCAAACGGATAGTCGTGCTTTTGCCTGCACCGTTGGGGCCTATAAAGCCGAAGAGATCGCCCTCCTCGACCGAGAGATCGACTCCAACTATACCTCTTGACTTACCGTAATATTTGGTCAGTCCTTCAGTTCTTATCGCCTTCATTCT
Organism: Clostridia bacterium; assembly: GCA_017504545.1. GTDB lineage: Bacteria > Bacillota > Clostridia > Oscillospirales > CAG-272 > HGM12713. Next base: position 4,585 of record JAFVRA010000126.1, on the reverse strand, counting down.
TTTTCTCCTTACTGAAATCGTCATCGGCACAAGTTTCGATACACCAGCTCTTCTTACCGCAGCAGCTGCAGGTCAGCTTTCTGAGCGTCGGCGTATGATTTGCGAAGAACGCCTCACGAAAGCGAGGCTTGAATTTGCTGTGACACTCGGGGCAGATATATGCGATCCTCTTAAAATAAAATCTGCTTATCCACACGCCGTAAAATACCGCAAGGGCGGAAGATAGAATAAAAGGCCACCAGATGCCCGTCGTTGCCCACAGAGCTACCGCTCCGATCTCGAGTATCTCAACGGGAATACCCGTGAGCAGCATTGTCGCGTAAATCCTTCTCAATTTCTTTTTAGCGTTCATAACCGTTGCTATATCTCCGATAGATTCAACCGAGAAATTTTCTACGCTCCTCAGCCCTCGCCTCATTTCCTCAACCAGCTCAAGCTTTCTCTTGCATTCTGCAAGCTCGCCCTCAAGCTCATCCTTGTGCTGATCCAAAAGAAGCGATATCACCTTTTCGGGATGCTCCTCACAGAGCAGCTTTTCTATAGAGCTTATAGATATGCCCGCGTCTCTCAGAAAGCAGATTATCCTCATTTTCTCAAGATCGCTCTCTGAATAGAGTCTTCTGCCGCCCTCGGAAAGCTGACTTGGTGCGAGTATGTTCCTGCTGTCGTAATACTGCACCGTCCTGACGGTAACGCCACAGAGCTTAGCTATTTCTCCTGTCGTATAGTAATTTGACATAGCTTTTCACCTCCTGTAGCTTATTATATCACATTACGCCGCGTCACAAGCAATACCTTACGCAAGGGGATTTTTTTAAAAAAACAAATTTTTTCTTAAATTTATTATAACATCAAGTCTCCTCCTTGTCAAGTAAACAAAAAAGATCACCCGATGTCTCGGGTGATCTTTTCTTGTTTTATTACTTGTTAGCAACGCAATCGATGAGCGCGATAACGCCGTCGATGATGAGGAATATACCCGATACGATGAATACCCAAGCAACAGTTCCGCCCTGGTTGAAGAGCAGGCAAACTGCAACGAAGATGCAAACTGCAGGCTCGAGGAAGGCGAAGATCTTAGCAAGAAGCTTGGACTTCTTATTAAGAGCCTTAAGAGCTCCAACGAGCTGAAGGATACCGTAAACGAGAAGAACTGCAGCGATAACGTAGAGAGCTACTGTTACGAGCAGATTTCCAAGTCCGAATACGAGTATCAAAGCGCCTATAACCGCTCTGACAACACCCGAAACGTACGCCTTATGTATGAAATCGAGGATCGCCTGAACTACCAAAAGTACTCCAAGCACGGTCATTGCGATACTGATAACTTCATTCTTGAAAATAATGAAGAGAACGCCCAAAGCTGTCATTAAAATTGCCGATATAAGCTTGTTCTGATTTTGTGCTTTCATCACAATATCTCCTTTGAAGTAAAAATTTTGTCGCTTATATTTTACCAAGTAAATATAAACGCTTTGTAAACTGTTCTTTAACTAACATAGTTTATTTTTTTAATTTTTTAATATTACTTTTCTTTAAAAATCTTTGCTGCAAACTTGATTTTTAGATATAAAAGTGCTATAATTAAGAAAAGAAGCCAAAGGAGAACGGAAGATGCAAAATCCCGTAGTTGACGGCTGGTACGCCGATCCCGAATCCCGTGTTTACGGCGATACGGTCTATATGTACGTGACCAACTCCCTACCCTTCGAGGAGCAGAAAAATCTTGATCTCGTTACAACCGACGATCTCTCAAGCTTCAAGATATATCGCAATATTCTTGACATGGACACATATCGCGGCGCGACCTTCGCTATCTGGGCGCCTACCGTGATAGATAAGGATGGCAGATATTATATTATCTTTGCCGCTAACAACATCCGCTCGGAGAGCGAGATAGGCGGACTTTATATTGGTGTCGCCGATACTCCCACGGGACCCTTCAGAAACGTATTTGCCGACGGCAGACCGCTGATAAACGCTATATATAATAATGCCCAACCGATAGACGCGCATCTCTTCAAGGACGATGACGGCGCGATATATCTCTACTACGGCGGCTGGCGGCACATGATGGTCTGCAAAATGAACGAGACTCTGGACGGCTTTGAGAGGATGCCCGAGCCCGCCTTTGACGGTATCGCACGCGAGATAACTCCCGACGCTTACGTTGAAGCGCCATACGTTATGAAGATAGACGGCAAGTATCACCTTATGTACTCCTCAGGCAGCTGGACCAACGGCACCTATTGCGTCAAGGGCGCTATCTCCGACAGTCCCATCTCAAAGTTTAACTACTACGGCGATGTTCTCAAGGCATCAGACCTTGCCGACGGCCCCGGTCACAACAGCGCCTTCTACTTTAAGGATAAGTGGTACGTGGCGTATCACCGCCGCACAGTAGGTGACCTTAACCCTCACCACCGAAAGCTATGCATCGATCTTCTTCCTATACATAACGGAAGACTTCAATCGGTAGAAATGACCTGACATAGACAAATAGATAAGGAGAAATAATATGTACCAAAGAATAAGACTCGGATACTTCCCCGGCGGAAAGCGCAAAGCGCTCACAATGAGCTTTGACGACGGCAGAGATTCTGACCGCCGCGCAGTAGAGATACTCAATAAATACGGTATCAAAGGCACCTTCCACCTCAACGCAGGCAAGCTCGACCGTCCTAAGTATCTCAGAAAGGACGAATTGGCTTCCCTCTTCGACGGCCACGAGGTCTCTTCTCACACCTTCTCTCACCCTCACCTCTCACACGTAGCTGAGTCAAACTTCATATACGAGGTGCTTGAGGACAGACGCGTTCTCGAGGAAGCGAGCGGACAGTTCGTGCGCGGAATGTCCTACCCCAACGGTGTAAATGGCACTGAGATCGCAGATAAGCTTCGCTCTCTCGGCGTGGTATATTCAAGAATGGGCAAGGCTACGGGATCTACAATGCTCCCCACCGACTTCCTTTTCTGGTCTCCTACGACCTCTTACTACGATCCCGAGGCACTCAAGCGCTTCGAGCGCTTCAGAGACGCTACCGTCAACGCTTATCTCTCTATCTATTATTGGTGGACTCACTCAATATCCATAGAGTGCGATAACGCGTGGGATAAGTTCGACGAGTTCTGCAAGAGTATATCCGGCTGTGATAACATTTGGTACGCCACAAACCTTGAGATCTGGGAATACTGCACCGCCGCAAAGAACCTCGTTATCTCGGCAGATCAGACGAGGATATACAACCCCTCGGCGATCTCGGTGTGGGTAGAGATAGGCATGGATCACCCGCTTGAGATCCCCTCTGGCGCGGTAGTCAAGATCCCCGACTTTGGCGACGAGTACGCTTATTGATAGGCTATAATACAAAAAGGACAGAGAATTGCCTCTGTCCTTTCTGTATTTGAGAAAAGCACTACTCCACGTCATCACGTATCTTTCTTTTGAAACTTCTCTATTTCCCTGCTCGCCGCCGTCCTGATAGCAGTCTCCCCGCCGTTTGCGGCGCAGTATTCATAGCGCGCAAGCGCTTTTTCTGTCTCTCCGAGCTTCTCGTAGACCTCGCCGAGCTTGTAATTTACTATAAGCTTGCCTAAATTGTCAAGCTTCGGGAAGGAGCGTTCAAGCAGCTGAAGATTATATAGCTCAACCGTCTTGTAATCCCCCATAACCATAGCGCGATCGCTCTTGAGAATGGAATCTACCATCATTCTGCTCACCGCGTCAAGCTTTCGTAACTGCAGATCGTTAAAGAGCTTCTCGGCTTCTTCTTTTTTCTCGTATGAGAAAAGTATCGAGACGTAAAACAGCTCTGCCTGCACCTTTTTCTTAGCAGGTGCGGCGGCGATCATCTCCTTGACCGTCGCAATACAGCTTTCTCTGTCGTCAAGAGTGTCGTATGCGATCGCAAGCATCTGCAAAACTTCAAAGCTCGGCTTGCTTATAACAAGCTCGGACGAGTTTCTCAGCGCCCTGTATTGCTCTATAAATTCAGCGGGGCACAGTTCAACGCGGACGAGCTTTTGCGCGGTATTCAAGAGCTTTCCCTTTCCCTCGGCGTAAAGTCCCCACAGCGCTATCAGAGCGCAAAGAAAATACAGCACTATTCCGAGCACCAACATAAAGGTCGCCTTTATACCCGTGAACGCAAAAAACACCCAAAATGCTATAGATATGCTGCCCAAGGCAATATAGCATATCACCATTATCAAGACCTTTGCAAATCCCTTTTTAGACAAAAACATATCTATACCGCCTTTATTTTTTGTTTTTCTCTTTAGCGCGCTTATCGTTGATTATCTTCATATGCTCTGCGGTGATCAGCGTCACGTTGTTTTCCTTCGCCCACGCAACACAGCCCTTGAGCACGACAGAGAGAAATACTCTCGGAACACCGAGAATAGTCATAAGCGCCTCGTCGGTAAATTTAACGGTATCGTCCATGCGGTCTGCGGCATATCGAACAGACTCAAGAGAAGCCTGACGCATCTGAAGAAGCTCGGCTCTCATCTTTGTCTTTCTGTGGAACCAGAAATTCTTGGAGTCGCGATAACCGTAGTCAACGGGAAGCGCGGGAAAATCCTT
>JAFVRA010000125.1 GCA_017504545.1 Clostridia bacterium | reverse complement strand
TGACTTTTTTCGTCGGGGGTGCTATAATTATTATGGAAAACTTTAAAATCGCTAATTATGCGTATTTTTGAATTTAAAAAATACTCAAATTGGAAAATATGGAGAAAAAGATGTATAAGAAGATTTTTAAGCGACTTATAGATATATTTCTGTCCTTTTGGGGAATAGTTGTTTTATCCCTGCCGATGCTCGTTATCGCCATTGCGATCAAGATCGACAGCAAGGGCCCCGTATTCTTCAAGCAGAAGAGAGTCGGACGCGGCAAGGAGCATTTCAACATACTCAAGTTCAGAACTATGCGCACCGATACCCCCCACGACGCGCCCACGCACGAGCTGAACGATCCGAAGCGCTGGATAACCAAGGTCGGCGGATTTCTTCGCAAGACAAGCCTTGACGAGCTCCCCCAGCTCTTTAACATATTCGCAGGCAGTATGAGCGTTATCGGCCCTCGCCCTGCGCTCTGGAATCAGTACGATCTTATCGAGGAGCGCGACAAATACGGTGCGAACGACGTCCGCCCCGGACTTACCGGCTGGGCGCAGATCAACGGCAGAGACGAGCTTGAGATTCCCGTAAAGGCAAAGCTCGACGGCGAGTACATCGAGAGAATGAGCTTCGGCTTTGATTGCAAGTGCTTCTTCGGCACTATCACGTCGGTGCTCAAGTCCGACGGAGTAGTCGAGGGCGGCACGGGCGAGATAGAGAAGCAGAAGGCAAAGGCAGAGCAGGAAAGTGAGCCTAAGAGCGCTGTTTCTGAGGATAAGGACGGAGAAAAATGAAAAAAATACTGATAACCGGAAGCGGAAGCTACATCGGCGAAAGCTTCAAGGAATATCTGAAGCAATACGGCGAGGAATATTCGACCGACACGCTTGATATGCAGAGAGAGGACTGGCGCGAGCATGATTTTAGCGGCTACGACGTAGTCTATCACGTTGCGGGCATCGCCCACAGAAAAGAGACGAGCGAGAACGCGCACCTCTATTACGAGGTCAACCGCGACCTCGCGCTCGAGGTCGCCCGCAAGGCGAAGAGCGAGGGCGTCTCTCAGCTGATATTTTTGAGCTCTATGAGCGTTTACGGCATCGAACGGGGAGTTATAACCCCCGACACGCCTCTCGCCCCTAAGACCAATTACGGCCGCTCTAAGATGGAGGCAGAGGAGGGAATGGCAGAGCTTGCATCAGAGGACTTCGCGATCTGCACGCTCCGTCCGCCGATGGTCTACGGCAAGGGCTGCAAGGGCAACTTCGTCAGCGTGGTGTCGCTTGTGAGAAAGCTCCCCTTCTTCCCGAGGGTAGAGAACCGCAGAAGCATGATATACATCGACAACCTCTCGTCGTTCGTGAAAATGGCGATAGACAGAGAGCTTTCGGGCTTATATTTCCCTCAGAACAGAGAGTATATGAATACCTCGCAGATGGCGATGGGTATCGCCGAGGGACTCGGAAAGAAATGCCGACTCTCTCGTCTGCTCGGCTTTGGCGTAAAGCTGCTTATGCCCTTCGTTTCAATGGCTAAGAAGGGCTTTGGAACGCTTATTTACGAGAACACCGAGGCTCTTGATTTTGAGTATATAGTTATTTCCGCAGAAGAAAGTGTAAAAATATCGGTCTGACCTTTTGATTTGGGAGAGGATATGAGAAAATTTAAAAAATGGCTCGAGCATCTGCTCAAGCACAACACCTTTATACAGACGCTCTACAGAGTTATTATGAGCGCGGTCTTTAAATTTATCGGTCTGTTTATCCGCACCGACGAAAATTTGGTGCTGATGAACGGTCACGGCTTCCGCTACAATGACAGCCCCCGCGCGATATATGAAAAAATGGCAGAGCTCGGAATGCTCTCACGCTACCGCGTGGTATGGGCGCTCCGCGAGGCAGAGAAGTACGAGATCGAGGGCGCGGAAAAAATCGAGATAGACACGCCTAAGTATTTCCTTACCGCGCTTCGCGCAAAGTATTGGATATCCTGCGTTAACATCGAGCGCGCTCTGCATTTTAAGAAGAAGAATACTATCTATCTCAACACCTGGCACGGCGCGAGCCTCAACCACGTAGGCAACGCGGTCAGCAAGAGAAACGATTTCCACTACGAGCACGTTAATTTCTTCTGCATCAACGGAGAATACGAGCGCGATTTCGTAATAAGAGACTTCAATCTCCTGCCCGAGTCGCTTCTTACGTCGGGATACCCGAGAAACGACGCGCTCTACGAGGCTGACGAGCAGAAAACTCGAGAATTCAGAGAGGCGCTCGGAATACCCGAGGGCAAGCGCGTAATGCTCTACGCGCCCACCTGGCGCGACAGCACCGACGGCGGCGCGAGCCACAAGCTTGCTCCCCCGATAGATTGGCAGAGATGGAAGAGCGAGCTTGGAGACGAGTGGGTAGTGCTGCTTCGCACACATCCTTATACCACAAAGCTTATGAACGTGCAGTTTGACGATTTCGTTATCAACTGCACCGACTACCCGAGAATAAACGATCTGATGATAGCATCCGACCTGCTTATCTCGGACTATTCATCGACTATCCTCGACTACTCTATCCTTGAAAAGCCGATAATCTGCTTCGGCTACGATTTTGAGGAATACAGCGCGCAGAGAGGCTTCTACTTCGATATGGAGACCGTGATGCCGGGCGGCGTTGTGAGAAACGAGGACGCGCTTCTCTCGCGCATCAAGACGATAGATTGGGAGAGCGAGAGGGCAGAGGCAAAGAAGCTCAAGGACGAGCACATGGAGTACGGCGGCAACGCTACTCTGCTTTGCATCGACGCCGTGTTCGGAACTGATTACAGTAAAAAGTAAGACCGTAGGGAGAATTTTATAATTTATGAAGATACTTTTGGTAGCCAACAAGGTAAAGACCTATAATCTCGGCTTTCAAAACGAGATAGAGCCTCTGCTCGAGGCAGGGCACGAGGTCGTATGGGCGGCGGATTTTTCATCCTTCGTGGGTGATTACAAGACCGCAACTCCTTGCGAGGCAAGAAGCATAGACATTCGCAGTAATCCCTTCAACAAAAGCAATATAAAGGCGTACAAGCAGCTTCTCGCGATACTTCGCGAGGAAAAATTCGACGCCGTTCAGTGCTCCACCCCCATCGGCGGAATGCTCGCGCGCCTTGCCGCGAAAAGAATGAAGATAGGCACAGTTATCTACGAGGCTCACGGATTTCTTTTCTTCAAGGGCGCGCCCCTGCTCAACCGCACGGTCTATAAGCTTCAGGAGCATATAATGTCCCGTTGGACAGACGCGCTGGTCACCATAATCGAGGAGGACTACAACGCCGCTAAGAAAATGAAGCTCCGCAAGGGCGGCAAGCTTTATATGATACACGGCGCGGGCGTTGAGGTCGGACAGACGGTAGAGTGCGACAGAGAGGCTCTGCGCGCTTCGATCGGACTTCCCTCGGATGCGGTTGCCATTGTTTCCGCGGGAATACTCAACAAGAACAAGAACAACAGAGTTATAATAGAGGCGCTTCCGCTTGCAAAGAGCGAGAAGGTGCATTACGTCATCTGCGGAGAGGGCGACGGAGAGGGTGAGCTTCGCGAGCTTGCAAAGTCGCTCGGAGTAGAGGATAGAGTTCACTTCCTCGGCTTCAGGACCGATATGCCGCAGGTAATGTGTGCGTCGGATATTTTCGCGATGCCCTCCTTCCGCGAGGGAGTGCCGAGAGCGCTCCTTGAGGCGATGGATCTCGGTATCGTCTGCATCGGCGCCGACACGAGAGGAATTCGCGATCTTATCGGAAACGAGAAATTGCTCTGCTCGCCGAAGTCGCCCGCTGACTTTGCGCGTGCGATAGATTTCCTTATGGAAAACCCCGAGGAGTGCAAGAAGATCACCGAGCGCAATCGCGCCGAGGCAAAGCTTTACTCCAAGGAGATAGTGAGAAGCGAATTTGCCGCTATTTATAAAGAGGTACTGAAATGACGATACTGCACGTGCTGTATTCAAACAGATTTTCGGGCGCTGAGAACGTGGTCTGTCAGATAATCGAGATGTTCCGCGGCTACCCCGACGTAAGAATGGTGTATTGCAGCCCCGACGGGCAGATACGCGAGGCACTTGAGGAGAGGGGAGTTGAGTTTGCGCCGCTATCCGAGCTTTCAAGGGCTGAGCTTTCGCGAGTTATATCAGAGGTGCGCCCCGATATAGTCCACGCGCACGATATGCGAGCGAGCTTTACCGCCGCTCTTGCCTGCAAGAAGACTCCATTTATATCGCACGTTCACAACAATTTTGTAACCGCGCGCGGTCTCTCGCCTAAATCGGTGGCGTATCTTTACGCCGCGAAGAAGGCAAAGCACATCTTCTGGGTGTCCGAGAGCGCGATGAACGACTACGCCTTCAGAAAGAGCGTCGCTCACAAGAGCGAGGTGCTTTACAACATCATCAGCATTGACGCGCTCTATAAGAAGATGCAGAAGGATACCGCAGAGTATTCCTACGACGTTGCCTACGTAGGCAGACTTACCGAGCAGAAGAATCCGCAAAGGCTTATGGCAGTAGCCGCGAAGCTGCGCGAGCTCAAGAGCGACGTGAAGATAGCCGTGGTCGGCAACGGAGATCTTGAGGAAGAGACGAAGGCTCTCTGCCGAGAGTATGGACTTGAGGGAAACGTAGATTTTCTCGGTTTCTGCTCCAACCCCCTGAAGATACTCTACAGCGCACGCGCAATGGTAATGGTGTCGCGCTGGGAGGGAACGCCGATGTGCGCGCTTGAGGCGATGGCGCTCGGAGTGCCGATCGTCAGCACACCCGTTGACGGACTCAAGGTGCTGATAGACGATGGCGAGAACGGTTATCTCTCTGACGACGATAGCGAGATAGCAGAGAAGCTCTTTTCTATAATCAGCGACGCCTCGCTCCGCGCGAGAATGTCGGAGTACACCTTAAAGAAGGCAAAAGAGATAAACGATGTTGAAGCTTATAGAGCAAGATTGCTTGAGCAGTATAAAAAATAAACGCTGACGGGAGGAGCAAGCCCCTCCGCTACAGCAAAAAATAACACCGAATTACAAGGCGAGAACCGTAACCAAGCCTTCCCCAGCGGGGAAGGGGGACCGCTTGCGGTGGATGAGGAGAGTCTTGATAGTAAGCTAACTTTTCTCCTCATCCGTCAGCCAGCTCCGCTTCGCTCCGTGTCTGCCACCTTCCCCGCTGGGGAAGGCTTCCCTGTGACATTGCGTTAGGCAAGACGGGAGGGGAGACCCCTCCCCTACAGACAAAATATCAAACACGCACAAATCGGTAGGGGTCGGCGCCTCGACGACCCTTTTTAAACAAAATGATACCTTTATAACCGGCGGTAACAATATTATTTTGCTTTTAAATCAAAGATATTACGGACTACTCATCCAC